>CAZHDI010000019.1:33169-48823 GCA_964531285.1 uncultured Alphaproteobacteria bacterium | reverse complement strand
TGGGCCGGCCAGGCACTTGGAAATGCGCCTTACAGCGCATTTCCAAAAAGCCTCTCAGAAACTCTCGCGAGCGTAGTCGCTGGCCGGCGAAATGCAATCGCTGACACATCGGTCTGTCTCGGCTTTTGGAAGCCCCATGCGATCTGTCAGACTGGCCCCATGCGTCACACACCGTTCGACGGCTCGTCGCGGCCGTTCACCATCGGCCTCAAGCCCCTCGACCCAAAGCGTTGGCCGGACCGCGGGCCCGCGCACTGGATCGACTGGGATGCGCGCACCCCCCAGGCGCTGGCGCTGAAGGCCGATCTCCTGGCGACGCGCCGGGCGGACGTCTTGCGCGCCGAGCCCGCGACGCTGGCGGCCCAGGCCGAGGTGCTCGATCTGGTGCTTGATCATCTGGGCGCCCATGGCCTGCCCGGTTTCCAGGTGACCGGCACCGGCGCGGGGCGGCTGGTGACCTGCGGGGCAACCGGCACGACCCGGGCCATCGCCGACTGGGCCGAGGCGCCGCTGGCTCTGGCCGGGCTGCTGGTCCCGGAAGACCTGGTTCTGATGCGGGCCGAACCGGACGGCACCTGGCGGCTTGCGGCGGCGTGTCTGTGCTTTCCCTCCCACTGGTCGCTGGCCGAAAAATTCGGGCGGCCCCTGGAGGCCGTGCATGACCCGGTGCCCGGGGTGAATGAGCGGCTCGCGGCGCGGATCAACCGGATTTTCCATGCGCTGCGCCCTGGCGCGCCGGTCTGGCGGCAGAATTGGTCGCTGTGCACGGATCCGGGCCTGTTTCATCCCGACGCCACCGGTGCCGGCGTGTCCGATCCGGCTTTGGCGCCCGCCGCCTATCTGCGCGTCGAACATCAAACCCTGCACAAGCTGGCGGTGAGCGGCGATGTGCTGTTCACCATTAAGATTGCGGTCGATCCGTTGAGTGTCCTGGAATCCCGGGAGGACGGTGCGCGGCTTGCGGCCCTGTTGCGCGACGACCTGGCCGCCCTGCGTGCCGACGAATTGGCGTATAAGCGCCTGACCCATGGTTTTGCTGGCCTTTGGTCTTATCTGGATGGTTTGAGTGCCCGGGTGGATCAAGGCTTGGCCTAGGGATTTGCTCAGGCGACAAGGGCCGGTGATAAGGTCGTTGAGAGTCTGTCACTTAAGGATGCGAGATGTCAGTTTCCGACGCGCCCGAGCATGGCGCGGGAGCGGCCGGAGCCGCCGATTTGCCGCAGTGGGATTTGAGCGATCTTTACGCCGGGCCCCATGATCCGCGCATTGCCGCGGATCTGGACCGTCTGGAGATCGAGGGTCCGGCGTTCGCCCAGCGTTATGAGGGCCGTGTGTCGAGCCTCGATGCCGCCGCGCTGGCCGAGGCGATCGGGGCCTATGAGGCGCTGGAGGATCGTGCCGGACGGGCGGGCAGTTATGCGCGGCTGTTGTTCGCGGCTAACAGCACCGACCCGGCGGTCGCCAAGCTTTTTGCCGATGTGCAGGGGCGGCTGACCGGCGTTTACAGCGGCCTTGTGTTTTTCGAACTGGAATTGGCGGATCTGCCGGATGCGGCGATGACCGCTTATCAGCACGCCCCGGATCTGGCGCGTTACCTGCCCTGGCTGCGGCGCCTGCGCTCGGGCCGGCCTTTCATGATGGAACCGGCGCTCGAAAAGCTCACGGTGGAGAAGGACCAGACCGCGCGCGATGCCTGGCTGCGCCTGTTTGATCAGGTGATGGTCAGTGCCCGGGTGGACTTGCCTGGCGAGTCCCTGACGGTGACCGAGGCGCTCAAGCGCCAGTCCGATGCCGACCGCTCCCGGCGCGAGGCCGCGGGCCGCGGCATCAATGCCATGACGGCGAGCCATCTGCCGACCTTCGCGCTCATTTACAACACCCTGATCCGTAACCGTCAGACCGAAGACAAATGGCGCGGGTTCACGACCCCGGCCCAGCACCGTCATCTGGCGAACGATGTGGACGAGGGCGTGGTCGAGGCCATGGCGACGGCTGTGCGCGAGGCTTATCCGCGCCTGTCGCACCGCTATTATACCTGGAAGGCCCGGGCCATGGGGCTCGACCGCCTCGCGTTCTGGGACCGGACGGCCCCGCTGCCGGGCGAGGAGGACACCATCCGCTGGGACCGGGCCCAGGCCATGGTGCTCGATGCGTTCGGGCGGTTTTCGCCCCAGATGGCCGGAACGGCGCAAGTGTTTTTCGACCGGCGCTGGATCGATGCGAGCATTCGTCCGGGTAAGGACGGCGGAGCCTTCTCGCATCCCACCGTGCCAAGCGCCCATCCCTATATCCTGCTCAATTATGAGGGCAAGCCGCGCGATGTGATGACCTTGGCCCATGAATTGGGCCACGGCGTCCACCAGACCCTGTGCGCGCCCTTGGGGCCGGTGCTGTGCCAGACGCCCTTGACCCTCGCCGAGACCGCCAGCGTGTTCGGCGAGATGCTGACCTTCCGGGCCCTGCTCGATGCCGAGCCCGACCCCAAGCGCCGGCGCCGTCTTCTGGCGGCGAAGGTCGAGGACAAGATCGCCACCGGCTGCCGTCAGATTGCGTTCTATGAGTTCGAAAAGGCGGTCCATCTGGCCGGGCGGGACGGGGAACTGACGCCCGATGCCTTCAGCGCCCTATGGGTGGAAACCCAGACGGCGTGCCTCGGGCCGGCGGTCGATGTGACCGGATACGAGACCGCCTGGTGCCTCGTGCCCCATTTCATCCATGTGCCGTTCTATGTCTATGCCTATGCGTTCGGCGATATCATGGTGAACAGCCTCTATGACGTTTATGAGCAGGCCTCGGACGGATTTGCCGAGCGCTATCTCGATCTTCTGGCTGCCGGAGGGACCCGCCGCCTCGACGAGGCGCTGGCGCCGTTCGGGCTCGATGCGCATGATCCGGATTTTTGGGCCCGGGGACTTCATCTGATCGAGCGCATGTTGGACGAATTGGAGGACAGCGATGTCTGAAGATAAGGCCAGCCTGGGCGGGCGCGTCGCGCGCATGGCCCGTGTCGGCGCGAATATGAGCGGCGTGGCAGCGCGGGTTGCCGGCACCCGGCTGATGGGCCGGGGTCCCGATCATGCGCGCCATGCGGAGGATCTGCGGGCCGCGCTCGGCGGGCTCAAGGGCCCGCTCATGAAGGTCGCGCAGATCATGGCCACGGTGCCCGATCTGGTGCCGCCGGAATATGCCGAGGAACTGGGTCAGCTTCAGGCCAATGCTCCGGCCATGGGCTGGCCGTTCGTCCGCCGGCGGATGCGCTCGGAACTGGGCACGGACTGGATGAGCCGGTTCGCCGAATTCGACAAGGCGGCCGCCGCGGCCGCCTCGCTCGGTCAGGTCCATCGCGCGCGTCATCATGACGGGCGGGCGTTGGCCTGCAAACTTCAGTATCCGGATATGCAGTCGGCGGTCGAAGCGGACCTGTCGCAATTGGGGGTGCTGCTGAGCATCTACCGGCGCATGGATACCGCTATCGATCCCGCCGAAATCGCCACGGAACTGGGCGACCGCCTGCGCGAGGAACTCGAATACGACCGGGAAGCGGCACATATGCGCCTTTATGGCGAGATGCTGGCCGACCGGCCGGAGATCACCGTACCGGAGGTCATCGACGATCTGTCCACACGGCGCCTGTTGACCATGACCTGGCTTGACGGCCGGCCGATCCTGTCGGCCAAGACCGCCGATCTTGAGGTCCGCAACGCGCTTGCCAGCGCGCTGTTTCATGCCTGGTGGCTGCCCTTCAGCCGGTATGCCGTCATTCACGGGGACCCCCATCTGGGCAATTACGCCGTGCGCGGCGAGGGCGATGCGGTCGGTATCAATCTCCTCGATTTCGGCTGTGTTCGGATTTTCCCGCCGCAGTTTGTGCAAGGCGTGGTCGATCTCTACCGGGGCCTGGAGCGCGACGACCGGGATCTTCTGGTCTCGGCCTATGAGCGCTGGGGCTTCAAGAATCTCTCCAACGAGTTGATCGATGCCCTGAATATCTGGGCCGGGTTCATCTACCGCCCGCTGCTCGACGACCGGGTCCGCAGCATCGCCGACGGCACGGCGCCCGGCGATTATGGCCGTCGGGAAGCCTTCGAGGTCCACCAAGCGCTCAAAAAGCATGGGCCGGTGACGCCGCCGCGCGAATTCGTGTTCATGGACCGGGCGGCGATCGGTCTGGGATCGGTGTATCTCCATCTCGGCGCCGAACTGAATTTCTACCGGCTGTTTAACGATGCCATCGACAATTTCGACATCGATCAGGTCGCCGCGCGGCAGGCCGACGCGATGGCGCGGGCAGGCGTTCCGGCAGCGGAGTAAACCATGACGGCTTGGACCAAAGAGGGCCTGATCAAGCATTTCCGCTTTTATGAAGACGTGCACACGCCGCCTGTCTCGCCGCTTTACACGGTGATCTGCCGGGGGATTTGCGAGGACGATGCGCTGCTGTCCATGGCCGCCGATGCCACACCGGGCCAACCTGCCGCCAATCTGATCCTGGCCGCTGTCCAGTATCTCCTGCTGTTCGAGGATCCGGATCCCGCGCTCGCCCGGTTCTATCCGACCCTCACGGACCGTCCTGATGCGCCCGAAAGCGCCTATCAGGCGTTCCACGATTATTGTATCCGGCATGAAGCGCGTATCCGGGCCTTGGTCTCGACCCGGCGCACCAACACCAATGAAGTGGGGCGCTGCGCCTGTCTGCTGCCGGCCTTCCATCTGGTCAGCGACGCGGTGAAGGGCCGTGCCCTGACCATGATCGAATTGGGACCGAGCGCCGGGCTCAATTTGCTCTGGGACCGGTTCTTTTACGACTATGGCGAGGGACGCACGATCGGCGATGCCGACAGTGCGGTGCGCATCGGCTGTGCCGCCGAAGGCGATCTGCCGCTTGGGCCCGGACAACCCGCTGTCGCCGACCGCTGCGGCCTTGAGATCAGCCCGGTCGATTTGCGGGACCTGGAAACCCGGCGCTGGCTGCGGGCGCTGATCTGGCCGGAACAGGTCGAGCGCACCGAGCGTCTCGATGCCGCCATCGCGCTGGCCCTGGCCGATCCCGAGCCGGTCCGCGCCGGAGATGCCGCCGCGCTGCTGCCCGGCCTTCTGGCCGAGGCGCCGGAGGGCGAGCCGGTCTGCGTGTATCATTCGCTGGTGCATTATCAGATGCCGGACACGGTGCGCGCCATGATCGACGATGCGCTGCGCGCGGCCGCGCGGACCCGTCCCGTGTTTCGCATTGCCTATGAGGGCACGCCGGGGCCGGACTGCGCGGTGGCCATCACGCGCTATCACGAGGACGCGGCGTCGGCCCGTCACGCGCTGTGCCATCCCCACGGCACCTGGCTGACCTGGCACGCGACCCCCGAGCCCATCGACGGACCGGTGGCATGACCGACGATCTGATCGAAGACCAGGCCCACGCGATCCCGCCCGGCTTCACCCAGATGAACTGGGTGCGCGGGTTCGGGCGTCAGATCGGCCCGATCTATGAGCGCCGTGACGGAGGGGAATCCTATATCCGCGCGTTCTATGTGGCCGAACACCACGCCAATGGCATGAACAACTGCCATGGCGGGATGCTCATGGCCTTTGCCGACACGGCGTTCGGTCATGCGGTCTCCATGCGCTATCCGAACCGGTTTTGGGTTACGGTACGCCTGTTGACGGATTTCGTGTCGGCCGCCCGCATGGGCGACTGGGTCGAGGGCACCGGCGAAATCGTCGGCGAGGACGACGGGCTGATCACGGTGCGCGGGCGCATCTGGGTCGCCGACCGGACGGTGATGGCCGGGACCGGGATCTTCAAGGTCGGTGCGCCGCGCGGCGGCTAGGCCGGCCCGGGGATATCGGAACCGGCGGCAGGCGAGGGGACAACGGAGCAGAATGACGGCAGACGGCTCCCATCAAGACGCGCCGCGTGTCAGTCCGATCCCGGAAGGATCGCGCGACGGGCCGCTTACGCCCTTTGCCGGCGCGGCGCCGCCTGCACCGGCCTGGTTTACCCGCGCGATCGCTCAGCAGGGGGAGCAACGCAGCGTCGCGGTTCATGGCACGACGATCCGCTATCAGGTCTGGGGCGATGCCGGCAAGCCGGGCCTCTTGCTGGCCCACGGCAATGGCGCGCACCAGCACTGGTGGGATTTCATCGCGCCGTTCTTGGCCGGCGATTACCATGTGGCGGCCATGACCCTGTCCGGCATGGGCGACAGCGGCTGGCGCGAGCACTATTCCCTGGAGCAGTTTTCCGACGAGCAGCTGGCGGTCTGTCAGGACGCGGGCTTTTTCGATGCGCCGGTGCTCCCGCTCATCGTGGGGCACAGTTTCGGCGGGTTCGTCACCATACTGACGGGCGCGCGGGCGGCCGACCGGCTGTCCGGCATCGTGATCGTCGATTCGCCTGTGACCCCGCCGGATGTGGACCGGGGCGGGCCGCCCCGCGATGCTCGCCCGACCCGGGTGTATCCCGATCTCGTCAAGGCCCTGGCCCGGTTCCGTCTGGCCCCGCCCCAGGACTGCGAAAATCTCTACATCGTCGATTATGTGGCCCGGCATTCCTTACGCGAGGTCGAGGGTGGCTGGACCTGGAAATTCGATCCGGGCGTGTGGCGGCGCTTCGAGATGGACGATATGAGCGCCCGGCTGCGCGCCATGGATTCGCGCATCGGCATCTTTTACGGCCAGTCCTCGGCGATTTTCCCCGCCAAGATCGGGGATTACATGTTCGGATTGCTGGGTCATGCGGTGCCGGTTGTGGAAATCCCGGAAGCCCAGCATCATGTCATGCTTGATCAACCCTTGGCGTTTATAGCCGCATTGCGGGCGCTGTTGACCGACTGGGATCACTCCAGCCCCGCCAGCCGTGGCCGTCGCTGACCGGCAGCCGCCGGGTCTGTGCTGTTGCGGGCAAAAAGCGCTTTGTTATAGTCCGCCGGCATTTTCAGCAGTCGGAGCGGGTCGATGACGCACCAGGACCAGCATTCGCGGAACGAGGACAGCGGGGCACAGATGACAGGCGGCAAGGGCGATATGGATATCAGCGAGCACGAGCGCACCTGGGACGGCTTCATGGCCATGACCAAGATCGGCACGCTGCTCAGCGGGGCTCTGGTCGCGTGGCTGACCATGTGGCTGGCGCTGGGCATGAACTGGTTCATCGCGCTGGCGTTGGTTGTCGTCGCGAGCATCGTGGTCGCGATCCTGTTCCGCTAATCGCGGAATGGACCTGCCGCGACCCATTCTCTTCACAGCATCCGGGGCCCGACCATGAAAATCGCCATTCCAAAAGAGCAGCGTGCGTTCGAGACCCGGGTGGCCGCCACGCCTGAAACGGTCAAGAAATTCATCGATCTGGGCGCGAGCGTCACGGTCGAAGCCGGGGCCGGGGCCGAGGCGCGGATTCCCGACGCGGCCTTTCGGGACGCCGGTGCGGACATCGCGCTGTCCTTCGATGCCGCGGTGGCGGGCGCCGATATCGTGCTCAAGGTCCAGGGCCCGACGCCGGAAGAAACCGCCGCCCTGGCGCCCGATAGCATCCTCATCGCGATGCTCAATCCGTTCGGGGACCGCCCCGGCATGGACGCCCTGGCCAGCCGCAACGTCACCGCCATGGCGCTTGAATTCGTGCCGCGGATCACCCGCGCCCAGTCCATGGACGTGCTCTCGTCCCAGGCCAATCTGGCCGGCTACAAGGGCGTGCTCGAAGCCGCCGCACTCTATGACCGGGCGCTGCCGCAGATGATGACCGCCGCCGGGACCATCGCGCCGGCCAAGGTCTTCGTCATGGGCGCCGGGGTGGCCGGTCTCCAGGCGATTGCCACCGCCAAGCGCCTGGGCGCGCGGGTCTCGGCGACCGATGTGCGCGCCGCCGCCCGCGAGCAGGTCGAGAGCCTCGCCGCCACCTTCGTCATGGTCGAAAGCGACGAGACCAAGGAGGCCGAAACCGCCGGCGGCTATGCCAAGGAAATGAGCGACGCGTACAAACAGGCCCAGGCCGCGCTCATCGCCAAGACCATCGCCGATCAGGATATCGTCATCACCACGGCGTTGATCCCGGGCCGGCCCGCCCCCGTCCTTGTGACCGAGGAGATGGTGGGCACGATGAAACCCGGCTCCATTATCGTGGATCTGGCCGTGGAGCAGGGCGGCAACTGCCCGCTGTCCCGGCCCGGCGAGGTGGTCGAGACCGGCGGCGTGCGCATCATGGGCTATGTGAACATGCCCGGGCGCATCGCGGCGGACGCCTCGGCGCTCTATGCGCGCAATCTGGTGAATTTCCTCACCCCCCTCATCGACAAGGAAACCCAGGCGCTCGCCATCGACTGGGACGATGAGATCGTCAAGGACACGCTGATCACCCGCGGTGGTGCGGTGGTGAACGCGCGCCTGACAGGTTGACGGACCACGGGTTCACCGGACGCTTACTGCTGGGGCCTTTCGGCGATCTGGTGGTCTTCGTGCTGGATCGAGCGTCTACCGGCAGGCCTTGATCCAATCCACCTGAAGCTCGAACGGCCCGTCCTGCTTATCGTAAATGAAAAAGCCCAAATCCTTCACGCGGGCCGGATCGAATGTGCGTTCCTTGATGGGCTCGCCGTGGAAATGAGCGTTTAAGTCCGTGACCGGAAGGCTCACCTCCTGCCAGCCCGCGCCGCTCGATGTGTCGAACCCGGTCCAATACTGAATACGCATGAAGATCCAGCGGGTCTCGCCGGTTTCCGTGCTGAACAAATAGGACCGTCCGTCGCCGCGATAGCGGATGCGGAACGCGGTGACGCCGGACAGATCCCTGTCCTCGACCTCGGCCTTGATCGAGGAAAACCCGCCGCCGTCGGTATTGGTCACGCCGGAAAAGATCAGCGTGCCGTCAGTCACCGCCGGGCCGCCGCTCGACTTGCCGCCCATCACATTGTCATTGGTGGTGTCCCAGGCCGCGAGTGCATCCGTCTCGTCGAAATCGAACAGGGTGATACACGCCGCATCGTCCGCTGGCGCTACATCGTCCGCCGCGGCGCCCACCGGCAGTGTCGCAAGTCCTGCGGCCAGGGCCGCCATCACGGTTGTGCGCATGATCGTCTCCTTCGCGTGTTCGTCCCATGTCCAATAGATAGAGCGGATGCCCGGCGGACAAGCGGGCTTGGTCACCGGCGCCGGTCTGGTACTCTGCGCGAGAATGCGACGGGAGCGGAGCCCATGAGCGAGTTCGAACTGATTCAGATCGCTGAGGCGGCCATCGGCCAAATCATCGTCCTGATGGGGCAGTTGATCGCCATCACTTTCGCGATGGTGGTCGCGATCTTCTATTTCCTCAACACCGCGCGCCTGGGCCTGAAGCTCGCCGGCTTCGCGCTCTACGTGATCGGCTCGCTCACCTTCCTGCTGATGGCGGTGCGGGAGTCCGTCATCGTCGTGGGCGCGACGGCCGCGCTGGAGGCCATCGAAGAGGACGCGCGCAGCCCGGTCACCGCCGCCCTGCTGGAGTTCAACGGAACTGCGGTTTCGGTGGTGATGAACGTCTTTATCAACACCTCGATCTGGGCGCTGTGGGTCGTCGTGATCTATCTGCTGTTCTTCTGGAAGAAGGATCGCCACCCGGCGGCGGCGTGAGCGAACTGCCTGCCTTTGCCTCGCCCGCCGTTTTCCGACATTCTCACCGCTTGCGTAATGTGATCGAGATGGGGCGGGCATGAGCGGCGGTAATGACACTGGGACGCAGACACAGAAGGGCATTCTGGGATGGATCGAGCGCACCGGAAACGGCTTGCCCGATCCGGTCTTCATCTTCCTGTGGCTCATTGCGGGCCTGGTCGTCATCAGCATCGCTGCGTCCCTGACCGGACTGTCGGCGCTCCATCCCACACAGACCGGTGAGGACGGCTCGGCCCTCGTGATCCGCGCGGTCAGCCTGCTGTCGCCTGAGAACATTCAAAAACTCTGGGTCGAGATGCCCACGACCTTCACCCACTTCCACCCCTTGGGCTATGTGCTGGTGGTGATGCTGGGCGCCGGGGTCGCCGAGCGCTCGGGCCTGTTCGCGAGCGCCATGCGCGCCGGGGTGCGCAAGGCGCCCACCGGTCTTCTGACCCCCACCGTCGCGCTCGTCGCGATGATGGCGAACCTCGCGGCGGACGCGGCCTATGTGGTGCTGATCCCGCTGGCCGGTGTGCTTTATGCCGCGGCCGGGCGCCATCCGGTGGCGGGGAGCGCGGCGGCCTTTGCCGGAGTTTCGGGCGGGTTTTCGGCGAACCTGCTGCCGGGCCAACTCGATGCGCTCTTGTTCGGGATCACCGAAGCGGCGGCCGAGACCATCGTGCCGACCTGGGATGCCAATATCGCGGGCAACTGGTTCTTCATGGCCGGGCTGACCGTGCTTTATCTCCCCGTCATCTGGTTCGTCACCGACCGGATCATCGAACCGCGCCTGGGCGGCTATACCCCCCAGGACGACACCACGGCCATGGCCGCCGAGGCCGATGCGCCGCTCACGGACGCCGAACGCCGGGGGTTGCGCTTTGCCGGTTTGGCCGCGCTCGGGATTATTGCGCTGTGGGCGTTTTTCGTGCTCGGGCCGGGCACGCCGCTTTATGACGAGGCGGCCAAGCCCGAGGCGCGCTTGTCGCCGTTCTATCAGTCGCTGGTGGCGGCCTTTTTCGTGCTGTTCCTGGCCAGCGGCTGGGCTTACGGCGCGGCGGCGGGCACCGTCACTGGCCATCGCGACATCGTCCGCATGATGACGGAGTCCATGGCGGATCTTGCCTATTATCTGGTGCTGGCGTTCACGGCGGCCCATTTCGTGGCCATGTTCAACTGGTCCAATCTGGGGCTCATTTTCGCGGTGCAGGGCGCCGACGCGCTGCGCGCTTCGAACCTGCCCATGCCCATTCTGCTCAGCTTCCTCATTCTCATGGCGGGTCTGGTGAACCTGTTCGTCGGCTCGGCGAGCGCCAAATGGGCGCTGCTGGCGCCGGTCATGGTGCCGATGATGATGCTGCTCGGCGTCAGCCCGGAAATGACAACGGCGGCCTATCGGGTCGGCGACAGCGCGACCAACATCATCACGCCGCTGATGGTCTATTTCCCGCTGATCCTGACCTTCTGCCAGCGCTGGGACAAGAATTTCGGCCTGGGCAGTCTGACCGCGACCATGGTGCCGTACTCGCTTTGGATGCTGCTGTCGGGCCTGTTGCTGACCGTCTTGTGGATCGTGCTCGCCCTGCCGTTGGGCCCCGGCGCGGCGGTCTATTATCAATTGCCGGGCGCGCAGTAAGCGCGGCCCCATCGGGAGAGCGTCATGGAGAAGGTCACGGGCATCGGCGGATTCTTCTTCCGGGCCGGGAACACCAAGGCGCTAGCGGACTGGTACGAGACCCATCTGGGCGTCAACCCGGTCCCCAGCGATTACGACTGCACTCTGTGGTCTCAGGAGGCCGGGACCACGGTGTTCGCGCCTTTTGAGACGGGGACGGATTACTTCGGTCCCGACCGGTCCAAGACCTGGATGCTCAATTTCCGGGTGCGCGATCTCGATGCCATGGTGGCCCAGTTGCGGGCCAGCGGTATCGAGGTGACGATCGATCCCGAGGCCTATCCCAACGGCCGGTTTGCGCATCTGTTCGACCCGGAAGGCAATCCGCTCGAGTTGTGGGAGCCTGCGGATCCGCCGGCGCCTGCCAAGGGGTGACGGTCGGCAAAACACACGCCCGTGGCGATGATCGCGTTTCGTTCGGGATAGCCCCAAAAAATCTTGAAGATTCGTTGATTCGCAGGCCCCCGGTCGGCCACTATGGCGGCCTTCGGGGAACCGGCGCCCCGAAGCCTTGTTGGGAGACGGCCGTGTCTCCTCCGCGCCGGTTGGCGCCGTCGGTCTCTGGGAGGGGGAACCGCGGCGATCAACACAGGGGTGTTCCGTGGGGCAGGCTATCTTGGAGCTTTCGGAGGTCTCGAAGACCTATGGAGCCTTCAAGGCTGTCGACAATCTCAGCTTCTCCGTCGAGCGCGGCTCGATCTTCGGGTTTCTCGGCCCCAACGGAGCAGGCAAAACCACCACCTTGCGCATTCTGCTCGACATCATCCAGCCGACCAGCGGTCAGGTCGCCATTCTCGGCGCTGACAGCGCCCTGAAGGTGCGCCGGCGCATCGGCTATCTCCCGGAAGAACGCGGCCTTTACAAAAAGATGACCGCCCGCAACACCATCGCCTATTTCGCGCGTCTGAAGGGCATGAGCGGCGGCGCGGCGCGGCGCCGGGCCATGGACTTGCTGGAGCGCTTCGGGCTCAAGGATTTCGCCAAGGCACGCGTCGAGGCCCTGTCCAAAGGCATGGCCCAGAAGGTTCAGGTGCTGGCCGCCATCGCCCACGATCCCGAACTGCTGATCCTCGATGAGCCGTTTTCCGGCCTGGACCCGGTCAATCAGCAGGTTCTCGAAGACATGATCCTGGATCTCAAAGGTCAGGACCGCACGATCATTTTTTCCACCCATGTCATGCAGCACGCCGAGCGTCTATGCGACCGGCTGCTGCTTCTGGGCGCCGGCCAGCGGGTCTTTCACGGCACGCTGGGCGAGGCGCGCGCCATGCTGCCCCGCCGGGTGCGGGTGGAAAGCCCGGACGATGTGGCGGCTCTGTCGGCCTCGCCGGACGTGATCTCCGTCCTGCCGGTCGAGCATCATCCGGCGCGCTGGGATCTCCAGATCCGCCAGGGCGCCGATCCCCAGGCGATCCTCAAATATTGTTTCGACGCCGGCATCCGGCTGTCGCATTTCGACCAGTCCGAGCCCAGCCTCCATGAGGTGTTCGTGGCCCTGGTCGGCCATACCGCGCGGGAGGTGCAGTACCGATGAGTCAGATCCTGCTCATCGCCCGGCGCGAATATGTCCAGTACATCCGCACCCGCGGGTTCTGGCTGTCGATCCTGATGTTCCCGATCTTTGTGGGCCTCGGGGCGATCATTCCGGTCCTGATCGAGCGGTCCGCCCCGGTGCGCCATTATGTTCTGGTGGACCGCGCGGGCGGCTTTGCCGAGCGGATCGACGCCGCTTTCGAGGCCGACCATCGGGCGCTCACCGTGCGGGCCTTCGCGCTGTATGCCCGGGTCGCGGCCGATCCCGAGGCCATCGCGGACGGCCGGGTGGACCCGGTGTTCGTGCCGGTTTCCGTCGGCGAGGCCGAGGTCGAGGCGTTCATGGCGGCCGGCGGCCTGGAACGGGCCCAGGAGGCCGTGGCGCCCTATCTGGGCGATGCCGCGATCCCCTTTACCGCGCCGCGCCGGAATTTCGTGCGCGTGGATCTGCCGCCTGAGATCGACACGGGCGCGCCCCTGGCCGACATCGCCGCGGCGCTGGAACCCTATCTGACCGGCCGCGAAGAAATCGACGGGCCGGACGGCGGTGCGGACCTGTTCGCCGCGGTCCTGATCCCCGACAGCGTGGCCGGGGCCGACTGGTCAGGCGAGACGGTCCAGTATTGGAGCGCCAATCTGGCCAATGACGACCTGCGCCAGCGCTTCCGCTCGGTGATCAACGACGCCCTGCGCGAGCGCGAATTCGAGCGCCGGGGCATCGACAGCGAGACCATCGGGACGGTGCAGGATCTGGCCGTCGAGGTGCGCAGTTTCGATCCGCGCAAGACCGAGCGGGGCGGGGCGGTCAGCCTCAAGGATCAGATCGAACTCTATATGCCGTTCGCGCTGGCCTATATCCTGTGGGTCGGCGTGTTCACCGTTGCGAACATCCTCCTGACCAATGTGATCGAGGAAAAATCCAACAAAATCGTCGAGGTGCTGCTGTCCTCGGTGACCGCCCACCAACTGATGATCGGCAAGCTCATCGGCGTCCTCGGGCTCGGCCTGACCACCGTGTCGGTGCTGATCGGCGGGACCTTGGGGGTCCTTCAGATCCTGCCCGGGCGGCTGAGCGAGGTCGGCGCGCCGATCACCGATCTGTTGCTCTCGACGCCGCTCCTGCCGTTTTTCCTGTTCTATTTCCTGATCGGCTATCTGATTTACGCGTCGATCTTCCTGGCCGTCGGCTCCATGTGCAACGCGTTGTCGGACGCGCAGTCCTACCTCACACCGCTTATTCTGGTGCTGATGCTGCCGCTTGGCGTGTTGTTCTTCATTCCGCGCGACCCCAACGGGCTGATCGCCGTCATCCTGTCCTGGGTGCCGATTTACAGTCCCTTCATCATGATGATGCGCGTCTCGGCCGATCCGCCGCTTTTCGAGCTTGTCGGGACCGCCATTATGATGGTTTTGTTCGCGGGCTTCGTGCTGTGGCTGATGGGCCGCCTGTTCCGCCGGTCGATCCTGCGGGGCGGCAAGGTTCCGCGGCTGCGCGATGTCTTCGGCATCCTGCGGGGCGCCGAATCCTAATAGGTCTATGAGTGAGCCCGGCCATGCCGGGGAGATTTCGCGCGCCGGCCCCAGACCGATGTCCGGGCCCTGGCGCCGCTCCCGGTGCGGACCGCGTGCCCTCCAACAGTCGAGCGACGCAGCGCCCGTGTTTCAGGCCCCCACCATCACGATCCGAGACGCCCGGCCCGAGGACGCGGTCGCGGCCTGCGCGTGCCTGCGCGCCTCGATCGAGGAGCTGTGCGCGGCGGACCACAACAACGACCCGGAGACGCTGCGCGACTGGCTCGCCAACAAGACCCCGGTGCATGTGCGCCTGTGGATCTCCTCGCCGGCCAATCACATCTACCTGGCCGAGATCGCCGAGGAGATCGTCGGCATCGGCGCGCTCTCCAATGCGGGCGAGGTGACCCTGCTCTATGTCGCGCCCAAGGCGCGCTTCCAAGGCGTCTCGAAGCTCCTGATGGAGCGGATCGAACAAAAGGGCAGCGCGCTGGCCTTCGAGGAACTGACCCTCGTCAGCACCACCACCGCCCACCGGTTCTATACCGACCGCGGCTATGCCCAGGCGGGCGCGCCGGTCTCCGGCTTCGGCACCGCGCCGAGTTACCCGATGAAAAAGCGGGTGAAGGGTTAGCGGCGGGCCGGCATCGGTGGACGCACGGGCGTTGCCATCGCGCCGGCGCAGGCTCCGGGCACGTTCGATCAGACCCGCGTTGGCCTCCATCATGTCTGTTTCCGGGCGCGCTCACGCGAGGATGTCGACGGGATCCACAAGATCGCCCAAAGCCTTGGGGCCTTGATCATTCGGGCGCCGCGCGAGGACCAATGGGCGCCGGGCTATTAGTCGGTTCTGTTCGAGGACCCGGACGGCATCCGGATCGAGGCCAATTTCGTCCCCGGCAAGGGCCATCTGACGACCTGAGCCCACCCAAACAAAAAACGCGGCGCCTGGGGCACCGCGTTTCACTTTCGTCCAACTGGCTCGTCCAACCGGAAATGCGCGGCGCCTCAGCGCAGCAAACCCTCGCGCTGGGCGCGCTTGCGGGCCAGCTTGCGGGCCCGGCGGATGGCCTCGGCCTTCTCGCGGGCGCGCTTTTCGGACGGCTTTTCGTAGAAGTTCCGCAGCTTCATTTCCCGGAATACGCCTTCACGCTGCATTTTCTTCTTCAGGGCGCGCAGCGCCTGGTCGACATTGTTGTCACGGACGATGATCTGCACGGTTGCTCCTTCGGTCTCACATCTACTCACGGTGCGCCGGCGGGCGGATACGAGATCCGTAAAGGCGGTCCCGTCTGGTTCAATCCCGTCTGGTTCAA
>CAZHDI010000019.1:0-33069 GCA_964531285.1 uncultured Alphaproteobacteria bacterium | reverse complement strand
GCGGATACGAGATCCGTAAAGGCGGTCCCGTCTGGTTCAATCCCGTCTGGTTCAAGGGCGTCAGGGCATCGGGAGATAAGCCGCCCTTTGGAGTTTCAGCGGCTTTCGGGATGCGCGCCGCCGCACGGCGGAGCCCCTGGACAAGACGGGAGGGCGGACCCAGGTTCGATGGGTGCCCCGTCCAACGCAGTTTGCCGCTCCGTCAGAAACGGCGCGGGAGATGGTGTATAGCCCGCGGCACCGCGCCTGTCCAGCCTGATCGCGGCACAGGCGACGCGCGGGCGCCGGTTTCGTGCGGATCGGGCGCGCGGGGCGGATTGGCGGGCGGTGACCATTGGACTCTTTGACCAGTCAGCCCGCGAGCGCGTATGGAAAACCCATGACATTGCTCAAAATCGCCCGGATGGGCCATCCCGTGCTGCGCCAGATCGCGGCTCCCATTGACGATCCGACCGCGCCGGAGATCGACCGTCTCGCCGCGCAGATGATCGAGACCATGCATGACGCCCAAGGCGTGGGCCTGGCCGCGCCTCAGGTCCATGTGTCCCAGCGGCTCATCGTGTTTTTCGCCCCGCCGGGCCGCTCCTCAAGCGATGACGAAGCCGAAATCGCGCCTCTGACCGTGCTGATCAATCCGGTGATCGAACCCTTGTCCGATGAGAAGGCCGACGGGTGGGAGGGCTGCCTGTCGATCCCGGGCCTGACGGGCCGGGTGCCGCGCTACACCCATATCGGGTATCGCGGTGTCGGCACGGACGGCAAACCGGTCGAGCGGGAGGCCAAGGGCTTTCACGCCCGCGTCATCCAGCATGAACTCGATCATCTGGACGGAATCCTCTATCCGGACCGCATGGCGTCGATGGACACGCTCATGTTCGATACCGAGCGGGTGCATCATCGCGAGGACGAGAACGGCCCAGAGGACGAGGGTGACCAAAAGGGCGAGGGAGACAGCGCATGAGCGATCCGCACGACGATCCGAACGACGGGGCGCGCGGCACGGCGGACGGCACCGCGGATCTGGCACCGGCGCGGGACGCGATCCTGGACCGCGCGATCGATCTGGCTGCGTTCGAGGGCTGGAGCCTGGATGTGCTGCGCCGGGCGGCGGTGGAAGCGGGCTATGACCGGGCCGTCCAACGCCGGGCCTTCCCCCGCGGGGTGGCGGATCTGGTGGATTATCTGGCCTTGCGCGACGATGAGGCCATGGCGGCCCGCCTGGCGGAGATGGATCTGGAGACCATGCGGATCCGCGACAAGATCACTTGGGCGGTGCGCGCCCGGATCGAGGCGATGGCGCCCCATAAAGAAGCCGCCTATCGCGCGTCCCAGTTCCTGGCGTCCCCGGTTCATGCCAGCGAGGCGGCCCGGCACATCGCACGCACCTGCGACCGGATCTGGCGGACGATCGGCGACACCTCGACCGATTTCAATTTCTACACCAAGCGCGCGACCTTGAGCGCGGTCTATGGCGCCACGGTGCTGGCCTGGTTTTCCGATGAAACGCCGGACAGCGCCGAGACCTGGGCGTTTCTCGACCGGCGCATCGAAGGCGTCATGAGCTTCGAGAAGACCAAGGCCCGGGTGCGCGGCGCCATGGAGAAACTGCCGTCGCCGCTCGCGGTTCTGGCGACCCTGCGCTATCCGGGCGGCCGGACGCGGTAAACCTCACCGGGGCGAACCTCACCGGGGCGAACCTCACCGGGGCGGGGCGTCCTTATTGGCGTTCTCGTTGAGGAAGGCTTCCAGGTCGATCACGGCGACACGCCATTCGCGCCCGAATTTGATCGCGCGCAACTTCTTATCGCGGATCCAGGCGCGCACCGTGCTTTCCTTGACCTTCAATTGGGCGGCCGTCTCATGGACGGTTAGCAGGGGTTTGCTCAACATGGTCCGTCGTCTCGTCGCTCAGCCGCCGGCCAGTTGGCCCAGCGGCAAAAGCTGAGTGAAATGCCCCATCTTCCGGCCTGGGCGGATTTCGCGCTTGCCGTAAAGATGGACCGCCGCGCCGGCATGGTCGAGGAGGCGGGCGTAATGGGCGACCTCGTCACCGAGAATGTTCTCCATAATCGCATCCGAGTGCCGGTCCGTCGAGCCGAGCGGCCAGCCGGCAATGGCCCGGATGTGTTGCTCGAATTGGCTCACGGCGCAACCGTCGAGTGTCCAGTGGCCGGAATTGTGAACCCTCGGCGCGATTTCGTTGACCAGGAGGCCGCCGTCGCTCATCTCGAACAATTCGACGCCCATGACGCCGATATAGTCGAGCGCGCTGACGATCTGGGCCGCCATTTCATGGGCTGCCCGGTCCTGCGCGGGGTCCAGCCGGGCCGGCACCGCCGTGCGCCGCAGGACATGATTGTCGTGGACGTTTTCGGCGATGTCATAGGTGACGACCTCACCGGACGACCCGCGCGCGACAATCACTGACAGCTCGCGCTCGAACGGCACATGCGCCTCCAGGATCGACGGCGCGCGCTTGACCGTCTCCCAGGCCATCTCCCGCTCGGTCAGGCTGGACAGGGCAATCTGGCCCTTGCCGTCATAGCCCAGCCGCCGGGTTTTCAGAATGCTCGGCACGCCGATGCGCTGAAGCGCGGTGACCAGCTCGCCGCCATTGCCGACCGGCGAGAACTGCGTCGTCGGGATGCCGATGCCGTTGAGGAAGGTTTTTTCCTGAAGCCGGTCCTGGGCCACCCGCAGGCCGCGTGCGCCGGGCCGGGTCGGCTTCAATTCGGAGAGAAACTGAACCGTCTCGAAGGGCACATTCTCGAATTCGAGCGTGATCACATCGACCGCATCGGCAAAGGCCCGCAGCGGTTCTTCCCGGTCATAGGGCGCGGTGGTGACGGACGCCGCGATATCGGCGGCCGGGATCTCGTCGGCTTCCTCGCAATAGATGTGCGCCCTGAGCCCCAGGCGAGCCGCCGCAAGGGCCAGCATCCGGCCAAGCTGGCCGCCGCCCAGGATCCCGATCGTGCCGCCCGGTTCGACCACCGGTCCGCGATGCTTGTCTTTCATGGCGTTGTCTTGACCCCCTGAACCGCGCCCGCCGGGGCATCGCTCGGATCCTCGTCCACGGGCCGCTCCGCCACCGCCGCGCTTTGCCGCGCCCGCCACGCATCGAGCCGCGCGGCCAGGGCCGAATCCTCAAGGGCGAGAATCGCGGCGGCCAGCAGCGCCGCATTCTTCGCGCCCGCCGTCCCGATCGCAAGCGTGCCCACGGGGATGCCTGCCGGCATCTGGACGATGGACAACAGGCTGTCCTGACCCGACAGCGCCTTGGATTGGACCGGCACGCCAAGAACCGGCAGCGGTGTCATGGCCGCGGCCATGCCCGGCAGATGGGCCGCGCCGCCCGCACCGGCAATGATCACCTTGAAGCCGGCATCGCGCGCGCCCTTGGCAAAGGCGGTCAGCCGGTCGGGCGTGCGATGCGCCGAGACGATCCGCGCGTCCACGCCCACCGACAGCGCGTCGAGGATATCGACGGCATGGCGCATGGTGGACCAGTCGGACTGACTGCCCATGATGACGGCGACGGGTGGCTGATCAGGCGACATGGCGCGCGCGGGTCCGGCAAGAAGGTGGCGAGAAGCGTCGATGGCTCCGGGGCGGGGCCCAAAGCCGTTAAGACTTACTTCACCATTAGGCGGGATTCGAGCGCGAGTCTCTGCTCAATGTGGTCAGGCGCGCCCGCAAATCGTCAGCGGGCGCGCTGGCGCTCACGCGATGATATCGGGATACAGCTCATCCTCGATGCGTGTGATCGCGTCTTTGAGTTGCAGCTTTTCCTTTTTCAGGCGCTGCATTTTGATCTGATCGGCGCTGCGCGCCGAGGTCAGGTCGATAATGGCCTCGTCCAGGCTTCGGTGCTCAATCTTGAGAGCCAGAAGGCGGTCACGCAGTCCTTTGTCGTCGTCAAGGATCATCGCCGGTCAAACCCAACTGTTTCACTCTGCCGCTGTGCCATTTTGGATGCAGCCGCAAGTGGTTAACGCACTTCCATCAAACCCGCAAGTCTGTGACAGATTACCCGTCCAGTCCGAACACCGCGTTAACAAATGCCCGCAATTCGCGCGTTGACGTTAGGTCACCATGGGACTGCGGCAGAAGCGCGGCGTAAGTCTGAAGGCTTCGTAGGGCAAGAACCGCCGCATGATCGGGCTGATCCGGAACCGACTCAGTGCCGGTGCCGGTCATTGGGGCCGGCGCCAGCGCCGCGCACAGAATCGCCTGCTCGATGCGCTCGGCCGCCAGTTCGCTCTCCTTGACGGCATCGCGCAGGCTTTGCGAACCGGGCTCGGTGCGCGGTTTCAGGGCCCGGCGGACGCCGCGCAAGGGCCCCGTGACCGCGCCCGACCAGTCGCTCATGGCCGTGAGCGCGCCGGTGAGGGCTTCGGGACTCAGGGCCTGCCCGCGGGTCTGGGCCAGCCAGCAACAAGCGAGGAGCACATTCACATTGGCGCCGGCCTCGTCCTGAAGCGCCAGTGCGCGGCGCGCCACGTCCGCGCGGGCATAGGCATCGAGGGACCAGGCCCAGAACTCGTCCGTAAGCGCCCCGTTGGGGGACTCAGACATCGTCGGCGGTCTTCCGGTCGGGCCGGCCGGGTTCGATATCCTCGCCCCAGCGCCGCGTGATCCGGGCCTCAAGGCCGAACAGGTCCAGAACGCGGCCGACGGACTGATCGACGATTTCATCGACGGTTGTGGGGCGCGTGTAGAACGCCGGGACCGGCGGCGCAATGATGGCGCCCATTTCCGACAACGCCGCCATGGAGCGCAGATGGCCCGTGTGGAACGGGGTTTCCCGGATCATCAGGACCAGCCGGCGGCGTTCCTTCAGCGTGACATCGGCGGCCCGGGTGACCAGTGTCGTGGTCACCCCTGTCGCGATTTCGGACATGGATTTGACCGAACACGGGGCGATGACCATGCCGAGCGAAGGGAAGGATCCGGACGATATGGCCGCGCCCATGTCGCCGGCCGCGTAACGCTTATGAGCGAGCGCTGACAAATCTTTCGCGGTTTTGTCGGTTTCATAGGCAAGAGTCATCTCAGCTGCCTTCGAGACAACCAGATGGCTTTCCACGCCCAATTCCCGGAGGATTTCCAGCAGTCTGATGCCATAGACGACGCCCGAAGCGCCGCTGATCCCGACGATGAGACGCGGTGTGTGTGTCATTGTGTGCCTGTCATTCCAGCAAGAGTCTTGGGCCTGAACGCTTTTTCAGCCGGGCCTGCCGATTTCATCCTGACAAGCCGAACGGGCCGTGATTTACTCATGAGGTCGTAATGTAGGAGGTGCATATGGCTCTTGATTCCCATCTCTCTGAACTTGCCGACAAGCACCGCAGGGTCGACGAAGTTCTGCATCATGAACTTCAGCATCCCAGTGCGGATCCCCTGAAAATCACCGAACTGAAGAAGCAGAAGCTTCGCCTCAAGGAGGAAATCGAACGCCTCCGACAACGCATCGCCTAAGAGGCCCGGCACCCCGCCGCAGACCGCCTCCCATTTTCCAACTCCCCAGACGGCTCTCCGATCCGCCGTATCCGAACAATCCGCATGAGAGCATTGCGGATTTAAGGATCTTTTGACCATACGGCTCGGACAGCCCCGTCCTCTTGGTGACCATAAGGCCGGAACCGGATTATTCGGTTCCGGCCTTCGCTCCAAGGCAACGGTGGCGCGATCACAGATCATCCACCATATCCCGCAGGCGGAATTTCTGAATTTTGCCCGTCGAGGTTTTCGGTAACTCCGTGAACACCACATAGCGCGGGCACTTGTAGTGGGCAAGGTTGTCCCGGCAGAATTGGATGATCTCGTCCTGCGTCGCTTTGTACCCGGGTTTCAGGGCGATGAAGGCGACGGGTGTCTCCCCCCATTTTTCGTCCGGCTTGGCGACCACTGCCGCTTCCAGAACGGCGGGGTGCCGGTAGAGGGCGTCTTCCACCTCGATCGACGAGATATTCTCGCCGCCCGAGATGATGATGTCCTTGGAGCGGTCTTTGAGCTGAATATATCCGTCCGGATACCAGACGCCGAGATCGCCCGAATGGAACCAGCCATGGGCAAAGGCGTCCTCTGTGGCCTTGGGGTTCTTCAGATAGCCCTTCATGACCACATTGCCGCGGAACATGACCTCGCCCATGGTCTCGCCGTCCTTGGGCACTTCGGCCATGGTCTCCGGGTCGCGCACCGACAGACCTTCGAGCACCTGATAACGCACGCCCTGGCGCGCTTTGACCCGGGCCCGTTCGTCCGCTGGCAGATCATCCCATTCGCTGTGCCAGGCATTAATCACCGAGGGCCCGTAAGTTTCGGTCAGGCCGTAAAGATGGGTGATGAAAAAGCCCTGGGATTCCATGGCTTCGATCACGGAGGCGGGCGGCGGGGCGGCGGCGGTGTAGAAATCCACGGTGCCGGGCAGGGGGCGGCGCTCCTCCGGCTTAGCATTGACGAGCATGCCCATGACGATGGGCGCGCCGCACAGATGGGTCACGCCGTGTTCGGCGCAGGCCTCGAAAATGCGGGCCGCCTCAACCCGGCGCAGGCACACATGCGTTCCGGCCACCACGCTCAGCGACCAGGTGAAGCACCAGCCGTTGCAGTGGAACATGGGCAGGGTCCACAAATAGACCGGGTGCTGACTCATCCCGGCGGTCACCACATTGCCCATGGCCAACAAATAGGCGCCGCGATGGTGATAGACGACGCCCTTGGGATTGCCCGTGGTGCCGGAGGTATAGTTCAGCGCGATGGCGTCCCATTCATCGTCCGGCCAGGCCCATTCGAATGCCGGATCGCCGGTGGCCAGAAAATCGTCATAGGTCTGAACGCCGATGCGCACGCCGGGTCCGTCATAATCCGGGTCGTCGATATCGATGACAATGGGTTTGGCTTTGCACAGCGCCAGGGCATCGTTCACGAGACCGGAGAATTCCCGGTCAACAAAGACGATCCGCGCCTCGCCATGGTCCAGAATGAAGGCGATAGCCGCCGCGTCGAGACGATAATTGATTGCATTGAGCACCGCGCCGATCATCGGCGCGCCATAGTGCAACTCCAGCATCGCCGGAATGTTCGGCGCCACGACCGCGACCGTGTCGCCCTTGCCGAGTCCCGCCCGGGTCAGCGCACCGGCCAGCCGGCGGCAACGGGCATAAAAATCGCGATAGCTCGTGCGCCGGTCGCCATGGATGACCGCGGTCCGGTCCGGAAAGGTCGCCGCGGAGCGCTCCAGAAAGCTCAACGGCGAGAGCGGACGGTGATTGGCCGGGGATTTCTCCAGGCCGGTTTCATATTTGCTCATGGCCGCCTCCTTGCGCATCGGGCTCATTTTCCGGCTGTGCCGCGCGGGCTTTTCGGCGCCCGGCACGATCCTCCCTGACTAAAATCGTCCCGAAGCGCTCCCTTGCCAAGGCTTGACAGCACGGGTGTCTGAGCCATCCTCGTGCGCGTTTTCCGATCCGGGGTCTATTGGGGCCTCATCGGCGCGTCCGGGAGGTCAGATATGGCACGCAGCGACAAAGTGGCGATCATCACCGGGGGCGCGCGGGGGATCGGCCTGGCCTGTGCCCGGCGGTTCGCCCGGGTCGGCTACAAGGTCGTCATCGCCGACCTCAACGATGAAGCCGGGCGCAGCGCGCAGGAAGAGATCAAGGCGAATGGCTGGGACGGCCTGTTCGTCCATTGCGATGTGTCCAGCAAGCTCGACATTCACAATCTGATGGCCGCGACCAAGGACGCCTACAACCGCGTCGATGTCCTCATCAACAATGCGGCCATTGTGGCGCCGGCGGAATTTCTGGACCTGGACGAAGCCGAATTCGACAAGGTGATGACAGTCAATGTAAAGGCGCCGCTGCTCACCAGTCAGGCGGTGGCGCGGCAGATGGTCCGGCAGATCGAAGAGGAGGCCGCTCAGGCCAATTCGGATGAGGACCGGTCCTATGCGATCATCAACATGTCCTCCGTCAACGCCGTATTGGCGGCATCCGACCAGTTGCCCTATGCGGTTTCGAAAAGCGCGCTCAATCAAATGACGCGCGTTATGGCGCTGGCCCTGGCGCGGTACGGCATCCGGGTGAATGCGATCGGGCCGGGGAGCATCAATACGGATGTTTTGAAGGAGGTCGTGCGCAACGCCGAATGGCGCCAGACCGTCCTCGACCGCACGCCGTTGGGGCGGATCGGTGAGGCCGACGAGATCGCGTCCATCGCGCAGTTTCTGGCCTCGCCCGACGCCAGCTATGTCACCGGACAATGCCTTTATGCCGATGGCGGACGATTGCCGCTCAATTACACGGTGAAGGAAACCGGGCGGACCGAGTAAACCGGTTACTCCAGTCCCAGGGCGGCCCGCACATTGCCCTGCCAGCGCTCTGCCCAGCGGCGGATGGTTTTAACGAAATCCTTGGGCGGATTATCCGCCAGGACGATTTTCAGCGTCACATACTGATCGCCCGTGACCCCGCGCGCGCTCACACCGCGCCCCTTGAGCCGCAGGATCGTACCGGTGTTGGAGCCGGGCGGCACGGTGATCTGCACCGGGCCGACGACGGTCGGCACTTTGATCCGCCCGCCGAGCACCGCTTCGGTCAGGGAGACCGGCAATTCCAGATGAATGTCATCGCCGCGGCGCTCGAAATGCGCATGGGGCTGGATCTCGACGCCGATGAGCGCATCGCCGTCGGGTCCGCCGTCCTCCCCCGGACCGCCGGCGCCGCGCAGGCGGATCTGCTGGCCTTCGCGAATGCCGGGCGGGATATGCACATCGACCCGGCGCCCCTCGGCCAGCCGCAGCCGCCGGGTCGCGCCGTTCACGGAGTCCAGAAAGCTGATCTTGAGCCGGTAGGACCGGTCCACGCCCCGCACCGCGCCATCGCGCCGGGTTTGGGACTTCAGATTGTTGAAGATGTCCGCGAACATGTCGGAATAGACGGTCGCCCGCGCGCCATTGGCGCCGTTCACATGATCCGTGCCGTGGGCATGGCCATTGGCAGCTCCGCTGGCCTGACCGTTGGTATGGGTCCAGTTCCAGGCGGCGTTGGCATGATCGCCGGGCCCCGGACCGTCCGCCGTCTGACGGGCGCGCTGGCGGGTCGCCGGAGAGCGTCGTCGGGAGGGCCGGGACAGATCGGTTTCGCCGCGGTCGTAGCGGCGCCGGCGCACCGGATCTTTCAGCAGGTCATAGGCGGCCGTCAGTTCCTTGAAGCGCTCGACAATCCGGGTGTTGTCGGGACACACGTCCGGATGGAGCTGCTTGGCCAGATTGCGATAGGCGGTCTTGATCTCCGCTTCGCTGGCCGAAGAGGCGACTCCCAAAACCTCATATGGATTGCGCATTGTCCCGTGTAACCCCTGACGCGTCCTGATGGTCCGTCCGTGTCCCCGCCAAGTCCGGCCGTCTTTTTGTATGCTTACTGTATCAACGGTCTTCCAGACCGGTGCCGCCGTACAGGCTTCTGGCCCCCGCGCGCGGCGAATTTGAGGCCGCCGCCACGCGCGCTTGCGGCGCGGCGACGGGAGCGGGCGGGGCCCCGGTGTCGGCGGGTGGGGTGAGCCCCAGATCCGCCGGCTCGTCCTCTATCCCGAGACGGGCCAGGGCCTCAAGGGCTTCGGTGTGCCCGGCACTGGCGGCGGCGGCGTAATAGGCCTGGGCGGCGCTGAAATCCTGCGTCACCCCGTCGCCCTGTTCCAGGCGCTGGGCGATGAGGAATTGAGCGTTGCGGTCGCCGGCCCGCGCGGCCTTGTAGAACCACTCGGCGGCCTGGCGGGAATCCGCGTCGACGCCTTCCCCGTTGAGATAGAGAAGCCCCAGATTGACCTGGGCCGACACGAGCCCGCGCTCCGCGGCGCGCTCATAGTATGTTCGGGCCTTGCCCAGATCCTTCTCGACCCCCATGCCGGTGCGCAGCAAATGGGCGATGTTGCGCTGGGCGGCAAGGTCATGGCTGTCCGCCAGCGGCTTCCACAACTCATAGGCGCCCGCATAGTCGCCGGCATCATAGGCGGCGACCCCGGCGGCGAATTGAGCTTCGCGCCGGGCCGTCGGCGTGGTGGGAACCGGTGTTGGCGCAGCCGGCGTCTCGGCAGCCGGGGCTGGGACTGGGTCTTTGATCGCGACCGAAGAGGCCGGGGCCGGCGCGGAGCCGGGCTTGATCGCCGGACGCGGCGTGGCATCCGGCGCGGCCGGCAAGGGCGCCTCGGGCGCGGACGAGTCGGGCGCGGACGAGTCGGGCCAGCCGAAATCCGACAGCACGGCGTCGGCGCGGGTGACCGGCTTGGCGATCGGACGGACTGGCGCGGCGGCCGAGGTCATCTCAGGGGGCAGCGCCGTCTCGGCGGCACGCACGGGCGACAGCGAGCGCGGGCGCATCACGGGCCGCGGGACCGCCACAAGGCTCCCGGTCCTGGGCGGCTCGGGCGCTTGGGCGCCAGGCAGAGGGCTGTTGATCGCGCCGGACTCCTCGGCGGCCGGCTCCGTCTCCAGTTCGGGATCGGCCACGATGGCACCGCGCAGCGCCGGCAGGGCCCAGCCCGGCGTCGCCATAAAGGGACCGCCGGTCAGAACCAGCACGCCGCCAAGAAGGGCCAGGGCCCGGACCCGCGTCCGCATTCCATCGATCTCACACGCCATCTTGAGAATCATACCGTGTGTTCGTCCTCGATCATCTGTTTTTCCGGACAGACGGACCTGTGCGGCACAGCGCGCTGCGGCTGGTTTCCACCAGCATGCGGCATCATCTGTCAGTCTTGCCCTAACAGCCGGTTGGCAGTAGCCAGAACGCTCAAACTTGTGAGGTTTGCCATGGAACTGCGCACTGAGGATGCCAAAACCCCTCTGATTTCCGCCGACGATCCGTTCGCCCTGTTCGACACTTGGTTCACTGAAGCGAAAGCCTCAGAGCCGAACAACCCCAATGCGATGCTCCTGGCCACGGTGGATGAGACCGGGATGCCGGATGCGCGCGTCGTGCTCCTCAAGGATGTCGGACATGATGGTTTCACCTTTTACACCAACACCTTGAGTTCCAAAGGCCTGCAATTGGGAGGCCAGCCCAAGGCAGCATTGTGTTTTTTCTGGAAAAGCCTGGACCGTCAGGTGCGGGTGCGCGGTCCGGTAGCGCCCGTCAGTGCCGCCGAGGCCGACGCCTATTTCGCGACCCGGCCGCGCGGCAGCCAGATCGGTGCCTGGGCCTCGCGCCAATCCGAGGCGCTGCCTACGCGGGAGCATTTTCTGACCGAGATCGAACGCATCGAAGCCACGTATGAGGGACAGGACGTGCCCCGCCCGCCGCACTGGTCGGGATACCGGGTCACCCCGCTGCGGATTGAATTCTGGCAGGAACGCCCGTTCCGCCTGCATGACCGGTTGGTGTTCTCCCGGACCGATGCCGCCCAGCCGTGGGATACGGGGCGCGTGTTCCCGTGATCCCCAGCGCCGGCGACACCGATCCGGGCGGCAGGCTGCGCCAGAGCGCGGTTATCGCCGCCGTCGCTGTCGCGGGCCTGCTGGTGGTCGCCAAGCTGATGGCGTGGCTTGCCACCGGATCGGTCGCCATTCTGGGGTCGCTGGCCGATTCGCTGCTGGATCTGATGGCCTCGGCGGTTGCCTTTCTGGCGGTGAGCCATGCCCTCAAGCCGCCCGATCACGATCACCGGTTCGGTCATGGCAAGGCCGAGGCCCTGGCCGGGCTTTGGCGTGCGGCGC
Organism: uncultured Alphaproteobacteria bacterium; assembly: GCA_964531285.1. Taxonomy (GTDB): domain Bacteria; phylum Pseudomonadota; class Alphaproteobacteria; order JAJFIK01; family JAJFIK01; genus CAZHDI01. The sequence continues at coordinate 21,350 of CAZHDI010000019.1, read as the reverse complement.
TGGTGGTGGTCTCGGCCGTCTATGTCGGCTGGGAGGCGGTGCAGCGGCTGGCGACGCCGGCGCCGGTCGAGAACAGCGGCGTGGCGATTGGCGTTCTGGCGGGCTCGGCGGCGCTGTCGCTCGGGCTTGCGGGCTATCAGATCTGGGTCTACCGGCGGACCCGGTCCCTGGCCATCGGCGCGGATGCCGCGAATTACGCCACCGACGCCGCCGTCAATGTGGCGGCCCTGGGCGCGGTCTGGCTGGCCCGCGATCCGCGTTTCGCCATGGCCGATCCCCTGTTCGGCTTTGCCATGGCGGTGGTGATCGCCCTGGCTGCTGCGCGGATCGTCCGGCACGCCTATGATCAGCTCATGGATCGGGAAATGGCCGATCACGACCGTATGCGGATCAAGGAGATCATTCTGTCCCATCCGGAGGCTTTGGGGATGCACGATTTGCGCACCCGGCGGTCGGGCGCGGATCTGTTCATCCAGTTCCATCTGGAACTCGATCCGGATCTGACCTTGCGCGAGGCCCACCGGATCGCCGATGACGTGGAAGAGCGCGTGCGCGCCGCCTATCCGGACGCCGATGTCATGGCCCATCAGGAGCCGGTCGGTGAATTCATTGAAAACGATCTGGCTTTAACGTGAGCGGACCAATCCGAGAGGACCGGCCATGAAACGAGGCGCCGACGCCGACCGCCAGGAAACGATTATCGAGGCGCTCTCACACGCCTCCTGGTGGGGCGTGGCGCCGGAGGCCTTTACGGTCATGGAGACCCATCTGGCGGTTATTTTTCTGGCCGGTCCGTCCGCCTTCAAAATGAAGAAATCGGTCGATCTGGGCTATCTCGACTTCACCAGTCTTGAGAAACGAAAAGCCGTGCTGGACACCGAACTGGTGCTCAACCGGGTCACCGCGCCGGCGCTCTATCGCGGCGTGCGCGCCGTCACCGCCGCGCCCGACGGGACACTGGCCCTTGAGGGCACCGGCGAGACGGTCGAGTGGGTGCTCGAAATGGAGCGGTTCGATCAGGCCGATATGCTGTCGGTCATGGCCGATCGCGGCCAGCTCGGCCTGGATCAGGCCACCCCGCTGGCCGAGGCGGTGATCCGACTGCACCGGACCGTGCCCTGCTGCCGCACGAGCGGCTGGGATGCGGCATCGGGCCGGGTTATTGCGTCGAGTGCGGAGCATCTGGCCTTTGCCGCCGATGAGGGCGTGTTGAGGCCCGGCCCTGTAGCCGCCCTGATCGGCCGGACACGAACCGAACATGCGCGCCACACTGCGCTCCTGGAGGCCCGTGCCGGCAAGGGCCATGTGCGCCGCTGTCACGGCGATCTCCATCTGGCGAATATCGTGATGCGCCAGGGGCGGCCCATGCCCTTCGACTGCATCGAATTCAGCGAAGACATCGCCTGCATCGATACGCTCTATGACCTTGCGTTCCTGCTGATGGATGTCCGCAAGCGCGGGCTCGAGCCCTTCGCCAACCGGATCCTGAACGCCTATCTGGCGGGCCTTGCAGGAGAGGACCGCGGCGACGCCCAGGACGGCCTGGCGTTGTTGCCGCTGTACCTATCCATGCGGGCCGCGATCCGCGCCCATGTGACGGCGCAGACGGTGATCGGCCGGGCGGGGCGGATCGGCGGGGCCGAACGCGCACGGTTGATCGACATGGCGGACGGCTATGTGGCGCTTGCGGTGGATCTGCTCCGCCTGGTCCGCCCGCGCCTCGTCGCCGTCGGCGGTCTGTCGGGGACCGGCAAATCGACCTTGGCCTTTGCCCTGGCGCCGCATCTTGAAGGCCCGGCGGGGGCGGTGGTTCTGCGCACGGACGAGATCCGCAAACGTGCCTTCGGGGTGGCGCCGGGCGAGACCCTGCCGCCCGAAGCCTATGCGCCGGAGGCGAGCCCGCGCATTTATGGCTACACCGTCGATGAAGCACGCCGCGTGCTGGCGGCCGGCCAGTCGGTGATCCTTGACGGCGTGTTCGCCCGTCCCGAGCAGCGCGCGGCGGTCGAGACGCTGTGCCACGAGGCCGATGTACCCCTGACGGCGTTCTGGCTCGAGGCGGACCGCGACACTATGGCGGGACGGGTGGCCGCACGCCGGGGCGACGTGTCCGACGCAACGCCGGCGGTGGTCGACCGCCAGCTCACCTACGATCTGGGCGCCATGACCTGGACCCGGCTCGACGCCGCCCGCCCGCTCGACGCTGTGGCCGGCGAGGCCCTGGCCATTCTCACGGGCGCATAACGGTCTCCCGATGCCGTGTGCGGGGCGGTACCGCTTGGCGCCTGGAGCCCCGCGCGATAAAGTTCGGCCCTGACGTATCGTCCGCCGCTGACCGGGGGCGCCATTGGGCGCCTGTTCCGCGCCGGCGGCGCGGACCGCAACCGGGATGAACAGGCCCCTCGCGCTGCGGCGACAGAGGGCCCGACAAAAGAGGAAATGTCCATGTACGGATTGATGCAGGACTGGCCGCTGCTGATCCACACGATCATTGACCACGCGGCGCGCAATCACGGCGATCAGGAGATTGTCACGCGCACGGTCGAGGGACCGGTCGAGCGGACCACCTATGCCCGTCTGCATGAGCGCGCCCGGATGGTCTCGAACGGCCTGAAAGGTCTGGGTATCGGCTACGGCGACCGGGTCGCCACCCTGGCCTGGAACACCCAGCGCCATGCCGAGGTCTGGTACGGCATCATGGGTCTCGGGGCGGTGTGCCACACCCTCAATCCGCGCCTCTTCCCCGCACAGGTCACCTATCTGATCAATCATGCCGAGGACGATCTGCTGTTCGTCGATCTGACCTTCGTGCCCATCATCGAAGCGATCGCCGCGGATATCAGCCGGCTGAAGAAAGTCGTGATCCTCACCGACCGGGCGCATATGCCGGACACCTCGCTCAAGAATGCGGTCTGCTACGAGGACTGGATGGCCGAGCAGAGCGCGGATTTCGTCTGGCCCCGGTTCGACGAGAACACCGCCGCCGGCATCTGTTACACCTCGGGAACCACGGGCAACCCGAAGGGCGTCGTTTATTCGCACCGCTCGAATGTTCTGCATGCCCTCACGGTCAACGGCGCCGACGCCATCGCCATGAAATCCTCCGATGTCATGCTGCCGGTGGTGCCGATGTTCCACGCCAATGCCTGGGCCATCGTGTTCGGTGCACCGGCGGCCGGCGCCAAGCTCGTGATGCCCGGCGCGAAGATGGACGGCGAGTCGATCTATCAGCTTCTGGACGAAGAAAAAGTGACAATCACGGCGGCGGTGCCGACCGTGTGGCTCATGTTGCTCCAGTATCTGGAGCAGACCGGCAAGCCGCTGCCGCATTTGCGCCGGGTGATCATCGGCGGGTCCGCCGCGCCGCGCAGCATGATCGACACCTTCAAGCGCAAATATGACGTGGACGTCCTTCATGCCTGGGGCATGACCGAGATGAGCCCCATGGGCACCCTGTCGGAATACAAGGCCGGCATGGATCAGCTCCCCTGGGAACGCCAGCTCGACATTCGCTGCAAGCAGGGACGCACACCCTACACGGTGGAGATGAAGATCGTCGATGACGAAGGCAACGAATTGCCCTGGGACGGCAAGACCTTCGGGCGTCTCCTGGTGCGCGGTCCGGCGGTCGCCAAGCGCTATATGAAAGGCGAGGGCGGTCATATTCTGGATGAGGACGGATTTTTCGATACCGGCGACGTGGCCACCATCGATAAGGACGGCTACATGCAGATCACCGACCGCGCCAAGGACGTGATCAAGTCCGGGGGCGAATGGATTTCCTCCATTGATATCGAGAATCTGGCGGTCGGCCATCCCAAGGTGGTCGAGGCGGCGGTGATCGGGCTGCCCCATCCGAAATGGGACGAGCGTCCGCTGCTGATCATTGTCCTCAAGGAGGGCGAGAGCGCCACCAAGGAAGAGATCCAGGCCTATCTCGAGGGCAAGATCGCCAAATGGTGGATGCCGGACGATGTGGCCTTTGTCGAGGCGTTGCCGCACGGCGCGACAGGTAAGATCCAGAAGGTCGATCTGCGCGCTCAGTTCAAGGACTATAAATTGCCGACGGTGGATGACTGATCGGCGCCTAAAACGCATCACAGGGAGAGGGGTTATCATGGGGATCATTGCACGGCTGGTTCTGCTGGCCGGGATCGTGGCGGTCGGCATGGCGCTGGCCGCACCGCTGGGCTATCGCTTCGGCGTGTTCGATCTGGGCTTCGCGCTGCAAAGCCTGACGGCTTGGGCGTTGTATCTCAGCGTGGCCACGGTTGTGGTCGGCTTGATTACGGTTCTGGCGCTCATGTTCATGAAGAATAAGGGCGGCCTCATCTCGGCTCTGTTCGGCGTCGTGCTGGCGGGCGGCTTCCTTGCCTTCATCATGCCGCAACTGGCGACCGCGCGGTCGGTGCCGCCGATCCACGATATTTCAACCGATACGGACAATCCGCCGGTTTTTGTGGACATCGTTCCGCTGCGTGAAGCGGATGGGGCCTCCAATCCGGCGGACTATGCCGGGGCCGAGACCGCCGAACAGCAAAGAACGGCCTATGAAGATATCCAGCCGCTGTTCTTCGATGAGGCACCCGATGCGGTGTTCGACCGGGCCGTTGAGGCCGCTTCGTCGCTGGGCTGGACGATCGTGACGGCGGACGGCGACGAGGGCCGCATCGAGGCGAGCCAGACATCGCTCTTTTACGGGTTCACGGACGATGTAGTGATCCGAATCGCGGCGACGGATGACGGGCGCACCCGGCTCGATATTCGCTCCAAGTCGCGCGTCGGGATTTCGGATGTCGGTGTCAACGCCAAGCGCATCCGGGCGTTCCGCGATGCGATGCGCGCGGACTAAGGTCTGCGGGCATCCCATCTGGATGCCGGATCGGCGCTGCGCTGGTCCGGCATGACGGTTTCAGAAGAAAAGGCCGCCCGGGTGGGGCGGCCTTTTTTGGTGGTGCCTTTTTCGGTGGTGCCTTTTTGTCGGTATGGGGCCTGTCGTCCGTGCAGCGCGTCAGTCGCGCCGGGTGACTTCGAGCACCCGGTGACTCACATGCTCCAACCCATAGGCGTCCGTGCCGCGCACGGTGACCGTATGAGTGCCGGCGGGCAGATCGCGCGGCAGGCGCGCGGTCCAGATATGGCGCGACGGGGCGGCGGTGACCCAGGATTTGTAACTGTCCTGATGCCGGGCGATCATCTCCTCGGCCAGAGGCGACGGGCGGGTCGTCCGGGTCATGACCACCGGCTCGAACCCGCCGATCTCATAGGTCACGACCGAATCCAGCGCGCCGTTGTAAAAGTTCACCACAACATCGGTCGAATAGACCTGGTCGATCGAGATGGGCGAGCCGAGCAGGGCGCCGGGCGGATAGTCGCGCCAGCCGCCGGCACTGTAGTTGTGATACTGACTATCAAAGCTGATGCGCATCTGGTCCGTCGCGGGCCGGCCCGCCGGCACGAAGCGCACCGTCGCATCCGATCCCGACACGGTCAGAATGTTATAGCCATTGGGCACGCCGTCGCTTTGCAGGCTCTGGGGAATACCCCGGACATCGGCCGGGCCGCTCCACCAGGCGCCCGAGACGGTCGCCAGCGTATGGTGGCGCAGCGGTGTGTCACCCCGGAAGCCGTCCTTGGGGCCCAGGTCGAAAATTTCCGTCGTGTGCAGATGGCCCGCAAAGGAGATCAGGTGCTTGCGGTCGGATAGAATGCGGAACAGCGCGCGCCGGTTCTCGACCGAGACGCTGGGCACATCGGGCCGGTTATAATTGGTCAGCGGAATATGCATGACCAGGACGACCAGCTTATCCTCTGGGACAAACGCCAGATCGGCGGCCAGCCAATCGAGCTGGTCCTGGCTCAGACGGCCTTCATAGCTGCCCGCACCGCGCGGATGGGGCTCTTCGCGCCCGGCATCGCGGCCCAAATAATCGACATTATCCATGATGACGAAATGGACGCCGGCATAGGCGAAGGAGTAGGACGTCGGGCCGAAATGGCGCTTGAAGGTCTCCAGCGAATAGTCATCGTCCGGAGACAGAAAATTCATCTCGTGATTGCCCGGCACATTGTACCAGGGCACGCCGATCTGTCCGATGATCGCGTTGTAGCGCGGGAACATCGCCATGTCGTCGAACAGGATATCGCCGGCGGTGATGCCGAACGCGGCGTCGGTCCCGGCCAGTTCGGCGACCACATCGTCGCGGATGTAGTCAAGTTCCTTGAAGGACTGGGGCTGGGTATCGGCCAGCAGGACCGCACTGAACGTGTCCGGCTCGCTTTGCCGGATCAGCGGGAAGTCAATGGCCGCGGGCAGCGGGCCGGTCGGCTCGACCCCGGCATAGCGCAGGCCAAGCGACTCCGGCGTGCCATCGGGATCGTGGATGTAATAAAATTGCGGAAGATTGTCATCATTGACCGGGACGGCATAGCCCGATGGTTTGGTGATGAACAGGACATCGCGCGGTTCCACGGCAATCCGGTAAGTGCCGTCCTCGCCGGTCGCCACGACATCGCGGCCATTGGACACGGCCACGCCGGCGACACCCGGCTCGCCCGCGCCGCGCACGCCGTCGCCGTTCAGATCCTCGAACACCGCGCCCCGTGCGGTCTCGGCCAGGGCCGCGCCCGGCAGGGCCAGACCCGCAAGGCCGGCGAGCAGGGCAGGGAAAACAGGCGATTTCAGCATGGCGGGCTCCATGTGGGTATGGGATGGGCCGGTGAGTATCGGCGCCTTGTATGACAGCGTGATCACACCGGCCGGGGCCGGGCGGGGCAAGGGGGCTGTCCGTCCGCGCCGGCCTGTGCCCCGCCCGGAGACTGGCCACCGGACCGGTGCGCGACTACCATCACGGTTTGGGGCGCCGGCGCATTTGCGCTGCGGCGAGGATGGATGAGGACCGGCACGGGCCATGAGCGATCAGGGGCAGAGGCGGGGGCCGTCGCGGCAGACCCGCACCGGCGGCGGTGAGCCGGCCTATTCGCCCGAAGCCGATGCGGCTTTGGACGCGGCCCGCTCGTCCGCCGTGGTGTTTTTCCCCGATCCGCGCCGGCTGACCCGTTTGGTGTTCTGGAACACGGTTGCGACCTTTCTGACCCTCGGCTTCTATCGCTTCTGGGCGCGCACCCGGCTGCGCCGCCACTTCTGGCACCGGGTGATGGTCGCGGGCGCCAGCGGCGAGTATCTGGGCCGGGGCATGGAGCTGTTCCTCGGCTTTATCATCGTTTTCGCCCTGCTGGGCCTGACCTTCACGGTCTTCATGCTGGGGGCGTTTTTCGCGACCACCCGGGATATCGGCGCGGATCTGATCTCGGCGGTGTTTTACGGCGCGATCCTGCTGGTGGCCCCGGCCGCGCTCTACCGGGCCCGGCGGTACCGGCTGACCCGCACCGTCTGGCGCGGCATCCGGTTCGGCCAGGACGGATCGAGCCTTCATTACATGACCATCTGGCTGGGCTGGCTGGTTCTGACCCTGCTGACGGCCGGGTTTGCCTATCCCTGGCGCAATGTCGCGGTGGAGCGCTACCGGATCAACACGACCCGGCTGGGCAACACGTTTTTCGAGGTCGATGCGCGCGCCAGCGATCTGATCGGCGCCTGGCTGCCGGCCTGGCTCACCGGCCTGGGGCTCATGGGCGCGCTGGCCGGCCTGTTCGGCTGGTGGTCGCTGTATCAGCTGATCGGGGCGCCGGGCGCGGCCATCAACAACCCGCCCATCGGGGCGCCGTTGGCGGATTTTTATGCTATCTCGCCGGCGGTCTGGGCCGGGGCGGCCCTGGTCTTCGGCATCGGTTTCTACTATGCCCTGGTGAGGTACCGGACCGAGGAATTCCGCTATTTCATCGCCCGGCTGACCTTGGGCGCGGCGCGCTTCCGCTCGGATCTGACGGCCCGCCAGGTGCGGGCGAGCGTCACGCCCTTCGCCCTGGGCGCCTTCGGGTTCCTGGTCATCTCCTTCGGCCTCGTCGCGCTGATCGTCCAAGTGGTTGCGGGACTGCCGGGCGAGAGCGCCGTTGATGCAGATGTGATCGCGCTGGCCCTCATGGTGCTGATCACGGCGGTTGCCATGCTCTTCGCGGCGTCTTATGGCATCACCCTGTTGTTCAACGTCACCATGCGCACCCGCCTGATCGGCGCGATCGCGGCCAGCTTCACCATCGAGGGTGTGGACGCCGTGGACGATATCGTCCAGGACAGCCAGAACGCCCCGCGGTTTGGCGAGGGTCTCGCCGACGCCTTCAATTTCGGAAACTTCTAGCCCATGACCCGCACCCGCCGCCCCGCGCCCGGCACCGAGGGACCGTTCGAGACGGTCGCCGGCGTTTACCATGACGGCCAGTCCGCCGCCGATGTGGCCGTGATGGTGCGCGTGGAGATGGACGACCTGGTGGTGATCGACCGCGAGGGCGTGGTCCTGGCGCGCTGGCCGCTGGCCGACCTGAAACTCGCGGGCGGCAGCATGGTGGGCGGCGAGTTGCGCCTGCGCCGCAGCCGCAGCGATCTGGACCGGGTGACCCTCAGCGATCCGGATTTCATCCGTCAGCTTGTGGCGCACCTGCCGCATCTGCGCGAGGAGCGGATCTTCGATCTGCGCCGGGTGCGGTTCTTGGGGTCGCTCATGCTGGCCATGGCCGCGGCGATCGGTGTGCTGTTCTTCCTGCTCGTGCCGCTGTCGTCGCGCTGGCTGGTGGACGTGGTGCCGCGGTCCTGGGAAGCGCGGATCGGTGAGCGGGTCGAGGCGGCGCTGATCGATCAGTATGCCGAGGCGCGCGGGCGCCGCCCTGAGGACCTGATCTGCGAGGGTAGCCTGGGGCGCCGCGCGCTCGATACCCTCATTGGCCGGATGGAATCGGTGGCGGGCGCGGGCTTTCCGCTGCAGGTGACCGTGGTCGATCTCGACGTGGTGAACGCCTTCGCCATGCCGGGCGGCCGCCTTCTGGTGTTCCGGGGGCTGCTCGATTTCGCGCAGAGCGGAGACGAGGTCGCCGCGGTGATCGCCCATGAGATCGCCCATGTGCGTCAGCGCCATCCTAGCCAGAAGATATTCGAGGGCGGCGCCACCTCGGTGCTGCTCAACCTGATGTTCGGGGATTTCGGCGGGCGGAGCCTTGCGCTGAGCATCGGGCAATTGCTGCTCAATGCCCGCTATTCGCGGGAAATGGAACACGAAGCCGACCGGCTGGCGGTGGACATCATGCGCGATGCGCGGATCGACCCGGCGGCCCTGAGCCGGTTCCTGGGCCGGATCAATCAGGCCGATACGGACTCCAATCCGGCGACCTTCGGCTGGCTGATGTCCCACCCGGCCCTGCCGGACCGGGCCGAGGCGATCGGTGCGCTGATCACCGGCGAGGATTCCCGCCGTCCGGTGCTGTCGGCGGCCCAGTTTCTGCGGCTGCGGCTGATCTGCGCCGACCGCGAGCGCCAGCCCGCCGAGCGGTTGCCCACCAAGGAACGGTAAGGTTCAGACCTAGACCGCGCGGTAGTCGCTGTCGGGCTGCGGTTCGCCGTCGGTCGCCGCGCGGCCGTCCTCGACCATGTGCAACAGATGCGCAAAGACCGAGCGCTCCGCCGCCGGATGAAGCCCCGGATCCACATCCCGGTACATATGCGCAACCATGTCCGGAATGCGCGCGAGGCCATCGGCGAGGCAGGCCGCGATCTGATCTTCGCGCGCCATGCGGTGGGCCAGAAACGCCTCGATCAGCGGGCGCGGTTCGGTGACCGCCGGGCCGTGGGTCGGCCACAGGATCCCATCGGACCGGGCCAGCAGCTTGTGCAGCGAGCGGAAATAATCCGCCATGTCGCCGTCCGGCGGGGACACCACGGGGGTGGACCAGCCCATGATCATGTCGCCGCAGAACAGAGCGTTCTCCTCGCGCAAGGCAAAGCTCATGTGATTGGACGTGTGGCCCGGCGTATGGACGCACTCCATGGACCAGCCCGCGCCCTTGATCACGTCGCCGTCGGCAACAGTCACGTCCTGCACGAAGGTCATATCGCCGCCCTGCGGCGGGGTCTCGAACCGCCGCCGTGCGCCCGCGCCATGGGGACCGAACCCATAGGTCGGCGCACCGCACCACGCTTTCAGGGGACCGGCCAGCGGCGAGTGATCGATATGGGTATGGGTGATCAGGATATGGCTGACCGTCTCGCTGGCGAGCGCGGCCTTCAAGGCCTCGAAATGCTCATCGAGCAGGGGGCCGGGATCGATGACCGCAACGCTCCCCGTACCGATGATATAGGTGCCGGTACCGGTATAGGTGAACGGGCCGGGATTGTTCGCGATCACCCGGCGGATCAGCGGGCTCAGACGGTCGCAGCGGCCATAGGCGACATCGATCTCGCGCACGAAGGGGATCGTTACCATGGTCAGTCCCTTTCCCGAGCCGGGCGCCGGCGCTGCGTCAGGATTTGTGATCCTCAATGAGATCGATAAGGGCTTTGCCCAGACGGGTCAGCGCCCGGTGCTTTTCCAGATAGGTGAGGGGAACCGGCGGCCCCATGCAGGTCTTGTTCACGTCGACGACGAAAATCCGGCCGCTGTCCCGGTCGCGCAGCACGTCGAGCCCGCCGAAATCGAGACCCATCCGCCGGCTGAACACCAGCAGCCGGCGCACTTCGGCCTCGCTGAACACATCTTCCGTGCGCATCAGATCGCCGGCCGTGTTCTCGTTCTCAAAGCGGATATCGATGGGCCGCTTCTTGATGTAAACGACCGGAATCGCATTGCCGATCACCGGACAGCGCAGGTCCTGCACCGTCTTGCCGTCATAGGAATTCTCAATGAGACGCTGATAGACGACGCCCGCATCGCGTTGAGGGATGGGGCAGTCGATAATCTGGCCGTCATGGGCCGCGTTCTCGATGGACTTGCGCACCGCGCGGCCTTGAAACGTGGTCGGATCGATTTCGAGGCTGTAGCCGAACACCTCCTCGAACACCCGCGCGACCTTGTCCTTGCCGATATCGGTGCAATAGCCGTTGATGGCCTTCACGTTCGGGACGCCGAGATAATCGGTCTTCAGCGTACTGCGGGTCTTGTCCTCGAAATAGAACAGCACATCGCAGTCGCTGATTTCCTCGGAATACTGCACGCCCATAAAGCGCGTCACATTCCAAACCTGATACCAGGGGCGCGGCCGGCGGGGATAAAACCCGATCTTGTAGCGCTTGCCTGGCAGAACCTGCCGGAGGCCGAAAATGCAGGAGACATAGACAAAAAGGACGAACTGACGGCTGAACGCCTTAATGAACGACCATGTGAAGGGGATGGTTGTGTCGGTGCTGGACACGACCACATCGCCGCGCCGAATCTTCAGATCTTCATAAATGAACATTATCCGCACCGTGGAATGGCGTGACCCTTGGGAAAGGCCCGCCATCCCGGGCCTGCGCACTTATCGTCAGGATTACGAGCTATACTGAAAGCGTTGCCTCCCGACAAGCAAAGTCGAATCGTGCTCTCAGCCCGCCGTGAGCGCCCAATGCCGCGCCGCGCCTGGGCGGAAGCGGACTTGTACTCTCCAACCATTCAACACAATGTGTCGCAGACCGCCGGATCGACCCGGACTGCGAGACGGCAATTGCAGCTTTGAGTGGTGTTTTTGGCTGGGTACGCCAATGGCGCGTTGCGCCCGCGTCCGTCGTCTCGACAGATCGTTGACCTGTCATGAAGATCGCAAAAGGGGAGAACGCCCGTGAAACTTTACAACAGTGTCGGACCGAACCCGCATGTGGTGCGGATGTTTCTGGCTGAAAAGGCACTCGATATTCCCCGCACCGAAGTGGATCTGATGGGCGGTGAAAACCGTCAGGCCGATTATGTCGCGCGGGTCAATCCGTCGGGCCAGCTTCCGGCTCTCGAGCTTGTCGACGGCACGATGATCAGCGAGATCACGGCGATCTGCGAATATATCGAGGAACTCCAGCCGACGCCGGCCCTGATCGGTACGACGCCCGAGGAGCGCGCCCAGACGCGCATGTGGACCCGCAAGATCGATCTCAACATCATCGAGCCGCTGACCCAGGGCTTTCGCTATGCCGAAGGGCTCGATCTGTTTAAGGACCGGTTCCGCTGTCTGCCCGAGGCCGCGGACGGCCTGAAGGCGAAGGCGGCGGACGGGCTTGTCTGGCTCAACGACCAGATGGCCGGGCGACCGTTCGTGGTCGGACAGCGCTTCACCCTGGCCGATATCATGCTGTTTGCGTTTCTGAAATTCGGCACGCGTGTCGGCCAGCCGCTCGATCCGGCCAACACCCATGTCGCCGGCTGGATGGATCGGGTCGCGGCCCGGCCGTCGGCCGACGCCTGAGCAATTCTGTTGGGTCAGGAATACCGCGCGAACGGGCCGTCATAGACTTCGTTCCGCTCCCGGACGACCGCCGCGCAGGCGTCGAAGTCTTCGAAAAAGGCTTCGACCGCCTGAGCATGCGCCGGGGTCAGCATCATATGAATGCTGCGCGGCTCTGAGGTCAGTCCCGGCGTCCAGCCGCGTTCCATCATCCGCTTCCAGACCGCCCAGATGTCATAGGCATCCGTCCCGAAGCTGATGATCCCGAGCTGCGGCTTGCCGAACACGGTGAGATCGCGGGCCCGCAAATGCGCCTCGAAGCGTTCGCGCGTTGCCGTCACCGCCGCGGCCTTGGCCCGGTAGCCCGCTTCGCCCAGATAGGTCATTACCGCATAGGCCGCCGCGATCGCGCCCCCGGGACGGGTTCCCGCCATGGTCGGTGTGATCATTCGCCCGGCCGGCCAGACATCGAAATCGAACCGCTGATGGGCCCAGTCTTCGGCGGTCCGGTAGAACACGGTGGAGGCGCCTTTCGCGCACCAGCCGTATTTGTGCAGATCGGCCGAGATCGACGTGACCGCCGGCACCCGGAAGTCGAACACCGGCAGCTTCTCGCCGTTCATCGCCACGAAGGGAATGAGATAGCCGCCCACACAGGCATCCACATGGAACCAAAGATTGTGCCGGGCGGCGACCTTGCCCAGAGCGCCAATCGGATCGATGCACCCCGACGGGAAGGCGGGCGCCGACGCGACCAGCATCAGGGTGCGCGGCCCGATGGCCCGGTCCATGGTGGCCGGATCCGCCAGCAGGGTCTCGGGATCCACATCGACGCGCACCGGCTCCAGACCGAGCATCGCGCAGCCCTTCTCGAACGACGGATGGGCCGAACGCGGCATCACGATCTCTGCGCCGGCGGTATCGCGGCCCTCGGCCCGGGCCTTCTCGCGTGCGGTCTTGAGCGCCAGGACGATGGATTCGGTGCCGCCGGAGGTCATCGATCCGCGCGCGCCCTGCGGCGCATTCAACAGATCGAGCCCGTAGGACAGAATGGTGCGTTCCATCTGCTTGAGGCTGGGGAACGCCGTCAGGTTCAGCCCGTTTTCGGACATGAACAGGGTATAGGCTTCCTTGGCGACCTGGAGCACGTCCGCGCCGGCATAAAAGACGTTCATGCCATTGCGCCCTTTGCGCCAATCCACATCGGCCTCGGCCATTGCGGTCATTTGCGCCTTCAGGGTCTGCCAGTTGGTGCCGTGTGTGGGGAATGCCGCCGCCATGATCGCTCCTCCCATCGGTCTTGAGCGAGACTGGCATCAATTTGCGGTGAGCGGGAGTCTGGAAGCGCGCCGTGGCGGTCTGATCGGATCAGACCGGCGCTGAAAAACGCTGGCTGGGAAAAACGCTGGCTGGGAAAAACGCTGGCCGGGAAAAAACGCTGGTCGGAGTGAGAGGATTCGAACCTCCGGCCCCTGCCTCCCGAAGACAGTGCTCTACCAGGCTGAGCTACACTCCGACATCGCGAGCGCGCCTTATAGCCGGTCATCCGGTATGGAGCAAGACAATCCCGGCGCCGGCGCGCTTGCGATTATCCTACCGAAACCGGGCTTCAGAGAGCCGGAAAAAAGCGCCGCGCGCAGCGTTGCGTCGGTGTGGCAAACTGATTATGTTGCGCCACCTCGCTCGCCGGTCCGGCGTTTCGGGCAGCGCCCGGCTGCTCTCCGGACCATGATCCGGCCAGATCTCTTGGCCCGGAAAAGGCGAAGCGACCGCGCTGTGATGGGGCGTAGCCAAGTGGTAAGGCAGCGGTTTTTGGTACCGCCATGCGCAGGTTCGAATCCTGCCGCCCCAGCCATCGCAGCCGATCGGACCGCCTCTCGTTGATAAGCACCTCTCTTTGAGCGTGACCTCTCGTTGGGACGGACCGCCGGGAACCCCGGATCAGGGTGTTTTCTGCGGGCTTTACCCGCGCGCAAACGCGGTTCGGCAGCCTTGCGCGGTCCGTGGAATTGTGTGAGCATTCGTTAACTGTTCGAGACCGCGACCAGCGCATCGTTCGGGGCTGAACGATGTGATGCGTCTTTTGCCGTTCCGTGAACTGGCAACGCCGAAAATGCCTTGGAACCAGAAAATGCCTGGGAACAAGGCCATTGGGGCGGCGTTAATCATTAGTCACGGTGCTGTAACCGTCATGGGCCATAATGCTCGTGATGACGGGTTGCCTGGCGGCGGCGCGGACAGATGAAGGGGACTGGCGGCCCGCGAAAGGGGCCGCTTCGAGGGCTGAGGGGGTCTTTCATCGTAGCGCACGTGACCGCAGCGCACACCGCGCGGCGGCCTTTACGGCCGAGGTAATCCGGCGTCCGGTGTGCGAACGCAACATGTTCGCGCGCCGCGGCTGGGTTGCCGTAACGGTAGTGTGACAGGTGTTGTCCGCGCAACGCGAGTTGAGGGCGTTTGATGACAGCCAGAGATGTATGGCATTGCCGAGCGGTACATCCTTGGGCACAGTTGAGAGTACGTGATGAAGTTCGTAGGCGAGGCAATGTGGGCGGAACGGTCCAAGGCCAATGAGGGTAGAATGGAGACGATGATGCAGACTTGGCGCATTCCGGCGATTGCCGCCGCGGTCGCCATGTTCGGTTGCCTCAGCGGCCCGGCGGTCGCTCAGCTTGACCGGGCGCGGGACACCGTGAACCAGACCACGAACGAAGGCGCCGCCTCGCAGCGGCGCATCGATGCGATTGATGACGAGACCTCCGAACTCGTCCGGAATTACCGCAGTATCCTGCGTCAGGTCGAAGATCTGCAGGCGTACAATCAGCAGCGCCGCGAGTTGATCGAAGCCCAGATGGCCGAGATGGACTCGATCCGCGAGCAGATCGACCGGGTGAAGACGATCGAGCGGGACATCGTGCCGCTGATGCAGCGCATGATCGAAGGTCTCGACATGTTCGTGGAGCTGGATGTGCCGTTCCGCATCGCGGAGCGCCGCGAACGGGTCGAGCGTCTCCAGTCGATCCTGAGCCGGTCCGACGTGACGATCGCCGAGCAGTTCCGTCTCGTACTTGAGGCCTATCAGATCGAGAACGATTACGGCCGGACCATCGAGTCCTATTCGGCGTTTCTCGGCGAGGGCGATCAGCGCCGCGAGGTGGATTTCCTGATGATCGGCCGGGCCGCGTTCTTCTATCAAACGAAGAATCGCGAAGAGACGGCGGTGTGGAACCAGGCCCGGGGCGAATGGGTCGAACTGCCGAGCCGGTACAACGCGTCCGTCCGTACGGGGATGGACATGGCGAACGAATTTATTCCGCCTGAAATTCTGATCCTGCCGGTGTTCGGTCCGGAAGAGGGCGGTGAAACGCTCTCGGCCGCCGATATTGCGCGTCAGGCGGAAGCGGCCGTGCTCGAACGGACGGCGGCGGAAGAAGCGGCGGCTGCCGAAGCCGACGAGGCGGAAGCCGCTGAAGATGATGGTGACGAGGCTGCTGACGACGGCGCCTCCGACAGTGATGACTCGACCAACTAATGGGGCGCCCAATGAAGAGCCTTCTTCGTGTCTTTGGGATCACTCTCGCCGCAGCGTCGGCCCTGATCCTTGCTGAGACGGCAGGCGTTCCCGGTGTTGGAACGCAGCCGGCCCAAGCCCAGTCCAATTCGCCCATGAGCCTTGATCAGCTCTTGCGGGCGGTGCGCCAGGGCCGGGTGAGTGAAAATCGTCAGAACGAACAGCGCGAAGCGCAGTTCCGTGCTGAACAGGCCAACCAGGCCCGGCTTCTGCAGGAAGCCGAAGCCGAGCTGGTGGCCGCTCAGAACACCGCCGAACAGCTGGAACAGCAGTCGCAGGAAAACGAAGAGCAGATCGCGGTTCTGCAGAACGAGCTGACGGAAGCGCTCGGGAATGCAGGCGAACTGTTCGGGATCGTGCGTCAGGTGGCGGGCGACACCAAAGGTCAAATCGAGACCTCGCTGGTGAGCGCTCAGTATCCCAATCGCGGCGATGCGCTCGACGTGCTGACCCGCGGCCGGGTGCTGCCGACCGTCGATCAGCTTGAGTTGCTTTGGGCGACCCTGTTCGAGGAAATGGTCGCTCAGGGCAAGATCGTCTCGTTCCAGAGCGAGTATTTCGATCCGGACGGCAATGCCCAGGCGGGCGACGTGGTGCGGATCGGTCCGTTCACGGTCGTGCGCGAGGACAATGGTGACTTCTTGGCCTACAGCGATCAGAGCGACTCGCTCACGCTGTTGGCCCGTCAGCCGGCGGCCCGCTTCCGCGATGCGGCCGACGCTTTGGTCAGCGCCGATCCCGGTGAACTGACGGTGGCCGCGATCGATCCGTCTCAGGGCGCGATCCTCAGCCTGCTCGTCCGCACGCCGACCTTGATCGAGAAAGCCCAGGAAGGCCGGACCATCGGCTACATCATCATGGTGCTTGGCGCGATCGGCATCGTGCTCGCCGTCTATCGCTTCATCGCTCTGTCGATCACCGCGTCGCGCGTGAAATCGCAGATGAAGTCGCCGGACCGTCCGGGTACGGGTAACCCGCTGGGCCGTATGCTGAAGGTCTATGACGACCTCATCAAGAAGGGCGCCGACGAGGAAACCATCGAGTTGAAGCTCGATGAGCAGTTCCTCAAGGAGAAGCCGAAGCTTGAGTGGGGCCTTGGGACCGTCAAGGTGCTCGCCGCCGTGGCGCCTCTGCTGGGTCTGCTCGGGACGGTGACCGGCATGATCGTGGTGTTCCAGCAGATCACTCTGTTCGGCACCGGCGACCCGAAACTGATGGCGGGCGGTATTTCTCAGGCTCTTGTGACCACCGTGTTGGGTCTGTGCGCCGCGATCCCGCTGCTGCTGCTCCATTCGATTGCGAATGGCCGTGCCCGCGAGGTCGAGCAGATCCTCGAGGAGCAAAGTGCCGGCTTCGTCGCATCGCGGGCCGAGCAGCGTCACTAAGGTTCAGGCGGGTTCGGAAAGGCGGTCTTCGTGATCGCCCTTTCGGATCCGCGGCCTTCGCAGGTCCCGGATCGCGTGATCAGGGGCCGCCGATCAAGATCCTCGTGACGGTCCGGGCGTCTGTTGCCCGTGCTGTCACCACCCGCCCGCCCGCATGCGGTCGGCTGGCAGTCGATGGGCCGAGAAGGCCGCCAGCGGGACGGTATTGAACGGGCAGGCAGTCAATGGGGACGCCGGAACATGAATGACGTGCTGAGCACCCTTAATCCGTTCGTGGTCTATACGAGCCTTCGGGATTTCGTGGAGACCGGCGGTCCGGTGCTGTTGTGGATCATGGGGGTCACATTCCTGATGTGGACCCTGATCCTGGAGCGCTACTGGTATTTCGCGTCGGCCTTTCCGTCGACGCGCAAGCGCGTGCTGTCCTACTGGGATAATCGCGGCGACCACAGTTCCTGGTATGCCCACCAAATCCGCACGCAGCTTCTGTCCGAAGTCCGGATCGAAACCCACCAAAATCTCGGCAGCATCAAAACCCTGGTCGCGGTGGCGCCGTTTTTCGGCCTGCTGGGCACGGTGACCGGGATGGTTGAGGTGTTCGACGTGATGGCCTTTACCGGCGCGAGTAATGCGCGCGCCATGGCCGCCGGCGTGTCGAAAGCTACGATCCCGACCATGGCCGGCATGGTGGCCGCGATTTCCGGGGTGTACTTCATCGCCAATTTGCAAAGCCGCGCGAAGCGAGCTGTCCAGTTGGTCAACGACTCCATGCCGATCCACCCGCCCGAGGACCGGGATCAGTGGGTGGGCCGCACCGGCGGGTCGCGCCGTCAGCGGGGCGTCGAAGCCGAGGACGACTCTGGCATCGATCTGACCCCGATGCTCGATATCGTCTTCATCATGCTGATCTTCTTCATCGTGACGGCGGTGTTCGTGCGCGAACCCGGGGTCGATGTGCAACGGCCCGATGCGGAAACCGATACGGACAAGGCGAATATCGCCGTGCTTGTGGCGGTAACCGAAGACAATGAGATTTTCATCGACGGACGCCAGATCGAGGTCCGCGCGGTGCGCGCGTTCATCGAACGTCTGCGCAATGACAATCCCAAGGGGCCGGTGATCATCCAGGCGGATGGCGAGGCCGATACCGGGATCGTCGTTCAGGTCATGGACCAGGCGCGACTGGCCGGGGCGCCCGCCGTGTCGATTGCAACGCTGCAGGAGTGAGGTTGAGACAATGGCACTACCCCGTCTCATAGTGAGCCTGCTCCTTGCGGTCCTCGTCACGGTCGGTCTCTTCATGCTGATGAAGGCGCTGATCCAGCCGGAACGCGATCTCATCCCGGAAGTCGAAGAAGTCGAGGCGATCGAGATCACCCGGGCGATCCGGGACGAGCAGCCGGCGACCCGTGACCGCGATCTTCAGCGGCCGACGCGTCAGGACGATCCGCCGCCGCCGCCCCCGCCGACCCCGCGTCAGACCACCCGTCCCAACCTGGATGGGGCGGGCATGGGGCTGCCGCGCGCGGATATTGATCTGGGCAACCTCTCGGGCGCCGTGGTGCTCGACCGCGATCCCCAGCCGATCGTCCGTATTCCGCCGCAGTATCCGCGCCGGGCCGCGCAGCGGGGACAGGAAGGTTACGTGATTGTTGAGTTCACCATTGCCGTCGATGGGTCGGTGAAGGACCCTCGGGTGGTGGAGTCGTCGTCCAGTGTTTTCGACCGTGAAGCGGTGCGTGCCGTGTCGCGCTGGAAGTATCGGCCGCAGATCGCCAATGGCGAGCCGATCGAACGTCCGGGCTTGCGCGTGACGATCGATTTCCAGTTGGACGAATAATGGAAGACGTGGACGGGCTGCCGGGCGGTCGCGCGACCTTCGCGGCGGGCCGCGTCGGCAGGATCCAGGAGGATTTTGGATGGCACGGGTGATCGAGGCACAGACGCAGGCCCGCGCGATGCGGCGGCAGCGGACATGGCGGCCGATGCGCCCGGGAACGATGGCCCTCGCGGGTGCCGTCGCCGCCCTTGCTTTGCTGGCCGGGCCGGACGGCGTGCGCCACGGAGGCGTCGGGTCGGCCATGGCTCAAACCGAGGGTCTGACCACCAGCAAGGCTGTCTTCGACGCTTACACCGAAGCCCAGGAACTCCTCGAAGCGGGTGATTCCGCCGGTGCCGCCAACCGGATCCGCCGGGTGATCAACAGCCAGGATGAACTGAACGCGGCCGAACAGGGGATCTTGTACCGGTTCCTGGCCAATGTTGAGCTGGAACGCGAGCGCTATCCGCAGGCCATCGACGCGCTGGAGCGCGCCATGCGGAGCGGGGCCTTCGAAGGGCCGGATCTGGCCGAGCTGCATTACTTCCTGGGCGGACTTTATCTGTCGGTCGAGCGCTACGACGAAGCGATCACCGAACTGCGCCGGTTCTTTGAGCTGGCCGAGAACCCGCCGGCACCGGCCTATTACCTGCTCGCTCAAGCCTATGCGATCCCGGAACGCTGGCGCGAGGCTCTGCCGAATGCGCAGCGCGCCGTGGAACTGAGCCCCAATCCGAACGAGAATTACCTGCGCCTGCTGGCCGCCAACTATATCAATCTCAACCGCTGGCGGGATGCCGTGCCGCTTTTGGAGCGTATCGTCCGATTGTTCCCGACAAAGGACGAGTATTGGCAGCAGCTTGCGGCGGGCTATCAGGAAACCGGCCGCGAGCGGGATGCTTATGCGGTTCAGGAATTGCGCTATGAGCAGGGGTTCATCGACACAAGCCGCGAAATCGTGGTTTTAGCCGAGCTCCATTCCTTCTACGGCTACCATTTCAAGGCGGCCAATCTGCTGCAGCGTGAGTTGGATGCCGGCCGGGTCCAGCGCACTGCGGACAATCTCGAGAAACTGGGCAATTTCTATCTGGCCTCGCGGGAATACACCCGCGCCCGGTCCGCGCTGATCGCGGCCAGTGGCCAGAAGCGCAGTGGGGAACTTGATTTCCGCATCGCGCAGACCTTTGCTCAGGACGAGAACTGGGAGCAGACCGACCGGTATATGACCCGGGCGCTGAACCGCGGCGGGCTCAATCGGAACGAGCAGGCCAATGCATGGCTTCTGCTCGGTCATGCGCGCAACAGTTTGGGCCGCCGTCAGGCCGCGATCCAGGCCTTTACCCGCGCCGCGCAATATGACCGTACCGCGCAGGACGCCAATCAGTGGCTGGAATTCCTCCGTACGCAGATCGAGATCGAGCGTCAGCAGATCCTCGTGAATGCGGTCGATACGATCAACGGCCTGTTGGACCGGAACCAGGCGGCCCTGACCGAGGTGCAGACATTGCGCGATGTGGCCCTGACGGCCCTCGACTCGGCGGAGCGGGCCCGGAGTGCTGTCACCGATCAATCACGTGACCGGGCCCTCCAGGAATACGAAATCCGTGTGCGCGAAGCCGATCAGATCCTGGATCGTCAGCGCGCCGATATGGCTGAAGATGTGCCGGCGAGTGAGAGCGCCATTGAGACGGTGTCTGAGTTGGAGCTTGATGCCGCCACACAAGCCGCCGTTGACGATCTGCGCACGATGCTGGCGGAGCGCCAGTCGCTGATGACCGACGCGGTGGCCAATCTGGAGCGCGCAGCGGCGATCGTCGCCTTCGTCCAGGGCGAAGGGCCGGACCCGGATCTGGTCACCGAAGACGATAGCGGTGATGCGGACACGGCCGCTGACGCCGAGACCGGCGATAGTGAGGCATCAGCCGATGCCGAAGCTTCCGAAGATGAGACAGCCGCTGATGACGCCGCGGCGGACGATGCGGGCGACGCTGACGACAGCGTCGACGAATAAGCGCTTTTGAAAGCTATGTCGAATGGGCCGGTGCTGTTTCAGTGCCGGCCTTTTCTCTTGTCAGATCAGACTGATCTCTCCACCGACATATCGACGAAGGGGTGCTGGACTGTAGCCAAGCCCGGCCTACGGTCGTTTCCCCGGCGCAGACGTATCGGCCAGCCCTGGAGCGTTTTCGGCAATAGTGTGTTCGGTTTTGCGGTTCGAAAACGCGACAGAACAAAACCATCGAGCGCATTCAATGATCTGAAATACGTTGAATGCGCTCTA
>CAZHDI010000018.1:18532-49585 GCA_964531285.1 uncultured Alphaproteobacteria bacterium | reverse complement strand
ACGGCGAATTGGCGAAAAGCGCCGTGGCGATGGGCTGGAGGGCGAGCGATGTGCGGAACTTTTTGACCATGTCGGCTTCGGAGCCGAAATCCAGATTCACCTGGATGGTACAGGTGCGGAACATCATGTTGCGGCCAAGATTGCCCTTCTCGGCCATATAGCGCGCCATGATCTTGTAGCGCCCTTTGGGCATCATGGGCGTCTCGTCCAGGGACCATTTCGGCGAGGCTCCGAGGCCCAGCATGCCGATGCCGAGTTCCCGGCCGACGGTCTCCACCTGATCCAGATGGGTGTGAACCTCGTCGCAGGTCTGATGCAGATTGTCGAGCACCGCCCCGGACAACTCGAACTGACCGCCGGGTTCCAGACTCACGCTGGCGCCGTCCTTCAGAAGGCCGACAAGGGTCTCGCCTTCATAGGCCCCCTCCCAGCCATAGCGCATAAGCCCGGACAGAAGCGCGCCGACCCCGCGCGGCCCGTCATAGGGCACCGGCGCGAAGCTGTCGGTATAGAAGCCGAATTTTTCGTGTTCGGTGCCGATGAGCCAGTCCGAGGGGGGCTTACAGCCGGCCTCCAGATACGCGACAAGCTGACGCCGGTCCTCGATCGGACCGCCGCCGGACTGGGGGATGGACATGGACGGCGCTCCTCGGCTCGCATTCTGATTGGCGGCAGGCCGCGGGCGCCGGAGATCCATGCCCCCGGGCCGATGCCTGCATGTGCACATTGTCTGGAGAGATAAGGGCCCGGCCCCGGCCTGACAACATCCCTATTCGCATTGTGGTCAATCGGCCCGGCAATGCCGATCAGCCCGTCCCGCCAAGATCGCCCAGCGCCGCCTGCCAGAGGGTCAATGCCGCCATGGCCGCGGTGTCCGCGCGCATGATTCGCGGGCCCAGCGCGGCCGGAAGCACACCCGGAAGCGCATGGAGCCGCGCACGCTCGCCCGCATCAAATCCGCCTTCCGGGCCGATCAGGATCGACCAGGGCGCGCCCCGCGCCGCCGGATCCAGGGCGTTCAGGGCATCGAGCATGGGCCGGACCGTCCCATCCGCCCCGGCCTCATCGCAGAACAACAGCCGATGCCCCTCCGGCCAGGCGTCGAGCAGGGCATCGAGGCGCACCGGCGCCTCATAGCGCGGCACGGTGAGGCGTCCGCATTGCTCGGCGGCCTCGATCAGATTGGCCTCCAGGCGGTCGTCCTTGATGCGCGTGACATTGGTCCGCCGGGTGAAGACTGGGCGCACGGCGGCCACGCCGAGTTCGGCGGCCTTCTGGACCATGAAATCGAGCCGGGCCCGTTTGACCGGTGCGAACAGCAGTGTCAGATCGGGCACGCTGTCCTGAGCGCGGGTCCGCCGTCCGACATCGAGCGCGACCGCTTTTTTGGACACCGCGGCTATGGCGGCCAGCCATTCCCCGTCCCGGCCGTTGAACAGATAAACCGCCTCGCCCGGCTTGGCGCGCAGGACGGAAGCCAGATAGTGGCTTTGATCCGCCTCCAGATCGATGCGCGCGCCTGCCGCCAGATCGGCCGTAACGAACAGGCGCGTCTTGCCGGTCGCACAGGCCGGAAGATCGTCCGTATCGCTCAAGTCTGAAGGATCTGACGCGGAAGGTGTCATGGGCCGCCCTCGGGAAAGAGAGCGGCCACCATGCCACGGCGCGGGTCGCCGGAAAAGCGGGCCGGCGTGCCCGCCGTCAGGGGGTGCGCGGCTCGGTCACCAGGAACGAGCGCAGGATCTCGATGGCCTCCCCGGCGGCGGACCCGGCCGCCTTGTCCCCGTTCTCGACCTCGGTGGCGAGCGCCAGGATCGGCAGATAGACCGGCTCCGGCTCGCCCTCGACGGTGAGGCCGAACTGACGGTTTTCACGGGCGATGCGGGCCCACTCGGCGCGGATCGCTTCCCAGAACGCCGCGGTCGCCTCCCAATAGTCATCCGCCGGCGCCGGATCGTAATTATCCGCGCGATTGTAGGTGTTCACGCCGACTTCCCGAACGAGGTAATGGGGCTCGTCGTCCAGCACCAGTTTGGAATTGTCCTGCTCATGGACCCACCCGTCCGGGGTCAGCGCGTGGCGGTTCACCGCGACGATCACATCGTAATCGTCCCGGGTCGTCGCATCGCGGCGCGGCAGCGGGCGCCAGGACGCCGGCGAGGTCCAGCTCGATGTGCCGTTCTCATGGACCCATTCGGCCACCCCGGCATAGCGCGGCCCGTCATCGACCTGATAAACGAGTTGGGCCCATTTGCCGGCCCGCTCGCCGCGCGACAAAGGCCGGATCGTCCAGGTGTTGCGGCCAACGAAATCCCAGACCTCGGTCGGCTCATAGATCCAGTCCTGCCGCCAGTGCTTGACCACCACATCGCTGTCCGGACCGACCAGCAGAATATGTTGCAGGCTGATGAAATCGCCGTCATCCGCAATGACGCGGACAACCTCGTTGCCGCCGCTCAGCTTCTCGTCCTTGAGTTTGTAGCCGTCATGCAACGGTACCGTCTCGCGGAACGAGAAGGCCACCTGATACTCGCCGGCCATGGCCAGGATCGCCGCACGGTCGCGCTCAAACGCAGCCCGTTCCGCGGTGCTCATGACCGTGTTCGCCGCGCGCGGCGCATAGTCCGCGCTCTGCATGGCCGGGACGCAGCCCGCCGTCAGCCCCGCCAGAAGCAGGCCCGCCGTCATGGCCCGCGTGATTGTCATGACGCGCATGGCGCCCCCTCCCCATCCGGTTCGATGCTCATGAATTTTGCGAATGCGTTGCATTTCGGTATCTGCTTGGGACACTACGCACCCGCCGCCGTGATTGCAAACGATTCTGGCTTGCATTCTTAATCTGCCTGGATAGTGTCGCGCAACTGCAATTCATTCTCGACTGCGGATAAGCGGTCGACGGCACTGTCTTGGGGGTATGCATATGCGAAGGCTTGTTTTGACCACCGTCTCGGCGACAGCGCTTGTCTGGGCCGGCGCCGCCGCCGCGCAGGGCCCAGCCACGCAAACCGACGCCGAGGCCCGCTATGTGGTCGCGACCATCGACGCGATCACGGTCACCGCGACCCGCAATCCGATCGAGGTGTTCAGCTATCCCGGCGCCGTGACCGTGCTCGATCAGGAGGCCATCGACGATCTGGCCACCTCGGTGCTGTCGGACCTGTTCGACGCGATCCCGGGCGTGGCCTTCGGCGGCGGGCCGCGCCGGACCGGCGATGTGCCGAGTGTGCGCGGCGTCGAGGGCGAAGGGGTGCTCGTCCTGTTCGACGGCATTCGCCAAAACTTCCTGTCGGGCCATGACGGGCGCTTCTTTATCGACCCGGATCTGCTGAAATCCGTCGAGATCGTCCGGGGGCCGAGTTCCGCCCTTTACGGATCGGGCGCCCTGGGCGGGGTGATCGCCTTTCAGACGTTGGACGCCGCTGACCGGCTCGCTGAGGGTGAGACCTTCGGCGTTCAGGTCAAGACCGGCTACCAGGATGTCAGCGAGGAGTATTCGGCCGGCGCGAGTGTCTTCGCCCGCTCCCTGGACGGACGATATGACGGTGTGGCCAGTATCACCTACCGCAACTCGGGCGATATCGCACTACCCGGCGATCTTAGCCTTCAGTCTGAGGACGAAATCCTGTCCGGTCTCTTGAAGGGCAGCGCACGGATCACGGACGATTTGAGCCTGTCGGCCAGTTGGATCAGCTTCACCAATGATGCCGTGGAGCCAAACAACGGCCAGGGCTTGACCGAAGGGGATCTCGTCGACAAGGCCATCCGCAGCAACACGCTGCGCGCCGGTCTCACCTATACCCCGGACGACAATCGCTGGGTCGATGCCAGCCTGACCGGCTACGGCGCGGTGACCGGCGTCGAGGAAGCGGAACTGGAGTCGGCGCGGGTGATCGAGCGGGAGGTGGACTCCTTCGGCGTGATCGCCGACAACCGCTCGCGCCTCGTCTATGGCGAAGACCTCTCGGTGACGTTGACCTACGGCGCGGAGTATTACCGGGACGAACAGACCGGGACGGACACAACGACCGCCGACGGATCGCGCGGCGGTGTGCCCGACGCGACCGCCGATACGCTGGGCCTGTTCGCTCAAGCCGAGATTTCCGCCAATACGCCGTTCGGCACGATCACGGCGATTCCCGGCATCCGGTATGACCGGTTCGAAACGGAGCGCGCGGAAGGCGATCTTGCCACGGACGATGACGCGGTTTCGCCCAAATTCGGCCTGTCCTACCAGCCTCAGGACTGGCTCCTCCTGTTCGGGAACTATGCCGAGGCATTCCGCGCACCGTCCTTCAATGAGATCTATGCGGATGATGTGCATTTCCGGATTCCGCTTGGACCTGGAGTGAACGCGCCCAACAGTTTCGTCGAGAACACCGATCTGGAGCCTGAAACATCCACAAGTTGGGAAATCGGCGCGGGCATCGACTTTGCGGATCTTCTGCTGACTGGCGACCGGCTCATCGCCAAGGGGTCTTACTTCCTGTCGGATGTGGACGACCTGATCAATCTGGAAGTCGATCAAACCTTCTCGCCGTCCTGCTTCAATCCGATGATCCCGCTGCCCTGCACCGCCGGGACGAGCCGCTTCGCCAATGTCGAAAATGCCGAACTCGACGGCATCGAGATCGAAGCGCAGTATGACAGCCCGCTGTTCTATCTCACGGCGGCCTATTCCAGCATCGACGGAGAAAATCAGGATACGGGCGGTTTCGTCGGCGTGCTGACGGCGGACCGGATCAATCTGGATACCGGCATCCGGCTGCCGGCGATCGACGGGCGCCTGGGTCTGCGTGCCGAATTCGCCGCTGAGTTCGACAAGGCCGACGATCCGGCCGCGTTCCGGGACGGCTATCAGGTTTACGATCTTTATTTCGTCTGGGCCCCGTCCTTGGGGCCGCTTGAAGGATTGCGGGTCGATCTGGGCGCCGACAATCTGTTCGACGAACGCTACGAGCGGGTGTTCGCGGGCGTTCCCGAGCCGGGCCGCAATCTCAAAGCCATTGTCCGCTGGGACGGCGCCTTTTGACGCGCCCATGGCCGGCCTCTGACGGGCGCGGCGGCCTGCCTCTTGCCATCCGGTGAACCCTGGGCCATCCCTCAGGCATGACACAGGACACCGAAACACCCGCCGGCACCGTGGCCGACGCGGTCCCGCAAAACTGGGTGGACAGTTGGGCGCCCGTCTGGTCCCGCCCCTATCTGCGGCTGGCGCGCGCCGACCGGCCCATCGGCACCTGGCTGCTCTTGTGGCCGTGCTGGTGGAGCCTGACCCTTGGGGCCGCTGCGGACGGCGGGTCGTTTCCCGATCCCTGGCTGATGATCCTGTTCGCCATCGGTGCCGTGGTCATGCGCGGGGCCGGCTGCACCTATAACGACATTGTCGACCGGGACTTCGATGCCCAGGTGGCGCGCACCCGCTCGCGCCCGATCCCCAGCGGTCAGGTCACGCCCCGCGCGGCGGCGGTGTTTCTGGTCGCCCAGGCCCTCATCGGGCTCCTCGTCCTTTTGCAACTCAACGGGTTGAGCATCGGGCTGGGGATCGCCTCGCTGGCCCTGGTGGCGGCCTATCCCTTCATGAAGCGCATCACCTGGTGGCCCCAGGCCTGGCTGGGCCTGACCTTCAACTGGGGCGCGCTTATGGGCTTTACGGCCGCCGCCGGGTTTCTCGGCTGGCCGGCGGTGTTCCTGTATCTGGGCGGGATTGCCTGGACGCTGGGCTATGACACGATCTACGCGCACCAGGACCGGGAGGACGACGCGCTCATCGGCGTGAAATCCACCGCTTTGCGCTTTAAGGAAACCACGCCGACCTGGCTCGCGGTATTCTACGGCGTCGCTATCGGCTGTTTCGGGGCGGCCGGCTGGGCCGCCGGGCTGGGCCTGGCTTTTTATGCCGGGCTTGCCATCGGCGCCGGACACCTCGCCGGGCAGATGAAGGCGCTCGACATGGACGATCCGGCGAAATGCCTTGCGGTCTTCAAATCCAACCGGGATTTCGGCGCGATTTTGTTCGCCGGCCTCGTCTTGGGTACACTCACGGCCGGATAAACGGATCGGGGCGCCCGGCGCCCACACCGGAATGAGGATACCAAGGCCATGGCCATCACCCTGTCATCGCTGCTGCTGATCGTTTACGTGCTCTGGGCCATCACGCTGGGCATGGTCGTCGTCACCTGGCAGGCGGTGAACATCGCCCGGGGGCGCGAGAAAGAAGTGGCGCAGAAGCGGGGATACGGCCGGGCGCTGCATGCCCAGGCCAACGCGATGGAGTATCTGCCCATCTTCGCGTCCGTGGTGCTTCTGGAGCTGCATTTCGGCGTCGCGACAGGATATTTCCATCTGGCCGCCGTGGTCGTGGTCGGCGCACGGATCATCCAGTCCGCCCTGCATCTGATTTCCGAGGCGCCGCGCAGCTTTGCCTTCCGGTATTTCTTCTTCCTGGCACAGATGGTCGCGACCCTGGTGATGGTGCTTGACCTCGTCTCTGGAATGGTGGGTGTGCCATGGCTGTTCTGACCCGCGATGAGCTTGCCGCGCTGCGGACCACATCGGACTGGAGGGGGCTTCTGGCGGTCCTGTGCGCCTGGGGGCTGATCGTCGCCGCCATGGCCGTCTTTGCCCTATGGCCGTCCGTCCTCACCCTGATCCTCGGCATCATGATCGTCGGCGGGCGCCAGCTAGGGCTCGCGGTCCTGATGCATGACGCCGCCCATGGCGTCCTGATGCGCAGCAAAGGGCTCAATGACTGGACGGGCCAGTGGCTTCTTGGCCTGCCTGTCGGGTCGGATCTCTATGCCTACCGGGCCTATCACCTCAAGCATCACCGCCATGTGCAGCAGGCGGAGGACCCGGACCTGTCGCTGTCCGCGCCGTTCCCCGTCACGCCCACCAGCCTGCGCCGGAAAATCCTGCGCGACCTGACCGGCCAGACGTTTTTCAAGCAGCGCCGGGCACAGATTCGCGCCGGGCTCGGGACATCTGACATGACGCTGGCTGAGCGATGGAATCTGTTCAGACGCAAGCTCGGCGGCTTTGCGCTGACCAATCTCCTGCTTCTGGCGGGTCTGACGGCCATCGGTCAGGCGCATCTTTATGTGCTGTTGTGGCTCCTGCCCATGGCGACCTGGTTCCCCCTGATCACCCGGATCCGGAACATCGCCGAACATGCGGTGGTGCCGGACAATGACGACCCGCTGCGCAATGCCCGCACCACACGGGCAGGCCTTGTCACGCGTCTGCTTCTGGCGCCGTTCAATGTGAACTATCACGTCGAGCATCATCTTTATATGTGGGTGCCCCATTACCATCTGCCGCGCCTGCACCGGATACTGACGGACAAGGGCCTTGCCCCGCGCATGGAGATCCAGCCGAGCTATTGGACGGTTCTGAAGCTCGCCACCGCCCGCCCGGCCGCCGGCATATGAGCGCCGTTCCCGCCGGCGGCGATGCCGCTGCCATTGCCACGTTTATCCGCGCCCAGACAAAACTCGAAACGCCGCCGCTGGTGCCGGAGATCGCGCTCTATCTGGCCAGCGAGGTGGTCCCGTTGTGGCAGATGACCGAGGAGCAGTTGGCCGAGCACGGACTGCCGCCGCCCTTCTGGGCCTTTGCCTGGGCCGGGGGCCAGGCGCTCGCCCGCTATATCCTCGATCATCCCGAAACGGTCGCGGGGCGCGCGGTGCTGGATTTCGGGTCGGGATCGGGGCTGGTGGGCATCGCCGCGGCCAAGGCCGGCGCGGCCCGCGTTCTGGCCGCCGATATCGACGCCTTCGCGGTGGCCGCCGCCGGTCTCAATGCCACTGAGAATAGGGTGGTCCTGGCGACCACGGACGCGGATCTGATCGGGCAGGACGATCTGGACGCCGAGGTGATCCTGGCGGGCGACATTTGTTATGAGCGCGGTGTGTCCGCCGCGATCGAAACCTGGCTCCGGGGCCTTGCGGCGCGCGGCAAGACCGTGCTGATCGGCGACCCCGGCCGAACCTATATGCCGCGCGACGGTATGCGCGAACTGACCACCTATCAGGTCGCGACCAGCCGGGACCTGGAGGATAGCGCCGTGCGGCGCACCAGCGTCTGGCATCTCGTTTCAGAGAATTAACAGGCGCTCAATCACTTTTCGGTTGTATCGCCGTTTTGGTCGCGCGGGCGGGTGCGCTCGATCATGGTGCGCATAAATTTCGGCAGATGCGGGCGCATGCGCTCAAGCTGGCGATCCAACACAGGATACCGTTTGCGCAATCCCCGCAACAGGCGGCGCATACCGGGGCTCGTCGGCACCACCAGCGCGATCCCGATGATCAGCATAATCAGACCAAACGGGAGCGGCAGAGGCCAGAGAACCAGGCCAACCAGGATAAAGAGCCACCCGATGACCGCCTGAACGTAGAGAAACACCATTTGAGAGTGACCGGTCAGCCGGCGCGTTCTGTCAACAGGCACCATCGATACATAACCTCACGGGACCGGTCAAAGCCAGAAGACGGGGCCGCATCCGCCACGCCCGGCAGACATGAGGCAAAGGACGGCTCTTTTCCAGGGACCGCAACGCGTTATTTTGTGATTTGGGAGTGCGTCACACCAAAAACCAGGGGCAGCAGTCGTCAATGGCCTACAAATCTTTGCGCGATTATATCCAGGTTCTCGAACAGGCCGGGCTTCTGGTCCGGGTCAGCGAACCGGTCTCGACCGTTCTGGAGATGACGGAAATCCAGACCCGGCTGCTGGCGACCGGCGGGCCGGCGGTGCTGTTCGAAAAGCCGGTCACGGCCGACGGCACCCCCTCGGATATCCCGGTACTGATCAATCTATTCGGCACGGTGGAGCGAGTCGCCCGCGCGGTGACCATGGGCGGCGAGACCCGCACAACCGCGCGCGAGTTGCGCACGGTGGGCGAGACCTTGGCGTTTTTGCGCCAGCCCGAACCGCCGCGCGATCTGCGCGACACGCTGGATCTCCTGCCGCTCGCCAAGACGGTGCTGGCCATGCGGCCCAAGGGGATCTCGAATGCGCCGTGCCAGGAGATCGTTCTTACCGGCGATGACATTGATCTGACCCGCCTGCCCGTGCAGACCTGTTGGCCGGGCGAACCGGCGCCGCTCATCACCTGGCCGCTTGTTGTCACCAAGGGCCCGGCCAAGGCGCGCGAGGACGATTACAATCTGGGCATCTACCGGATGCAGGTGACCGGACGGAACACGACGCTGATGCGCTGGCTGAAACACCGCGGCGGCGCGCAGCATCACCGGCGCTGGGGCACTGAACGTCCCGAGCCGCTGCCGGCCGCCGCCGTGATCGGCGCCGATCCGGGGACCATTCTGGCCGCCGTCACGCCGGTGCCCGATACGCTCTCGGAATATCAGTTCGCGGGCATTCTGCGCGGCGCCAAGGCGGAACTGGTGGATTGCAAGACCGTACCGCTCAAGGTTCCCGCCCAGGCCGAGATCGTTCTTGAAGGTCATGTCTCGCTGGAAGACTATGGCGATGAAGGTCCGTATGGGGATCACACGGGCTATTATAATTCGGTGGAGCCGTTCCCGGTGTTCACCGTCTCGGCGATCACCATGCGCCGGGACCCGATTTATCTGTCCACCTTCACCGGCCGCCCGCCGGATGAGCCCAGCGTTCTGGGTGAGGCGCTCAACGAGGTGTTCATCCCCCTGCTGACCCAGCAGTTTCCCGAGATCGTGGATTTCTGGCTGCCCCCCGAGGGCTGCTCGTACCGGATCGCCGTAATCTCCATGAAAAAGGCCTATCCGGGCCATGCCAAACGGGTCATGATGGGGGCCTGGTCGTTCCTGCGTCAATTCATGTACACCAAATGGCTCATCGTCGTGGATGACGATATCAATGCACGCGACTGGAAGGATGTGATGTGGGCCATCAGCACCCGGATGGACCCGGTCCGCGATGTGACCATGATCGAGGACACACCGATCGATTATCTGGATTTCGCCAGCCCCGAATCGGGCCTTGGCGGCAAAATCGGCCTCGATGCGACCAACAAGATCGCGCCGGAGACCAAGCGCGAATGGGGCACCAAGCTTTACATGGAGCGCGACATCATCGACCGGGTGACCGAGAAATGGCAACGTCTGGGCCTGCCCGGCGGCGGTACGCCGATCTGGCCGGGACCGGACGATAAGGACTGAACCGGCCCCTGAAAACTACCACGGGAGGACCACCATGCAGAACACGGCATTGCGCTCGACCATCACCAGCCAGGGCACCCTCGTCCTGTCGCTCGACGATACCGAGATCCCCGACCTCAAGCCCGATCAGGTGGTCATCCGGGTCGAGGCCTCGCCGGTCAATCCGTCCGATCTCGGCATGTTGTTCGGCGCCGCCGACATCACCACGGCCCGGGCGGAAACCATCAACGGCCGCCCGGCCATTGTGGCGGATGTGCCCGAAGCGGCCATGCGCTTCATGAAGGGCCGGCTCGATGCGCCGATGCCGGTCGGCAATGAGGGCGCCGGCACCGTGGTCGCCGCCGGCTCGAGCCCCGCCGCCCAAGCCCTCATGGGGCGGATGGTCGCCGCCATCGGCGGCGGCATGTATGCCCATTACCGTCTGATCCAAGCCGATCAGTGCCTGGTGCTCAATGACGGCACGACGGCCGAACAGGGCGCATCCTGTTTTGTCAATCCGCTCACGGCGCTCGGCATGGTCGAGACCATGCGCCTTGAAGGCCATAAGGCCCTTGTGCACACGGCGGCGGCCTCCAATCTGGGTCAGATGCTTGTCAAGCTGTGCGCGGTCGAAGGCGTCGATCTTGTGAACATCGTACGCAAGCCCGAACAGGCGGCCCTGCTCAAGGATCTCGGCGCGGTGCATGTCTGCGACTCCAGCCAACCCGATTTCAAGGCCCAGTTGACCGATGCCATTGCGGCCACCGGCGCGACCCTGGCCTTCGATGCGACAGGCGGCGGCACACTGGCCGATGATATTCTCACCTGCATGGAAGCCGCATTGTTGCGCACGGCGACCAATTACGACCGCTACGGATCATCGGCCCACAAACAGGTCTATATCTATGGCGGGCTGGAACGCAAGACGACCGCGCTAACCCGCACCTATGGCATGGCCTGGGGCGTGGGCGGTTGGCTGATGCCGCATTTCCTCGCGCGTGTCGGCCCGCAGACAGCTCAGAAATTGCGCCAGCGGGTGGCCGATAATGTCACGACCATCTTCGCCAGCCGCTATTCCAAGCATATCAGCCTCGCCGACATGCTCGACCCGGAGATCATGCGCGGCTATGGGCGCATGGCCACCGGCGAGAAAGTCCTGGTGCGCCCCAACGGCTGATCCGGTTTCGGATCAGTCGGTCATCTTCGCGCCGGCGCGCTCGGCGAAACTCCAGGCGGCTTGAGCGAGCGGGGCGACCCGCTCGGCCATCTCGGCGGCATGGGCATTGGACGCCGTGCCGTCGCGCACCCGCCCGACAATGCCCTGGATGATCCCCGCGAGGCGGAAGAAGTTATAGGCGAAATAGAAATCGAGATCCGGCAGGCCGTCCCGGCCCGTGCGCTTGCAATAGGCCGCGACATAGTCGTCCTCGGTCGGAATACCGAGGCTCTTCAGATCCGATGACACCAGCGAACCGTTGTTCGCGCCCGCCGCCGGCATGCGCCATTGCATCAGGTGATAGGTGAAATCCCCAAGCGGATGGCCGATGGTCGACAGCTCCCAATCGAGGACCGCGATCACGCGCGGCTCGGTCGGGTGCAAGATCATATTGTCGAGCCGGTAATCGCCATGGACGATGCTGCTCGTGTCGTCCGACGGGATGTTTTCGGGCAGCCATTCGATCAGGCGGTTCATCTCCTTGATTTGCTGGGTCTCGGAGGCCTGATATTGCTTGGTCCAGCGGGAGATCTGCCGGGCGAAATAGTTCCCCGGGCGTCCGAAATCCGACAGTCCGATCGCCTCGTAATCCACCATATGGAGTTGGGCGATGGTCTCGTTCATGGCGTCATAGATGGCCGTGCGCTCGGACCGGTCATGGCCTTCCAGGAGTGCGTCCCAGTAGATCCGTCCTTCGACGAAGTCCATGACATAGAACATGGTGCCGGTGACGTCTTCGTCCTCGCACAGGATATGGGTTTTCGGGACCGGGAACCCGACCTTGTTCAGCGCGCTGATGACCCGGAACTCGCGGTCCACCGCATGGGCCGAGGCCAGGAGCTTGCCCGGCGGCTTGCGGCGCAGCACGTATTTCTTCGTCGGCGTGATGAGCTGATAGGTCGGATTGGACTGGCCGCCCTTGAACTGGCGCACCGTGAGCGGGCCCTTATAGTCCGGCACATGCGCGCTGAGATACTCGTGGAGCCGGCCCTCGTCGAATTTGTGCGAGTCAGCCACGTCCTTTGTGCCGGTGAAATTATCCTGTGCCGAACTCATGCGCGCATCTCCCTCGCCATTGTCTTTTTCATCACTTGATCAGTCTCGGCCCTACCGCACGCGTGGGGCTGTCCCGTCACGCGCCAACGCCCGCCAGCCGATATCGCTGCGGCAAAAGCCCTCCGGCCAGTCGATCCGCGCGGCCGCCCGATAGGCGCGTTCGCGGGCATCCGCCACGTCCGTTCCCAAAGCGGTGATGTTCAGCACACGCCCGCCATTGGCCAGGACCGCACCGCTCTCGCTGAACCGCGTACCGGCATGGAACACGGTCACACCCGGCTCGGCGCCGGCCTCATCGAGACCCCGGATGACGCTGCCCTTTTCATACGCCCCCGGATAGCCGCTTGTGGCCATCACGACGGTCAGGGCCGTCTCGGACCGCCAGGCCAGCGACGCGCCGTCCAGCGTGCCGTTGGCGAGGCGGGCAAGCACATCGCCCAGATCGCCGTCAAGGCGGGGCATCAGCACCTGACATTCCGGATCGCCGAAGCGTGCATTGTATTCGATGAGCTTGGGGCCTTCATCCGTGATCATCAGACCGGCATAAAGCACACCCGAAAACGGCGCATCCCATTGGCGCATGCCCCGCACGGTCGGTTCGATGATCCGCGTCATGACGGTCTCGGTCATGGCGGCATCGAGCACGGGCGCCGGCGAATAGGCTCCCATGCCGCCGGTGTTGGGGCCCGTATCGCCGTCACCCACCCGCTTGTGATCCTGGGCGCCGATCAGCGGCAGGATCGCCCGCCCATCGGTGAGAGCGAAGAAGCTCGCCTCCTCGCCCACCATGAAATCCTCGAAGACGATCACATCCGCCGCCGCACCGAAACGCCCGCCGGTCATGTCGGCGACCGCCGCGACCGCCTCCGCGCGGGTCTGGGCGATGATCACCCCCTTGCCGGCGGCCAGACCGTCGGCCTTGATCACCACGGGAAGCGGGCAGACATCCGCGAAGGCCCGCGCCTTGGCCGGATCGTCGAACCGTTCATGGGCGGCCGTCGGGATACCGAATTCGGCACACAGCGCCTTGGTGAAGCTCTTGGAGCCCTCCAGCCGGGCGGCGGCTTGGCTCGGGCCAACCACCCGATGCCCCATCGCCCGCAGCGCATCCGCGACGCCGGCCACCAGCGGGTCCTCCGGGCCGATTACCACCAGGGCGATGCCGCGGCGCGCGCACAGATTGTGGATGGCCTGCGGGTCCAGCGGATCCACGGGTTCGCACGGGCCCAGCGCCGCCATGCCCGCATTGCCGGGCGCGCAGATCACCCGCTCCACCGAGGGCGAGCGCGTGAGCGCCCAGGCCAGCGCATGTTCACGGCCGCCCGACCCGATCACCAAGACATTCATGCCGGCCAGTCTCCTCCGGGGGTCCTTTCGGACCGGTTCGAATCCAGTCTAATATGGGTCATGGTCCCGGCCCAAGCCTGCAAGCGCAGGATTGCAGGCCGACCAGCCCAGCGAAGGGAGCGAAAGTGAGCGCCGCGCCCGGGAGCAATTTGCCCGAATTTACGGTTTCCGAACTCTCCGGCCATCTGAAACGGACGGTCGAGGGCGCGTTTCCCCATGTGCGGGTGCGCGCCGAGGTCGGCCGCGTGACCTTTCACGGCAACGGCCATGTCTATCTCGATCTGAAGGACGACAAGGCGGTCCTCAACGGCGTCGTCTGGCGCTCGTCGGTCGCCAAACTGACCATGCGGCCCGAACAGGGGCTTGAGGTGATCGCCACCGGTCGGCTGACCACCTTCCCCGGCCGGTCGCAATATCAAATGGTCATCGAGCAGATCGAGGCCGCCGGGGTCGGCGCGCTGATGGCGCTTCTGGAAGAGCGGCGCAAGAAACTCGCCGCCGAGGGGCTGTTCGCCGAGGACCGCAAACAGCCGCTGCCGTTTCTGCCCGAGGTGATCGGCGTCATCACCTCGCCCACGGGAGCCGTGATCCGCGACATCATGCATCGCCTCGCCGACCGCTTCCCCCGCCATGTGCTGCTCTGGCCCGTCGTGGTGCAGGGCGAAGCCGCCGCCGCCCAGGTGAGCGCCGCCATCGAGGGGTTCAATGCTCTGCCCAAGGACGGACCCGTGCCACGCCCCGATGTGCTGATCGTCGCGCGCGGCGGCGGGTCCATCGAGGATCTCTGGGGGTTCAATGAGGAAGCCGTCGTGCGCGCCGCCGCGGCCAGCACGATCCCGCTGATTTCGGCGGTCGGCCATGAAACCGATACGACGCTGATCGATTACGCCTCCGACCGGCGCGCGCCGACACCGACCGCGGCGGCCGAGATGGCCGTGCCGGTGCGCACCGATCTGGTGGCGCGGACCCTCGACCTGGAACGCCGGCTGCTCCAGGCCCAAGCCCGCCGGCTCGAGGACCGGCGCCAGCGCCTGACCGCGACGGCCCGGTCCCTGCCCCGGCTCAAGGATATCGCCGGCCAGGCCCGCCAACGTCTCGATTATGCCGAAACGCGGCTTGCGGCGGCCCGGGCACAAGGGGTGGCGGGCTGGCGGGCCAAGCTCGATCTCGCCGGGGCCCGGCTGCGCCCCACCGTATTGGCGCGCACCCGTCAGGCCTATGCCGACCAGTTGACGCGGGTGGCGGCGCGGCTTGTGCCGGCCATGGACCGCCGGATTTCGACGCGCAACGACCGGCTCGGCGCCCTGGCCAAGCTGCTCAAAACGCTGAGCTATCAAGGCACGCTGGAGCGGGGCTTTGCCCTTGTTCAGCGCGCCGACGGGACGCTCGTGCGGTCCACCGGCGCGGTCGCGCCGGGCGATGCGGTGACCCTGACGCTTGCGGACGGGCGCGTGGCAGCCCATATCGCTGACGCAGATGAGGCCGGGGCCGCGCCGGAGACGGCCGCGGCCAAGCCGCGCGCCAAGCCCGCCAAGGCATCGGCTGCGCGCGAGACCAAGTCCGAAACGCCCGGCGGCGATCAGG
Source organism: uncultured Alphaproteobacteria bacterium (assembly GCA_964531285.1). Classification (GTDB taxonomy): domain Bacteria; phylum Pseudomonadota; class Alphaproteobacteria; order JAJFIK01; family JAJFIK01; genus CAZHDI01. The sequence continues at coordinate 34,249 of CAZHDI010000018.1, read as the reverse complement.
GCCAGTTGTTCTGATCGGGCCGACGACACGAGGGGGACCCCATGAGCGATCTTTCGGCCGCCGGCGGCGCGGAAGCCGTCCTGGAGTTTTTCAGCGGTGAATACAAAGTCGTCCGGCGCGGGAGTTTCGTGCGCTGCGCAGTGACGGGCACCGCGATCCCGCTTGAAGACCTGCGCTATTGGAGCGCCGCCTTGGGCGAGGCCTATGCCACACCGGACGCCATGTTGAGCCGCCATAAAGAGACACAGGAGTGATGCCGATGATCCGCTTGCCGATCCTTGCCGCCGCACTGGCCTTTACGGGTCTCGGCCTCGCCGCTCCCGCGCCCGCCCTGGCGGATGATCCGGTCTATGATCTGTTCGGCACGATCCAGGAAGGTGCCCTCATCCGGGGCCGGACCGACCCCGACAATACGATTGCCGTGGACGATGTGGCCGTGCCGGTCGGCCCGTCGGGTGATTTCGTGTTCGGTTTGCACCGGGACCGGGACAAGCCGGTGCGTATCGCCATCACGACGCCCGACGGCACCGTGAGCGAAACCGCCTATGAGGTGGCTCAGCGCGATTACGACATCGAACGCATCGACGGCCTGCCCGACAAAATGGTCACGCCGCTGGGCAAAGAAACCCTGACGCGGATCAAACGGGAGTCCGCCCGGAAACGGGCCGCCCGGCCGGTCGATACGCCGGCCACGGATTATGCGGCGGGTTTCATCTGGCCCGCGACGGGCCGGATCAGCGGCACCTATGGCAGCCAGCGCATCCTCAATGGCGAACCGCGCAATCCGCATTTCGGTGTCGATGTCGCCGCGCCGACCGGCACACCGGTCAAGGCCCCCGCGGCAGGTGTCGTGACCCTCGCCGAAGACGATATGTATTTCGAGGGCGGTCTTGTTTTCATCGACCATGGGCACGGCGTGATCGGTGTGCTGATGCATCTGGATACGATCGATGTGACGCCCGGCCAGCGGATCGCCCAGGGCGAGATCGTCGGCACCGTGGGTGCGACGGGACGGGCGACCGGCCCGCATCTGGACTGGCGGATGTATTGGCGCGGCGCGCGGGTCGATCCGACCCTGCTGGTGCCCGTCATGCAGCCGTAACCGCCCGATACCGGGCCGTCAGACAAAAAAGGCGGTCACGGCCCACATGATCGCGCCGCAGCACAGGCTGAGGAACAGGGCGAGCAGCGTGGCCTCGACCTCTGAGACACGCTTGTGGTCCACCAGTTCGACGATGCCGGTGATCGTCAGCAGGTAGAACAGCATCAGAAGCGGCCACAGGATCAGGTGGAACAGAAAATCGGTCGCCTTGCCGGAAATCGGCCAATCGTGATCCTGGAGCGCCGGTGTCGACGTGGCACGGATCGAAATCATGGCCACGAGATAGGCCATGGTCAGATAGGTCGACAGCCAGACCGGCGGATCGGCGATGATCCAGTCAAGCATGCCGTCCCAGACCCCGACGATCCACGCCTCGTACATGACCGGCAGCCAGACGATCTGGATCGGCCATTCGACCGGCGCAAATCCTTCCAGCGTATACATCACCGCCGCCGTACCGATCACGAAGGACGCCACATTCCACAGGCCCCATCCGGCCGAGGGATGCACCTCCTCCGGCGGCCCGTCGATCGCTTCGCGCGCTATCTCATGGGGGGACTTACTCATTCCCGCGATCCTCTCACGCGGGGCGGTGTGCCCCACGGTGTCAGGTTACGCCGCGGCCTGCGATCTCGGACGGAATTCCGCCCCAGCGATCATGCAGCCAAAGCCATTGATCGGGGCGTTCCCGGATCCTGGCTTCGAGAAACCCATTCATCGATTCGGTCAATGCGAGAATATCAGTTTCCAAATTCCCTGTCTGCGACCAACTCAGGGGCGGATACACGCTGACATGGTACCGGCCAGCCCCGGTCCGTTCGATGCAGGCCGGAATGATCGGACACCCGAATTTCAGGGCCAGACGCGCCGGTGCCGTGGTTGTCATCGCGGGATGACCGAAAAACGGTACCGGGAGGCCCTCCCGGATCTTTTGATCGATCAGCATGGAGACGAATTGCTTGCGCCGTAGGGTCATGACGATCCCCCGCGCGCCGGAATCGTTCTTCGACACCTGCGGCAGCTTGGTAACTTCCTCGCGCGTGCGCACCAGCCAATCGTTGATATGGGGATTGTTCGCGGGCCGATAGACCCCGATCCCCGGCAGGCCGGTTTCGTGCAAAACCTTGGGCATCAGCTCCCAGTTGAAGAAATGTCCGGAAAAGAAAATACCGCCCTTGTCCATGGCGCTGACGGTCTCGACATGGTCCAGGCCGCTGACGGTGATGCGCGGATCGGGTCCGAGGGAACTCAACTGGTCCAGAAACGCATATTCGGCGACCGTGCGGCCCAGCTTGTCCCAGAGCACCGTCAGATGACTGCGGGCCTCGGCCTCGGTGATCTCCGGCATGGCCCTGGTCATGCGCCGCACGGCGCGGGCATGGACTTTGGTCCGGGGACCAACGGTCCGCATCAGCCAGGCACTGAAGGCCGACGCGCGCGCGAGCCCGGCCACCCGAAACGCCGCGATCACCGTATGGAAGATGCCCGCTTCGAACCGGTAGCGGATTTTGCGCATGGCCCGGCGCAGCCATTTGAAACGGCGCGGTTTCTTTGCCTTCTTGGCATTCTTTGCGGTCTGATCGACAGCAAGGCTGGTCATGGTCGGGTCTTTCGTTCTGTACGGAGCGTTATCGGACGCGATGGGCCGCGGATGTCCCGCGCGCCTCCCGGGCCGGATCCAGTGCCTTCCGGAGCACGGCATCGAGGGCCGCCCCCGGATCGAACCGGGCGATCACCGGCAGGGTGCGCACCCGTGCGCGCATGGCGGCCGGCACGCGCACGGCATCCTTCTCGGTGGTGATCAGCCGGGCGTCAAGCCGGGCCGCGTCCGCGGTCAGCGCCGCGATCTCCTCATCCGTAAAGACGTGATGATCGGGGAAGGCGCGGGTCGCCGCAAGCGCGAGGCCGGCGGCTCTGGCGGTCGCGAAGAATTTCTCGGGCCGGCCGATGCCGGCAAAGGCGACCCACCGCCCCGGCCCAAGCGCCTTGAGCGCCTCCGGGTCCGGCTCGAGCCGGGCTTCGATGACCGGGCGTTCCGGCACCGGCGCAATCCCGGCGGGCCACGGCCCGCCCTCGCCCATCAGGACCACGGCATCGCTGCGCGCCAGCCCCTGGGCGAGCGGTTCGCGCAAGGGACCCGCCGGGATCAGGCGGCCATTGCCGAACCCGACCGCGCGGTCCACGACGAGGATCGAGACTGTTTTGTGCAGGGCCGGATTTTGAAACCCGTCATCCATGATGATCGCCTGGGCGCCCTGACGCACCGCGAGCGCCGCGCCGTCCGGCCGGCGGCGGGCCACGATGGTGGGGGCTGCCCGGGCCAGCAGCAACGGTTCGTCGCCAACATCCGCCGCACCGTGTACGGAGGGGTCCACACGGACCGGACCGGTGAGCCGCCCGCCATAGCCGCGTGTCAGGAACGCGGGCGCAACGCCGAACCGGCGCAGGCGGCGGGCGATCTCGAGAGCGACCGGCGTTTTGCCCGTGCCTCCCGCGGTGACATTCCCCACACAGATGACCGGGACGTCGCAGCGGGCCGGTGTCGTCATGGCGAGCTTGGCCCGTCCGGCGGCCCCATAAAGCCAGCCCAGGGGCGTAAGCATATCCGCCGCCAAGGAAGCGCCCCGCGCCTTGGGATACCAGAAGTCAGGCGCGCGCATGGGCCTGCTCCCGCGCCGGCAAATGGGGGCTGAGCGCGCCGAACACGCGGTCCAGCACGCCGTCCGCATCCGCAACGATCCGCGCCGCCGCCGCCGTCTGAGCCGCGCGCGCATCCGGATCGTCCAGGAGCCGGGCGATCCCGGTTGCCAGACCGTCAGGGTCCGCCACCTTGAGCGCCCCGCCCGCAGCGTCCAGGGCGTCATAAATGGCGGTGAAATTTTCCGTATGGGGCCCATAAAGAACCGCACAATCCAGCCGCGCGGCCTCCAGCGGGTTGCTGCCGCCCATGGGCACGAGCGAGCGCCCCAGAAACGCGGCCGGCGCAAGCCGGAAGAACAGTCCCAACTCACCGATCGTGTCGGCGATATAGACCGCCGTCCGATCACAGAGGACGTCCTGCGCCGAGCGCAAGCCCGCCTCAAGCCCGCGCGCCCGTGCCAATCCCGCAATGCCAGGACCCCGCACAGGCTGGCGCGGCACGATCAGGGTCAAAAGATCCGGATACGCCTCACGCAACCGGTCATGCACCGCGAGGACTTGCTCCTCTTCGTCGTGGGTGCTGGCGGCAAGCCAGACCGGCCGCCCTGCGATCCGGGTCCGGAAGTCCGCCAGCGCCGTCACATCGACCGGCAGGGCGGGCGCGGCCAATTTCAGATTACCCGGAACGGCGACAGGATTTGCCCCCAGATCACGCAGACGCGCCGCACTCGCCTCGTCCTGGGCTAAAGATAAATCGAAACCGGCCAGAAGCCCGCGAATGCTCGACGGGAAACGCCGCCATCCGCGCCAGGACTTTTCCGACATGCGGGCGTTAAGCAGCACAAGCGGCGCGCGACGGGCTGCGGTCCGGCTCAACAGATTCGGCCAAACCTCCGACTCGACCCACAGAACAAGGTCCGGACGCCAATGATTCAAAAACCGGTCCACATAGGCCGGATGATCGAGCGGCACATATTGATGAAACGCGCCCTTAGGCAAACGGTCGGCAAGGAGGCGGGCCGAGGTGACCGTGCCCGTCGTCACCATGACGGCAAGATCGGGCCGGACCGTCCGCAGACGCGTGATGAGCGACAGCACGGACAGGGATTCGCCGACACTTGCGCCATGCACCCAGACCAGCGGACCGTTGGGACGCGGATGACCGGCATGGCCCTTGCGCTCGTCGAGACGCGACGGGTCTTCCTTGTCGCGCGCGACCCTGGCTTTCAGATGCCGGTCAACCGCCAGTCCCATCAGGCGCGTAAAGGCCGGATAGGCCCTGAGCATGCCATTAAGGCCAGGCCGGACCGGGAGCGCGGCGTCAGGCATGACCGGCCTCCATCTGGCCCGGCTCCATTTGACGCGGCTCGACTTGGGTCTGTTCCGGCGCGGGATCCGGTTCTATGGCGGGCCGCCCCACATGAGCATCGGCGGCATTGGTGACCGCGATCAAATCGGTTTCGATCTGTAGGCGGATGGCCTCCAGTGCGGTTTCGTCGGCGTCGCGCGGCACCGCGATGGGCGCGCCCCAGACCATGGCGCCGCGTGTGAACGGAAACCCCAGAATGAATTTGTCCCAGGACCCCATGACCCTCGCCCGCGCCGTCGCATAGGCCACCGGGATCACCGGTACGCCGGTCAGCTTGGCCACGGCGGCCACGCCCATGGTCGCCCGCATCCGGGGACCGCGCGGACCATCCGGCGTGATGCCGACGCATTCGCCGGCCTTGACGGCCCGGGTCATGGCCCGCAGCGCCGCCGCCCCGCCTTTGTCCTTGTCCTTGCCCTTGCGCGCCGCCGAGCCGCGGATCGCGCCCAAACCCAGATGGGCGATGGTCCGGGAAATCAGCTCACCGTCCCTGTGCTGAGAAATCAGGAATTTGACGGGCGCGCCCTTGCGCCAAGCATAGGGAATGAGTAGCAAACGGCCATGCCAGAACGCAACGATGAACGGCTTGCCCTCATCCCACAGACGATCGGCATGTTCGCGGCCGATCACATCCCAGCGGGAAGTATGATAAACAAGACGGATATACTGCGCGCCGATCCAGCAGCCCATCCCGCGCACCGCATCGCTTTTGAGAACCCGCTTCAGCCAGGCCATGATCACGCATCTCCCGCGGCTTCGGCGAACGGAAGGGGCGCCGCGGGATCGCCGGACGGCTCTTCGTCGAGTTGGGTCCGGTAAAGCTTGGCATAAAGACCGTCCCTTAGCAGCAGGTCCTCATGGCGCCCCTGTTCCACCACCCGGCCCCGGTCGAGCACATAGATCGTATCGGCACCAATCACCGTGGACAGACGATGGGCGATGACGATGGTCGTCCGGCCCTTCATCAAGCGGTTGAGGGCGATCTGCACTTGACGTTCGGACTCGGTGTCGAGCGCACTGGTCGCCTCATCGAGAAGCAGGATCGGCGCATCGGCCACCAGGGCCCGGGCGATGGCAATGCGCTGACGCTGGCCGCCCGAGAGCTTCACGCCCTGCTCGCCGACCATGGTGTCATAGCCGTTCGGCAGGTCCATGATGAAGTCATGGGCGGCGGCATCGCGCGCGGCGGCGATGATGGTATCCTCGTCCGCATCCGGAATGGCATAGGCGATATTGGCACGGACCGTATCGTCGAAGAGAAACGGCTCCTGCGTGACGATGGCGATCTGGCGGCGCAGGCTGGTCATGGTCACGCCGCGCACATCCTGGCCATCGACGGTGACCGATCCGCCGGACACGTCGTAAAAGCGGGGAATGAGATTGAGCACGGTGCTCTTGCCCGCCCCGGACGGGCCGACCAGCGCGATATGCTGGCCCGCGGGCGCGGCGATGGTCAGCCCGTCGAGCGCGCGGGTGCCGTCGGGATATTCGAAGATCACATCATCGAGCGCCACCGCGCCGTCGCTCAAGGCCAGGGGCGCGGCATCGGGCGCATCCATGATCTGCGGCTTGACGTCGATCACCTTGAAGACGCGCTGGGCCGCGCCAAGCCCCTCGGCCAAGACCGTATGCAGATTGGCCAGGCTGCGCAGCGGCTGATATGCCTGCCCCACCGCCACCAGCATGGCCACGAGCGAGCCGGGATCCAGGCGCTCATTGATCACCTGATAACCGCCATAGAGCATGACGAGCGCAATCGCCCAGCCCGACAGCAATTCGGTCACCGGCGAGGCCATCGCCCGCGAATAGATTGCCTTCAACTGGAAAGTCAGGCGGCGCTCGACCGAGTCCGCCATGCGCTGGGTCTCGCGCTCTTCCTGACCATAGGCCTTCACGAGACGGATTCCGTCGAGCGACTCGGAAATCAGCATGGCCATGGTGCCGGTCTCGGCCATGCCCTTCTTGGCCGCCTTGCGGGTGCGCTTGCCCAGTTTGCGGATGATGAAAGCGATCAGCGGCAGGATGACCGTGGCGACGAAGGCCATCATGAAATCCTGCCAGAAAACGAACGCGATCAAGGCAATCGCCGTGGTGCCGTTCTTGAAGATATCGGTGACCGCGCCGCCGACGGCCCGCTTGATGATCTGCGTGTCGTTCAAAAAGCTGGCGGTGAAGCGCCCGGAATGGGTATCGTTGAGACGGCTGAGATCGGACCGCAAAACCCGGTCGAATAGAATGATCTGTAAATCACTGACGATCCGGAAGCCGATGAATCCCATGATCCGGGCCTGGACGAACATGGCCAGCGCCTTGATCGTGAACACCACCATGGTCGCCCCGGCGATCACCCACAGCAGGTCCACCTTTTTGGCGATCAGCACATCGTTGACGACCTGCTTGATCAGGAGCGGGCCCAGAAATGTCATGGCCGCGATGATCAGCATGGCGCCGATGGCAACGGAAATCCGCCGCCAATGGGGCGCCATGTGCTCGCGCACGAGCCGCTTGACGATCGACCACTCGCTATAGCGCCAGCGATCCGGCGTCTGCGCGCCAGCCGCGTCGGTGTCGTCTTCGGCCGTGTGTAGGACGTATTTCATTCTGGTCCGCTGCTTATGCGCCGCTCAGCGCAGCCTAGCACGGTGCGTGCCTTAGCGGGCGCCCGCGCGCTCGTCGTCCTCGGGCGGCGCCGGTTCGGACTCAGGATCGAGCAGGCGGTGCATATGGACGATGAAATAGCGCGTTTTCGCGTTGTCCACCGTCCGTTGGGAGGCCCCGCGCCAGGCGTTATACGCCTCCCGATAATTTGGATAGATCCCGACAACATCGAGTTTCGACAGGTCGGTGAATTCCACCTGCCCGCTCAGATCGGCGAGTTCCCCGCCGAACACCAGATGCAGCAATTGCTTGGCCATGGTCAAAGCCCCGTTTTTCGTCCTGTGCGATCGCGTGGTTTGACGCGCTTTCTACCGGCATTCCTGCCGTGGCGATACACCTTGGCCCCATCCCGGCCCCTGAAACCACCGTGTTCACACGCCTTACGGCAACCGGATATGGCCGACACGCGCGAAAATGGCGTCATAGAGCACCGGGCCCGCGGCGATCACGCTGCGATGGCGCGGCTGCGGCTGGTTGAAGCGGAACGGCGTGCCGTCATGGGCCGAGATCCGCCCGCCAGACTCCCGCACGATGAGATCGGCGGCCGCCAGATCCCAGTCGCTCTTCCAGGACAGGGACATGGCGCCGTCCCAGGTCCCCGCCGCGACCAGCGCCAGGCGGTAGGCGATGGAATTGGGGTTATCAAGATCCATCGCCGGCCATGGCGTCGGCCAGGCGGGATGCTCGAACATGTCGCGCGGGCCCAGCATCCGGCAGCCCTCCAGCGCCCGGCAATCGCTCACCGTCATGGGCGCGCCGTTGAGCCGGGCGCCGCCGCCGTCGAGCGCCTCGAAAAACTCGCCCGACGCGGGATTGAAGATCGCCGCGATGGTCGGGCGGTCGTCCTCGAGGAGCGCAACGCAGACCGCGAATTGCGGGCGCCGGCGGACAAAGGCACGCGTCCCGTCGATGGGATCGACCACCCAGACGCGGGGGCGCCCGACCCGGCTGCGGTCGTCGCCGGACTCTTCGGAAAGCCAGCCATAATCGGGCCGCGCCCCCATCAACCGGGTCCGGAGCAAGTCATTGACCGCGATATCGGCATCGCTGACCGGCGTCTGATCGGGCTTGTCCCAGATGTCGTAGTCGCGCGTGAAATAGCTCATCGCAAGCGCGCCGGCATCGCGCACCGCCTCGATCAGAAGCGCGCGGTCCGGATCATCCATGCCGGGCGGTCTGCCCGCGTCATCCGGCAACCGTGAGTCCCTCGATCCGCAGGGTCGGCGCATTCACGCCATACCGGAAGGTCAGGTCATTGGCGGGCGTCAGATGGCGGAACATGTCCTTGAGATGACCCGCCACCGTGATTTCGCTGACCGGATAGGCGATCTCGCCGTTCTCGATCCAGAAACCCGCCGCGCCCCGGCTGTAATCGCCCGTGACCAGATTGACGCCCTGGCCGAACAGGGTCGTTACATAAAGTCCCTGGCCGATGTCCTTGATCAAATCCTCAGGGCTGTCCGTACCCGGCGCCATATAGAAGTTCGTGATGGACGGCGATGGCGCCCCGGCAGTGCCGCGCGAGGCCCGCCCGTTGGTTTCAAGACCGAGTTGGCGAGCCGTCCCACTGTCGAGGAACCAGGTGGTCAGGCGCCCCGCGTCGATCACGGTCAGGGCCTCGGCGGCGACCCCTTCGCCGTCGAACGGCTTGGAGCGCAGGCCGCGCACCCGGCGCGGATCGTCGTGGACATGGACATGGGGCGCGAAAACCTCCGTATCCAGGGCATCTTTCAGAAACGACGTGCCGCGGGCGATGGCGCTGCCATTGATGGCACCGGCCAGATGACCCAGGATCCCGGAGGCAAGACGCGGCTCGACGATAAGCGGCACCTTCCGGGTGTCCACCTTGCGCGGGCTCAAACGCCGGACCGCGCGCCGCGCGGCTTCGAGGCCGATATCCTCCGCCGGCTGAAGATCGGCCAGATGGCGCGCCGACGTGCTGTCGTAATCGGTTTCCATGCCATCATCATTGCCCGCGACCACCTGACACGACACGCTATAGCTGGTGCTCTCATAACTCTGGGCAAAGCCGTGAGAGGTCGCGAGCACGATCCGGCTGCGCGCGTAGCCCGCCCCGGCACCGTTGGAATTGACAATGCCATCGACCGACCGGGCGGCATCCTCGGCGGCGCGGGCCATCTCCACAAGCCGTTCGGTCGCCACCTCGGCCGTGTCCGACAGATCGAGCGCCGGGAAACTGGTGGCCAGCCGGTCTTCCGGCGCGAGGCCGCAATAGGGATCTTCCGGCGCGATGCGGGCCATGGCGGCGCAGCGCTCGGCCAGCGGGGCCAGTCCCTTTTCCGACAGGTCATTCGACGAGACCACCGCCTGACGGCGCCCGAACATCAGGCGCAAGCCCAGGTCCCGGCCCTCGGAGCGGCCAATGTCTTCGATTTCGCCCAGCCGGCAGCCCGCATCCACGGCGGTGCCTTCCGCGATCAGCACATCGGCGGCGTCCGCGCCCTGCGCTTTGGCATCGCGCAACAGGCGCTCGGCGGCATCGAACAGGGCCTGGGTGTGGGGATCGGCAGCGGCCATGGATTTGTCCTCGGCAGGAGTGCGACGGGTGGAGCGCTAGAGGTAATGGCCCGCCCCGGCGGTGTCAAAGCGGCGGCCTTTCGGCATCCGGGTCCCCCGCCGGGGGCGCGGACGGCGCCGCGCCGCCCCATCGGGCCAGCCATGTGGCCAGGGCCGACCGGGCGATCTCGCCGGCCTCCTGAGCCGGGGGGACATCGTCGCCGAGGATCAGCCCGCGCATGAGCGTGGCATGCTCGATCATACCCTGAAGCTGGCCGGCGGCGTGGCCCGGATCGCCGGGCGCCCGCACCACGCCGGCCCGGGCCGCGTCCAGAATGACCTGGCTGAAGCCATCGCCGATGCGCCGCTTCACCCCGTCGTAAAACCGCCCCGCGAGGTCCCCGCCCCGTCCGGTCTCCGCGATGAGCATCCGCACCGTAGAGCGCACCTCCGGCGTCGAGAGCAGACGCGCATAGGCGACGGCGAGGCGCTCAAGACGGATCAGCGGCGCCGCGTTTTCGGCCGGCAGGTCGGCTTCCATGGCTTCGATGCTGGCGACCGCGACCGCTTGGAACAAAGCCGCTTTGGACGGGAAATAGCGGTAGAGGGTCGCGGTAGAGACCCGGGCGGCCTTGGCGATGGCATCCATATTGGCGCGCGCAAAACCGTCCTGGCCGAAGCGCAGCCGGGCGGCGGCCAGAACCGCGGCGCGTTTATGGGCCGCCCGGTTTTTTCGGAACGCGTCGAGACTCATGACTCGACAGTGGCCCGCGCCGGTGCATATTGTAAACGAAAACATTCATTTTACTTTGATCGCAACAGCCGCGCTGCGAGGATCCGCCCATGACCGACCTGTCCCATTATTCCGGCACCCTGGCCCTCGTGACCGGCGCGGGCGACGGCATCGGCGCCATGCTGGCCCGGCGCCTGGCGGAAAGCGGGCTTCGGGTCTGCGTGCAGGACATCCGCGCGGAGGCGGCCGAACGGGTGGCCGGCGAGATCGGCCCGGCGGCCTTTCCGCTCGTCTTCGATGTCAGCGACCGGGACGCGGCGGTCGAAGCCGCGCAGGCCCTTCAGGACCGCGGCGAGGCGCTGAACCTTCTGTGGATCAATGCCGGTGTCGGCACCGGCTCAAGCCTGCTCGCGGGCCGGGACCGGACCATCGACTGGGCGTTCTCGGTGAATGTGCTGGGCGTCATCTGGACCGCCCAGGCCTTCCGCCCGCTGATGGATGCCGCCGAGGGGCCGCGTCATGTGGGCATCACGGCGTCCTCGGCCGCACTGCGCGCGCCGGAACTGCCGTTCCCGCTTTATGCCACGACCAAGCACGGCACCTTTGCCGTCGCCGAGGCCTTGCGCACCGAGTTGGCGCAGGACGGCATCGGCACGACGATCCTGTGTCCGGGCCTTCTCAACTCTGAGATCTGGGACGGCGCCAAGGCCCGCCCCGAGCGCTTTGGCGGCCCCTCCCGCATGGACCCGGCGATTGCCGGGCGCTGGCGCGCGGCCAAGGACCCGGATGTCATGTGGCCGCCGATCGCGCGGACGATCGCGGCGGGCGGCGGTTATCTCGTGTGCGCCACCGATGGCGAGGCGACGCAGGCCGCGTTCGAGGCGCGCGCCCGCGCAATCGCCGAGAGCATCGTTCAGGTTTGACGGCGCGGGTCCTGCTGGGAGACGAACCGGGCCCGGCGCTCCGGCGTGATGCTGTCATTGTCGTCGGACGTCATCTGGGGCCAGTCCGCGATGTCGTGGAACCAGGCGACCCGGCCTTCGAGCCCGACCTGACGGCCGGGCAGCGGCACCCGATCCGGATCGTCCAGCGTGCCGATGGTGACGCAGACATACTCTCCGCCCACGAATTCAAAGCCGATCGGCGATCCGCAGGCGGAGCAGAAAAGACGCCGGGCAATGGTGGAGCTTTCAAACCCGTCGGCCGGCTGCGTCACCCAATCGAGGCATGCCCGCTCGACCGGCACAATGGCCATGAACAGACCGCCCGTGGCGCGCTGGCACATGCGGCAATGGCACAGGCTGACCGGCTCGACCCCGCCGGCGGCCCGATAGCGGATCCGGCCGCACTGGCAGCCGCCGGTCAGCGGCGCAGCGGTTTCGGTGTCGCCCATGGGCTCATCCTCCCGTCAGAGACGCAAAACGCCAGCACCCCATGGGATGCTGGCGCCTTGATGGCATATCTGAAATGGGCAGGATCAGCGCTTATTCAACGCCGCGCTGCTTCAGCCGGTCCATGTGCTTTTTGAATTCGATCCGGGCGATGGTCCGGTTGTGGACCTCATCCGGGCCGTCGGCCAGACGCAGGGTCCGGATCGAGGCGAACATGCGCGCCAGACCGAAATCCGACGTTACGCCGCCGCCGCCATGGGCCTGGATCGCATCATCGATGATCGAGAGCGCGACGCGCGGCGCCGCCACCTTGATCATGGCGATCTCGCCGCGGGCGACCTTGTTGCCCACGGTGTCCATCATATAGGCGGCCTTGAGCGTCAGCAGGCGGCACATTTCAAGATTGGTGCGCGCTTCGCCGACCCGCTGTTCCCACACGGAATGCTCGTAGATCTTTTTGCCAAAGGCTTCGCGGGTGAGCAGACGCTCGCACATCTTCTCAAGTGCGCGCTCGGCGACCCCGATCGTCCGCATGCAGTGATGGATGCGGCCCGGGCCAAGACGCCCCTGAGCAATCTCGAAACCGCGGCCCTCGCCGAGCAGGATATTCTCCGCCGGCACACGGACGTTTTCGAGAATGACTTCGGCATGGCCGTGCGGCGCGTCGTCGTAACCGAACACAGGCAGCATACGGACGACCTTGATACCCGGCGTGTCGGCCGGGACCAGGATCATCGACTGCTGGGCATGAGCAGGGGCGCTCGGGTCGGTCTTGCCCATCAGGATGTAGATCTTGCAGCGCGGATCGCCGACGCCCGAGGACCACCATTTGCGCCCGTTGATGACATACTCATTGCCCTGACGCTCGATGCGGGTCTCGATATTAGTCGCATCCGACGAGGCCACCGCCGGCTCGGTCATCAGGAAGGCCGAGCGCATGTCACCGGCGAGCAGCGGGTCCATCCATTGCTTTTTCTGTTCCTCGGTGCCGTAGCGCTCAATCGTCTCCATATTGCCAGTGTCCGGCGCAGAGCAGTTGAAGACTTCCGACGCCCAGCCGATCCGGCCCATGATTTCCGACAACGGGGCATATTCGACATTGAGGAGGCCCGGGCCGCGGCGGCTTTCGGGAAGGAACAGGTTCCACAGGCCCTGCTCCTTGGCCTTGACCTTCAGATCTTCCAGGATCTGCGGGACCTGCCAGCGATTGGTGCCGAAGCCCTCCATCTGGCGGGCATAGGTTTCCTCGTTGGGCTCGATATGGGCGTCCATGAACTGCTGGACGCGTTCCATCCAGTATTTCGCCTTATCGCTGTGTTCGAATTTCATGCGGCTTCCTCCCTTGCGAACAATTCCGTCCTGACTGCGTTGGTCCCGACTCTAGCCCGGCTCCGACAAGCCGTCACCCACCACGACGCCGCGCTTTGAAAAACGCCTTCAAGGTCTGTGACGCCTGGGCGGCCTCATGGGTCCAGGTGCCGGGACCGTCGATGACCGGCCTATGATGGCAGGTCGGCTGCGCGAAAAACCGGGGACCGTGGCGCACCGCCCCGCCCTTGGGGTCCTCGGCGGCAAAGGCCACACGGGCGATGCGCGCATGGGCGATGGCGCCGGCGCACATGGCACAAGGCTCCAGGCTCGCGTAAAGAGTGCAGCCGATCAGGCGCTCATTGCCGAGGGCCGCCGCCGCCGCGCGAAGGGCCAGGATTTCCGCATGGGCCGTCGGATCGCGCCGCTCGATAATCCGGTTGCCCGCCCGCGCCAGCACCTGGCCGTGGGCATCGGTGATCACCGCGCCGACCGGCACCTCGCCGCGCGCGGCGCAGGCCTCGGCCTCGGCCAGAGCCAAGGCCATGGCGGCCCGGTCGATGTCAGCGGATGCCGGTGTGGGTGCGCTCATGGGCGCGAGCCTGCACAGGGCCCGATCCGCTGGCAAGCTGTGTTTGGGGGCCTTGCGTTTCCCGCCGGCTGGCCGCACACATGCCGGCCATGACACGCACCCCCTCCAAAAACGCGTCCGCAAGCGACGGGACCGATAAGGGCGAGCGGATCGCCAAGGTCCTCGCCCGGGCCGGGATCTGCTCGCGCCGCGATGCCGAAAAGCTCATCGCCGCTGGCCGGGTCAAGGTCGATGGCACGGTTCTGACGACCCCGGCCGTCAACGTCGTACCGGGCACGCCGATCACCGTGGACGACAAGCCCGTGCCCGAACCGGATGCAGCCCGGCTCTGGCGCTATCACAAGCCCCAGGGTCTGGTGACCAGCCACCGGGACGACCAGGGCCGCCCCACGGTGTTCGGCGCGCTGCCGAAAGACCTGCCCCGGGTGGTGTCGATCGGGCGGCTCGATCTCAATTCCGAAGGGCTTTTGCTCCTGACCAATGACGGCGCCATGGCGCGGACCCTGGAACTGCCGTCGACCGGGTGGCTGCGGCGCTACCGGGTGCGGGTCTTCGGCAAGGTCGAGGACGGCGATCTCAACCGGCTCACCGAGGGGCTCGTCATCGACGGCGTGCGCTACCGGGCCGCCACCGCCAAGCTCGACCGGGTCCAGGGCGGCAATGCCTGGCTGACCGTCGGCCTGCGCGAAGGCAAGAACCGCGAGGTGCGCCGCCTGATGGAACATTTCGGGCTGCGGGTGAACCGCCTGATCCGCGTCTCCTACGGCCCGTTTCAGCTTGGCGATCTGGCCCCCGGCGCGGTCGCGGAAATCCCGCCGAAGATCATCCGCGAACAGCTTGGCCAAGCCGCGCCCAAGCCCCGCCGCCGCGCCCGGCCCCCGGCGCAGGACTGATCGCGATGCGCATCATCGCCGGCACCAAGAAAGGCCAGCGCCTGACCGCCCCGGACGGCGCCGCCACCCGGCCCACCTCGGACCGGGTGCGCGAGGCCTTGTTCAATGTGATCGAACACGGGCTGCGGCCCTGCGCGGGCGCCCGGGTGCTGGACCTGTTCGCCGGAACCGGCGCACTGGCCTTCGAGGCCCTGTCGCGCGGCGCCGAAACGGCGGTTCTGGTCGATGACGGCGCGCCGGCGCGCGGGGCGATTCGCGACAACATGGAGCGGCTGGGCTTTGCGGGCCGGGCCAAACTGCTGCGCCGGGACGCCACCCGGCTAGGGCCGCGCCCGCCTGCCTTTGCGGCCCCCTTCGATCTGGTCTTCTGCGACCCGCCCTACCGCAAGGGCCTCGGTGCCCTGGCCCTTGCCTCGGCCCTGGCCGGCGGCTGGCTGGCGGCGGACGCCCATGCGATCCTGGAGATGGCAGGCGACGATGCCGACGAGCCGCCGTCCGGGTTTACGCAGATCGA
>CAZHDI010000018.1:0-18432 GCA_964531285.1 uncultured Alphaproteobacteria bacterium | reverse complement strand
TTGTGGATGTGGGACGAGCCGTCGATGACCGGCGCGCTCGCGGAGGCCGGGTTCACCGATATCCGGCGTTGCGCCTTCAACGATTGCGAAGACCCGGCCTTCCTGAAGGTCGAATCCGAAAGCCGGTTCTACTGGTCGCCCGACCACGACCCGGCCCGGCGCATCCCCGAGATCGCCATGGAAGCGCGCAAGCCGGATGCGGCCGGCGTGGCCGCGGCTTAACGCCGGCCGAACAGGCGCTCGATATCGCTGAGCTTGAACTCCACGTAAGTGGGCCGGCCGTGATTGCACTGGCCCGAATGGGGCGTGGCTTCCATGTCGCGCAGCAGGGCGTTCATTTCCGTCACCGTCAGGCGCCGGCCTGACCGCACCGAGCCATGGCAGGCCATGCTGGCGCACACCGCGTCGAGGCGCTCGCGCAAGGCAACCGTCTCGCCGATCTCATCCAGCACATCGCTCAGATCCCGGACGAGCCCCTGAACATCCGCCTGACCGAGCAGAGCCGGCGTCTCGCGCACGAGCACGGCACCGGTCCCGAAAGGTTCCAGCACAAGGCCCAGCCCCGCCAGTTCTTCGGCACGCGTGGCAACCTTTTCGGCGGCCTCGGTGCCCAGTTCAACGACATCCGGGATCAGCAGCATCTGGGTCTTGACCCCGGCATCGATGAAATCGCGCTTCATGCGCTCATAGACAAGACGCTCATGGGCCGCATGCTGATCGACAATGACCAGGCCATCCGCCGTCTGAGCAATGATATAATTCTCATGGATCTGCGCCGTCGCCGCGCCCAGGGGATGGTCCGGCGATACCTCGGCCCCGGACGGATCCTCGGTGCGCGCGCCCGGCGGATCGTAAGCCGCGCCCTCGCGGACCGGCGCATGGAAGGCGTGCGCCGCCTCGGCCAGACCCTGGGGCACCGAACCGGATCCATAGGCCGGTACGGGCCCCGATCCATAGGCCGGTACGGGCCGCAAGCCCGGCTGCGCGGCGCGGCCGTAACCCATAGGAACCGTTTGGGGGCGCAGCGCGTCCAGGGTCGCGGTGCCAACCGTATTGGAGGCCCGGTGCCCGGCGCGCGCCAGGGCGTCCTTCAGCGCACCGATCAACAAGGCCCGCACCAGCGGTGGATTGCGAAAGCGCACATCATGTTTCGCGGGGTGGACATTGACATCCACGAGCTGCGGCGGACAGGTCAGGAACAAGGCAGCGGCGGGATGCCGGTCCCGGGGCAGAAAATCCGCATAGGCCGCGCGCAGGGCGCCCATGAGCATCCGGTCGCGCACGGGCCGTCCGTTGACGAACAGATATTGCATCTGAGCGGTCGCCCGATGGAAGGTCGGCAACCCGGCAAAGCCTGAAACCGCGATATCCTCGCGCCCCGCCGCGATCGGCACGGCATTGGCGCCAAACTCGGGCCCCAGGATCGCCGACAGGCGCGCCAGACGCGCCTCATCCGCGGACGGATCGAGCCCGCCGGCTTCCGCGCGCAAATCGATCACGGCGCGGGTCTGGTGACGCAGGCTCACAGCGACGTGGGGGTGCGCCATGGCAAGACGGCGGACCGTGTCGGCGATGGCGGTGAGTTCGGCGCGTTCGGATTTCAGAAATTTCAGGCGGGCCGGGGTCGCGAAAAAAAGGTCCCGCACCTCGATCCGTGTGCCATGGCCGCTGGCCCCGAGGCGCAGCGCCGCCGGGTCCGGCCCGCGCACCGTGCCGCCCTCGACCGTGATGCCCCAGGCCTCATCCGATCCGGCGGTCCGGCTGGTGATCGCCAGGCGCGCGACCGCGCCGATGGAGGGCAGCGCCTCACCCCGGAAGCCGAGCGAGCGGATATCCAGAAGATCCACATCGCCGGCATCGTCGGCTTCGAGTTTCGAGGTGGCGTGGCGTTCGATGGCGAGCGCGAGGCCCGCCCGGTCCATACCGCAGCCGTCATCGGTGATCGCGATCAGCGCCCGCCCGCCATCCTCCACATGGATGTCGATGCGCCGCGCGCCGGCATCGAGCGCGTTTTCCATCAGTTCCTTGACCGCGCTCGCGGGGCGCTCGATCACCTCGCCCGCCGCGATCTGATTCACCGCACTGTCGGGCAGGCGGCGAATGGCGCGCGCGGCGGCCTCACCGGGGGCTGCCGTGTCTGACGGGGGCATTGCCGGGGCCGAACCCATGACGGCCTCCTTCCGCTCAAAACAGAATGCTCAGCGCAAATGGCGCACGCGCACCCGTATCGAGGGGCCGGTGCACCACGCTGGCACACCACTCAATCCGATTCGCGCCGATCCGTGCCGATCCGACCTTGTGATGCCGGTTAACGGCCCGGCGACAGGCGCAGACTTGGCTGCGGTGCCGGCGGCCAGTCTGGCACGACCGGCGCCGGCGTGGGCGCATCTTCCGCCGGGCGGCCCGCCGGTGTGAGGGCCAAAGGCAGGGCCAGCGATGGGGCCAGCGATGGGGCCGCCGGTGCGGGCGGCGGCGCCTGCCACAGATCCGGGGCGGGCCCGGCGCGGCGCATCTCCAAAGCCGGAGACAGAACCGGCGCGGCAGGGACCGGATCGCCGGTCCCGGATGGCACGCGCGGCGGCGGCCCAAGGGTCAGAGGCGCCGGTGTCAGCGGTGTCGGTGTCAGCAGAACGGTTGCGGTATCGGGCGCAGGGGAGGATGGCGCACGCGGCGCGGCGGCCAGCTCGTCGGACGGGGCCTTGCGCAGCACCGGACTGGACGGTGTGGACACGGGCGGGATGACCGGTACGGCGCCCAACGCGTCGGTCATGCGCGGACGGGTGAGCCGGTTCGCGGCGCTCGGCGCGAGCGTGGCCAAGGCCCGGACCGGATCGGGCGAGGCGCACAGTTCGGTCAACGGCGCCAAGGTCAATACACTATCGGGCGCGGCCGTCATCCACGGCGCGCCTGATACATCATAGCTCGTCCAGGTTTGAGGGCGAGCGCTGGCCAGACCCGGTGCCGGCCAAGCGCCTGTGGGGCGGGGTCTGTTTGGGCTAAAACCAGCCCGTTCGTTCCGCCTCTGCCGCGGTATCGCCGGCATCCTCACTGGCAGCCGGCTCGGTCCCCTCGACACTGTCGGCCATCTTGACCGCGTCCTTGACGTCCTCGTCCGGCGAGCGGAACAGGATCATGTCAACGAAAGACCGATCCTTGCGCGACAGCTGCGCTGTTTCCTGATCGAGAATCAGGCGGATCGAACTGGTCGCTTCCAGCGCACCGGCGCGGGACAGGAAGGCCGTTTCACCGCGCGAGGCGGACTTGGCGATTTTGTCGTCATAGCCGGTGAACAGAGCCTGAGCGGCCGTGTTGGCCGGCTGCTGCTCCTGCGGGCGCGGCGCACCCGGGCGCGGCGGGCGCAGGGCGAAATCGGGCGGAATGACCAGCGGCGCCTTTTTGGCGATCGCGAACTCATCCGGAGACGACTTTTGCAGCCCCAGCGCCTTGCTCAGGCCGCTACACGCCGGCAGACCCGCGCAAATGACCGCCACTGCTGCCAAACGCGCTGCCCAACCCAGCTTCGCGCCCCCGAACACGGTCCGTGCTCCCGTCATACTCGTTTCGCGCATCGCATCCTCGTCTGTGACGGATCGGCCAGCCAACCCGGCGGATCCATTCTGAACTCAGTACATCATATTCTGGCGGCCGGCTAAAGGGCCGCCATGCCGCCCCGCGGCGCAGAGACGTTACGCCGGTGGCGAGTCGTCCGCTGGTTTCCGAGCCGTCTTGCCAGTTTTCAGCCCAGCTTTCGGCCCGGTTTCGGGCTCCTCGGGACGCACAAGACCGTCCACAATCAAGAGCCCGACGCCGACAACAATTCCTATGTCGGCAACGTTAAAAATATACCAGTGATAGCCCCCGACGTGGAAGTCGAAAAAATCGGCGACTGCGCCATAAAGGACACGGTCGAGCACATTGCCCAGCGCGCCGCCGATCACGAGGCCCAGCCCAAGGGCCAAAAGCCAGTGCCGCGCCTTGGCCAGCCAGAACGACAAAAGCACCGTGACCCCAAGAGCGAAGGCCACCAGCATGGCCTTGCCGGCAAAACTGTCGGCCTGGAACATCCCGTAGCTGACGCCGCGATTCCAGGCCATCACCAGATTGAAGAACGGGGTCACCGCGATCGCCTCGCCCGGACGCATGGCGATGAAGTCGAAGCCGTAAAGCAGCAGATTTTTCGATGCCTGATCGAGAGCGAACACCAGCACCGCCACGATCACGCCGAGACGGCGCACGCCCCCGGCCCGCTCCACTTTCTCCTGAACGCTGGTCAAGAAGGGCATCAACCGCTTCATGATGTCTCCTGTGCGCTATCCGATGCCGCAGCGCGGCGCAATTGGGCCAAACCGTAGCATCAAGCCGGTTTGGGCGCATCCGCCGCGCCGCCGGATTTGACCGGATTCGGCGTCCATTTGCCCTGGGCGATCAGATAAGCCACGGCATCGGCATCGCGCAGCGACAGATCCGGAAAGTCCGGATGGCTGCCGACCTCGGGCAGAATGCGCCAAGACCGTTGACACTTTTGTCCGGGCGCCGGTTTGAACACGACGCCGACATGGGGCACATCGTCGAGCGTGAAGGCACCCTCCGGCACCGGACCGCGGATCAACCGCGCATCCGACGTGATCGACAATTCCGCCAGATCGAGCCCCATCAGCGAATCCGCCAACGCCGCATCGTCGATATGAATCTCCGGCGCGGCTTCCAGGCTGGAGCCGATCGTGTTGTTGCGCCGCTCGATCTCGAGCGCTCCGGTGATCACCCGGCGCACCGCCCGCAGCTTCTTCCATTGGTCCGCAAGAGCCTCGTCGCGCCAGTCCGCCGGCACGTCGGGAAAGGTGCGCAGATGCACACTGTCGGTGTCCGAGGGGAAGCGGGTCAGCCAGACTTCTTCCATGGTGAAGCACATCACCGGCGCGAACCAGGCGGTCAGATAAGAAAACAGTTCATCGAGCACGGTGCGGCAGGCCCGGCGGCGGTCCGAATCCGGACGGTCGCAGTAGAGCGCATCCTTCCGGATGTCGAAATAGAACGCCGACAGATCGACCGTGCAGAAATTAAACAGGGTGTGGAACACCCGATTGAAGTCGTAGGTCGCGTAACTCTCGCGCACCAGAACATCAAGCTCCGCGAGCCGGTGCAGGACCCAGCGCTCCAGGGCCGGCATGCGCGCCCGTTCGATCCGCTCCTCTTCCGACCAGCCGTCGAGATTGGCCAGCATATAGCGCAGCGTGTTGCGCAGCTTGCGGTACGCATCGACGCTGTTTTTCATGATCTCATGGCCAAAGCGGGTGTCCTCGGTGAACTCGACACTCGCCACCCACATGCGCAGCAGATCCGCCCCATACTGATTGATCACCGTGTCAGGGGCGATCACATTGCCGAGCGACTTCGACATCTTCCGGCCGTCCTCGGCATTGAGGAAGCCGTGGGTCAGGATGCCGTCATAAGGCGCGCGGCCCCGCGTGGCGCAGGCCTCCAGCAACGAGGACTGGAACCAGCCGCGATGCTGGTCGGATCCTTCGAGATAGAGATCCGCCGGCCATTTCATGCCGCGGTCTTCCAGCACGAAGGCGTGGGTCGAGCCGGAGTCGAACCAGACATCGAGAATGTCGGTCACCTGCTCGTAATCGTCCGCATTGTACTCATTGCCGAGAAAGCGGGCCGGATCGGAGGTGAACCAGGCGTCGGCGCCCTCCTCGCGGAACGCCTCGACGATCCGCGTATTGACCGCCTCGTCGCGCAGGATCTCCTTCGTCTCCTTATGGACAAAGACGGTCAGCGGCACGCCCCAGGCCCGCTGGCGCGAGAGCACCCAGTCTGGCCGGCCCGCGACCATGGAGCGGATCCGGTTGCGCCCCTGGGGCGGATAGAAGGTGACCTGATTGTCGATGGCATCGAGCGCTTTTGTCCGCAGACCCGTCGTCTCCATGCTGACGAACCATTGCGGCGTATTGCGATAGATGATCGGCGCCTTGGACCGCCAGGAATGGGCATAGGAATGGCGCACCGAGCCCTTGGTCAGGAGCGCACCGGCTTCGATGAGCGCCTTGATGACCGCGCCGTTTGCGTCGCCGTCCTTGCCTTCGGCGGTCAGGACCGCTTTGCCCGCGAAGATCGGCACATGATCGAAATAGACCCCGTCCTCGCCCACCGTATGCGGCACCTCGATGCCATGCTTGAGCGTGGCGATTTCGTAGTCTTCCTGGCCATGGCCCGGCGCGGTGTGCACGAAGCCCGTGCCGGATTCGTCCGTAACATGATCGCCATCGAGCATCGGCACATCGAAACCGTAACCGCCGTCCGCCGCCGGATGACCGGCCAGCGGATGGCGCATGACAGCACCGGCGGGATCGGCATCGCGGGTTCGGGTCCAGCGTGTGATCTTCGCGGCCTGACGCACCTCTTCGGCCAGCTTGTCGGCCAGGATCAGCGTTTCGCCCGCCCGCGCCAGCGCGCCCTCGTCCACGTCGCCGACCTCATAGGCGCCGTAGCGGATCTGCGAGGAATAAGAGACCGCCCGGTTGCCGGGGATGGTCCAGGGCGTGGTGGTCCAGATGATCACGCTTGCCCCTTCGACGCTGGCATTCCCTGACACCACGGGAAAGCGCACCCAGATGGTCGGGGATTTTTTCTCGTGATATTCGATCTCGGCCTCGGCAAGAGCGGTCTTTTCAACCACCGACCACATGACCGGCTTGGAGCCGCAATAAAGCGAGCCGTCCATGACGAAGCGCATGAACTCGGCCGCAATCCGCGCCTCGGCATCGAAGGCCATGGTCGTGTACGGATTGTCCCATTCGCCCATCACGCCCAGACGCTTGAACTCGGCACGCTGAATGTCGAGCCAGTGATTGGCGTAATCCCGGCATTCCTTCCGGAAATCGACGACCGGGATGTCGTCCTTGTTCTTGCCCTGCGCGCGGTATTGTTCCTCGACCTTCCATTCGATCGGCAGGCCGTGACAGTCCCAGCCCGGAACATAAGGCGCATCCTTGCCCATCATCTGCTGAGAGCGGACGACGAGATCCTTGAGGATCTTGTTCATCGCGGTGCCCATATGCAGATGCCCGTTGGCATAGGGCGGGCCGTCATGCAGGACGAACACATCGCGGCCCTTGGATTGGGTGCGCAGCTTGCCGTACAGATCGAGCGCTTCCCAACGCGCCAGCCATTCCGGCTCGCGCTTGGGCAGGCCCGCCATCATGGGAAAATCCGTACGCGGCAAAAACAGAGTGTCGCGGTAATCCGTGCCCTCGGTGCCGGTGTCTTTGGGGCCCTTGCCGGCGGGGGCGGTGTCTTTGGCCATTGCGGTCTTGCCTCACTGGGGACGCTCACGCCCGGCGGCCGGGCGGATGTCCGAAATCGGAATGGATCGGGAAACGATGGAACTGGCGGCGCCGGCGCCCGCCCTGTCGGACCGGGGGCGCGAGCATCTTGAGGCGCCGTCTTACCCGGCCCGCCGCGCGGCGCGGAGGACCGGGCGGATAATTCGCGACCGCCCGGCGCGCGCATGCGGCGCGGGGACTATCGACGGGCCGCGCATGCGGCTATGGCCGGAAATCAAGGTCATGCTTGGGTTCTAGCAACCTGGATGCGGAGCGTAAACCGGGATCGGAACCGGCTTGCGCGCGGTCACACGGTCCCGCGGGCGGCATGGATGGCACGGGCGGCTTCGCTGTCGCGGGCAATCTGACGTTTGAGGTCCTCAAGACCGTCGAATTTGCGTTCGGGCCGCAAAAAGGCGAGCAGATCGACGCTCACCTGACGGCCATAAAGATCGCCGCCGAAGTCGAACAGATGGGTTTCCAGGAGAACATCGGTTTTGTCGAAGGTCGGCCGGCGGCCCAGATTGGCCACGCCCGTATAGCGCCCGGCCTGCGGGCCGTCGCTCAGGGTCATGGTGACGGCATAGACCCCAAGCTGGGGCTCGATGAGATCCCCAAGCCGCAGATTGGCCGTCGGGAAACCGATGGTCCGGCCGCGCTGATCGCCGGTAATGATCAAGCCTTCGATCGCCCATGGCCGCCCGAGCAGGCGCGCGGCCTCCTCCGGCTCTCCGGCCTTGAGAGCGGCCCGGATCGCGGTCGAGGAAATCTGTTCGCCGGCTCCCAGGTTTTCGTCGCCGACCGGGCCGACCGCGGTGACGCCGAACCCTTCGGCCTCGCCCATATAGGAGAGCACCGCCATATCCCCGCCCCGGCCCTTGCCGAACCGGAAATCCGGCCCGGCGACCACATGGACCGCCGCAAGGCCGGTCACCAGCACATCGAGCACGAACTGCTGGGCCGTGAGGGACCGCAAAGCCTCATCGAAGGGCAGCGCAAAGACCGTCGAGACGCCGAGCGCGCCGAGCAGGCGGCATTTGGTGTCCAGGCTGGTCAGCAGAAACGGCGGATCATCGGGGCGGAAGATCCGCCGGGGATGGGGATCGAAGACCATGGCCGCCAGCGGCGCGCCCATATCGGTGGCCAGCGACCGGGCCGCGGCAATGACCGCCTGATGGCCGCGATGGACGCCGTCGAAATTGCCAAGGGCCACCACGGCGCCTTTGGCGCTGGCGGGCAGATCGGCATATGAGCGCAGGATGTCCATGGCGGATGGTCAGGGTCCTGTCAGGCGAATCGCTTGGGGCAAAACCGGGATCGGACTTAGCACGGTAGGGATAACACCGCCTTGCGCAATTGGCTGGCCGCGCCCCATCGGCGCCCTGGTCACCCGGCGCGCTTGGGCACCAGAACCAGCGCCTCGCCATCGGCTACGACCGTCTCGCCGACCGTGCAGGCGCAGGCCAGGGTGACCCGCCCCTTAGCGGCGTCGATGGCGCTGACCGTCACCGTCGCCTCGACCGTGTCGTTCACCTTGACCGGCGCCCGAAATTTGAGCGACTGGCTCATATAAATGGAGCCGGTGCCGGGCAGTTTGGTGCCGATCACCGCCGAAATGAGCGCGCCGGTCATCATTCCATGGGCAATGCGCCCGCCGAACCGGGTGGTGCTGGCAAATGCCTCGTCGAGATGGACCGGATTGGTATCCCCGGAGACGGCGGCAAAGGCTTCGATCACCTCGGTGGTGATGGTTTTCGACAGGCTGGCCGCCATGCCGAGGGTGAGATCCTCAACGAACAATCCCTCTGCCGTCATGCCGTGACGCTCCTTCTCCTGGTTCGCGGCCAGCCCAACAGGCCCCGCCGCGCCGCATCGCCTTCTGGCTCTACACCGGGTTTCAGACCTGCGCCAGGGGCGCGGCCGTCAAAACGGAAAAGCCCGGCCGCACGGGCCGGGCTTCCCCAACGTCATGGATGGCGCACCGATCAGCCGGTGAACGGCTCGATGCGGATTTCCACGCGGCGGTTCTGCTCGCGGCCCGACGGGGTGCTGTTCGAGGCAATCGGGCGGCTTTCGCCATACCCGTCGACGATCAGGCGCTGGGCCATGATCCGGCGGTTGATGAAGTACTGAGCGACCGACCCGGCGCGCTCTTCGCTGAGCCGCTGGTTGTAGCTGTCCGACCCGGTGCTGTCGGTGTGGCCCTCGACCAGCACATAGGTCTTGTCGAATTCATTCAGTACCAGCGCGACATCGTCGAGCACCGGATAGAAGTTCGACTTGATGGCCGAGACATCGGTGTCGAAGGTGATATTGCCCGGCATCACCAATTCGATGCTGTCGCCGACGCGGCGAATGCCGACACCGGTCTGGGCCAGACGCTGGCGCAGCTGGGCTTCCTGGCGGTCCATGTAGGCACCCACGCCGCCGCCGGCCAGCGCGCCGACACCGGCACCGATCAGTGCGTTACGGGCGGCCTGCTTGCCGCTGGAGGTATTGGTCAGCGCGCCGATGGCCGCGCCGCCCAGGGCACCGACGCCGGCGCCGATGGCAGTCCGGCTGATCTGGCGCTCGCCGGTGTAAGGATCGGTGGTGCAGGCGCCGAGCAGCAGAGCCGCTGCCGAAATGGCGACAAGGACCTTCGTGGTAAGACGCGAAATCATGATAGCGCTCCGAATGTTTCGTCGATGACGTCATGATGACGTCGATGGTCGGTTTAGCGGCCCAGAGAGGCGGGCGTCCGCCGGATGTGCATGGTCTCAATGCACCGGTTCCGCAAGCTCAAACGCGTCAGAACCGGTCCTGTTCCCTCTCCCATGCCCGTTGCGGACAAATAATGCAGCCTCCGCACGAGCGCGAGACGGTTATGTACGCCAGATCTCGGCGCATCGCCAGCGGCGATCAGTGGCCTTGATCTTCGGCCTCTACCCCCAAAGACCCAGAGGCGTGCCCATGAGAGGGCGTGACGGATCTGGCCCGCGCCTGCGTTTATGGCCAGGATGCGTGGTGCGGTGCCTGATGAGATGCCGCACTGCAATGGACGTATTGGCCTTTTTATATCCAAGACGGTAAAGTTCCGCCCTGTGGACACGATACGGAGTGGTGCGGTGGCGGGCCGCGCCCTGGCAGGCAACGCGCTCGGAGTAAGCGCGTGCCGACTGATGGGAAGAGTCATGGCTCCGCAGAGTACAGTTATTGCCGGACCCGAAACTGCATCGAATCGTCCGGCCGCCGTGAGCGCCGAGGCGGATTTCCCCAGTCTCCAAAGGGCGAATGAGGCGGGCCGTCTCGACCACATCCCGCTCCTGAGCGTTCTGGGCGATGACGAGCGGCGCGCCCTCGAGCAGCGCTGTACCTGGCTGATCGCGCGGGAGGACGACCAAATCCTGTCGCCGCAGATGGCCAACAACCACATCATCTTTATCGTCGAAGGCCGGGTCGCGGTGGTGAACTACTCGCTCTCGGGCCGGGAAGTGAATTACGCGGCTTTCGAAGCCGGCGATTATTTCGGCGAACTGGCGGCGATCGACGGCGGCGAGCGCTCGGCCACCATCCGCGCCATGACCCAGTGCAAACTTGCCGCTTTGGATCCCGACGGCTTTCACGATTTGTTGATGGCGCATCCCGAGATCGCCGTTCAGGTCATGCAGAAGCTCGCCCGGATCGTGCGGGTGTGCGATGAGCGGATCATGGATCTGGCGACCTTGAGCGCCTATCAGCGGGTCTATTCGGAACTGCTGAAACTGGTGCGTCCCGATCCCGTGCGCCCTGAGTCCTGGCTGATCTATCCGCTGCCGACCCAAGCCCAGATCGCGGCCAAGGCCAGCACTACGCGCGAGACCGTCGCCCGGGTGCTCAGCCAACTCCAGCAGGCCGGCATCACCGAGCGCAAAGCCAAGACTCTCTATATCCGGGACATCGACCGGCTCCAGACGCTGGCCGACCGGGTGACCATTGAAAAGCCGACCAAGCAGGCCGCGCCGGACGCCTGATTTCAGGTCTCATCCAGAGGGCCTGATCAGGGGGGCCGGCGTACTGCCGGCTGTCCCCCCCCCTCTCCTCGCCAATCGCCGTCTTGAACTGAGCCCACGAAAAAGGGCTCTGCCGAGGGGAGGTGGCAGAGCCCTAGCGCGGAACAGCGAGATGTTGAGGGGAGGAAAAACTCTCGCGTTCGTCAGGCGGCGGCTTCACCGCTGCCTTCCTGATTGGAGATGGGGCGCGTGTTCTGCCGCGCTATATGGGGACCGATCACAGTTCCGTGACCGATTCCTCCCTGCCCTGCGCCATCAGCTCCGCCACCGAAATTGACCGCGCCAAATACGAAACGGCACAGCCTGAACAAGGCCGTGCCGCTCCGGTCGGTCCGCCCCGTCAGGGCGTGGGGTCAGTAGTGCCGGACGAGCCGACGGCTGCCGCGTTTGATGTAGTAATTGCCGCGCCGGTCATAGCAGGCCTTGGCCCGGAACAGCGCCGGACGGCCGCGGTGATAGCCGCGCTTGAAGACCGGATGACACCGGCGGCCCCGGTGATAGCGGGCATAGTCGCGGCCCGTGTACCAGTGGCCGGCCCGCGGATACCGGTGCTGATAATCGTATGCCCAGCGGCGGTCGCGATAGCGGCGCTTCCGGTAGCGGTCCCGCTTGCGGTACTCGTCGCGCGACAGATACAACCCGAACGAATCCGAACCGATGTAAATGCCAACATCGACATTGTCGCGCCGGTCGCGCCGGCGGTGATAGCGGTCGCCCCTGCGGTCGCGCCGGTGGTCATAGCGGTCATCGCGCCGGTCGCGCCGGCGGTCATAACGGTCGTCCCTGCGGTCTCTGTGGTGATCAGCCGCCGCGCTGGCCGATGCAGCCGACCCGCTGGCTGCATGGGCCGGCGCCGCGACCCCGCCAAACGCCAAAATCAATCCCGTTGTCGCTGCGGCAAGCGCGGTAAAGACCAGACGCCGGGCGCCGCTTCCTGTGCCATTGTCCGACATGGCAACCTCCGTTCACTGAGGCCGCATTAACGCGGCATTAACGGGGCCAGCGTGTCATCGGGTGGCTGAACCCAAACTGAATGGTCCGTTGGCCAAAGGGCGCCTCTCGCTTGCAGGTCCCCGACTTGCAGGTCCCCGACTCGCTCCGTAGCGTGATGGGCTCAGTGCCTGTGAGTCGGCGCAGCGCGCCGCATGCCGGCCCGTGACCCGACCGTCTGTTACCTGACCGCCCGGGATCCGATGACCGCTTCGCCGTCCGATCGCCCGCCCTGTTCCGCGTCCGTCCTTTTGATCGAGGATGATCCGTCCATGGCGCGCCTGCTGCGCACCGCGCTCGACGCGGCGGGCCTTGCCGTGCGCCATGCCGAGACCGGTGCGGAGGGTCTCGAGGCCGCCAAAACCCATGCGCCGGACATCATCCTCCTTGATCTGCACATGCCGGATCTGCACGGCTTCGAGGTCCTGGCCCGTTTGCGCGCCCGGCCCGAATCGCCGCCCACCGTTGTCATTACGGCCGATGGCAAACTCGACACCGCGGTCCGGGCGATGCGCGAAGGGGCGATCGATTTCATCGTGAAACCGTTCAGCGCGGCCAAGGTCGTCCGCACCGTGTGCCAGGCCCTCGACAGCGGACGGGTCAAACGCGAACTCAAGACCATCGAGGAAGACACCGAGCGTGAGTCGTTCGACGGCCTTGTCGGCGCCTCGCCCGTCATGCAGGCGGTCTACCGGATGATCGACAAGGTGGCCGCGTCCAAGGCCAGCGTCTTCATCACCGGCGAAAGCGGCACCGGCAAGGATGTCGTGGCCCAGGCGATTCATGCCCGCAGCACGCGCGCGGACGGGCCGTTCGTGGCGCTCAATTGCGGGGCGATTCCAAAAGATCTGATGGAATCGGAATTGTTCGGCCATGTGCGCGGCGCGTTCACGGGCGCAACCGCCGACCGTCCGGGTGCGGCGCGTCAGGCCCATGGCGGCACCCTGTTCCTGGATGAACTGGGCGAGATGGACATCAATCTGCAATCGAAGCTGTTGCGCTTCATTCAGACCGGCGATGTCGCGCCCGTCGGCGGCAACGAAACCGCCAATGTGGATGTCCGTTTCGTGTGCGCGACCAACCGGGATCCCGAGCGCGCGGTGATCGACGGCCGGTTGCGCGAGGATTTGTTCTACCGGCTCAATGTGCTGCCCTTGGCGCTACCGCCGCTGCGCAAGCGGGGCGAGGATATTCTGCTCATCGCCAAAGCCTTTTTGGCCCGCTTTTCGGCCGAGGAAGGCCGGGCCTTTACCGGGTTCACGCCCGACGCCGCCGAGATCCTCCTGGCTCATGCCTGGCCCGGCAATGTCCGTGAACTGCAAAATGTGATCCGCCGCGCGGTCGTGCTCAACGATGCCGACCAGGTGACCGCCGCCATGCTGCCCGCCAGCCTGCGCGACCGGGCCGCTGCGATCCGGCCCGGGCCCGCCGGCATCTCCCCCGTCCCGATGGCGTCCAAGGACGAGATCCGCCCGCTCTGGCTGGTGGAGAAAGAGACGATCGAGGCGGCCATCGCGCGGTGCGGCGGCAATGTGAATGCGGCGGCCGCCCGGTTGGAAATCAATCCGTCCACGATCTATCGCAAGCGCCAGACCTGGGCGGCGCTGATGGACGCCGCCGAATAATCATGTCCGAAAATGGCCAGCGCACCGGACGGGCGGTGCTATGCTGGCGCCATGACCTTCGATGCTCACATCTGTTACCGCGCGGTGGAACAGCGCGATGCCCGCTTCGACGGCCGGTTTTTCACCGCCGTGCGGACAACGGGGATCTATTGCCGGCCGGTGTGCCCCGCGCCGACACCGAAAGAAAAGAACTGCACTTTTTATCCGAGCGCGGCCGCGGCGGAACAGGCCGGGTTTCGTGCCTGCCGGCGATGCCGGCCCGAAACCGCGCCGGGCAGCCCCGTGTGGGTCGGTGTCGAGACCACGGTTCACCGGGCTTTGCGGCTGATCGAGGACGGCGCGCTCGATGAGGGCAGTGTCGGCATGCTCGCCGACCGGCTCGGCGTGGGCGAGCGTCATTTGCGCCGTCTGTTTGCGGATCATCTGGGCACCACGCCGACCGCCGTCGCCGTGACCCAGCGGTTGCATATGGCCAAGCGGCTCGTGGACGGGACCGATTTGCCCATGAGCGATATTGCGCTGGCGGCCGGGTTTCAAAGCCTGCGCCGGTTCAACGATGCCTATCTGAAAAGTTTTCACCGCTCGCCCACAGCCTCCCGGAAGGCCATGGCAGAAGACGGCGACCCGCCCCCGCCGGCCGGCGGGGACGGACCGGCGGGCGTGGCTTTGACCGTCACCCTGGCCTACCGTCCGCCGTTTGCCTGGGACCGGCTGTTGCGGTTCCTGCGCCAACGGACCTTGGAGGGCATCGAGACCAGCGACGAGACGGGCTATGCCCGGACCATCCGCACACCCGACGGTCCCGGCATGATCGCGGCGCGGTTTCTGGACGGTCACAACCGGATTGCGGCGCGCCTGGTGCTGCCGACCGCGCGGTCCTTACGCCCGGTGGTCCGCCGGCTGAAGGCTTTGTTCGATCTCGATGCGGACAGCGCGGCCATAGACGCCGCCTTCACGGGAGACGGCTTTCTGGGCGCCCACGCCGCACAAGTACCCGGCGTGCGGGTGCCCGGCACCTGGGATGTGTTCGAATTCGCCTGCCGGGCGGTCATTGGCCAGCAGGTCAGCGAAAAAGGCGCACGCACCGTGGCCCGGCGTCTGGCGGAGCGTCTCGGCGACCCGCTGCCCCAATGCGGCGATGCCATGCCGGGGCTCTCCTGGCTGTTTCCCACCCCCGAAGCGGTGGCCGAGGGTGATTTGTCCGCCCTCGGCATGCCGGACAAACGCGCCGCCGCCCTGCGGCCCTTGGCCCGCGCCTTCATCGACGGCCCTTTGC
The DNA here is from genome assembly GCA_964531285.1 of uncultured Alphaproteobacteria bacterium. GTDB lineage: Bacteria > Pseudomonadota > Alphaproteobacteria > JAJFIK01 > JAJFIK01 > CAZHDI01. The sequence continues at coordinate 3,182 of CAZHDI010000018.1, read as the reverse complement.
GCGACATGCACAGTCTGCCGCCGGATGATGCCCGCGCCGCCATTGCCGCCCTGCCCGGCCTCGGCCCGTGGACCGCGGAAACGATTGCGATGCGCGCGCTCGGCGATCCGGACGCCTTTCCGGGCACGGATCTGGGCGTGCTGAAAGTTCTCAACCTCGATTTGTCCGCCGGCGGACGCAAAGCCCTCCAGACCCGCGCCGAAGCGTGGCGGCCCTGGCGCGCCTATGCCACCATCCGCCTGTGGACCATGTTATTGGAGCCCGCATGACCCTCACCCGCTTCGTTCAGGACAGCCCAATCGGCCCTCTCACGATCGTCATGCGCGACGGCACGGTGATCCATGTCGCGTTTCCCGGCGGCGAGGATCGTCTGGCCGGGCGGACCCGCCAGTATTTCAAGGTGCAAGGCATAACGGACGGTCCGCCCCATGCCGCGACACGAGCGGCCTTCGAGGCTTATTTCAGTGGCCGGACGGATGCGCTGGACAATCTCGATGTCGATCCCCAGGGGACCGATTTCGAGGGCCAGGTCTGGCGGGCTTTGCGGACCATTCCGGCCGGCGAAACCCGGTCCTATGCCGCCATGGCGGCCCATGTGGGCAAACCCAAAGCCATGCGCGCGGTGGGCCGGGCCAATGGACTCAATCCCATCCCGCTGATTCTGCCCTGCCACCGGGTGATCGGCGCGGACGGTTCCCTGACAGGCTTCGGCGGCGGCCTGGAACGCAAGGCCTGGCTCTTGCGCCATGAAGGCGCGCTGGTGGCCTGATCCGCCGGCGACGGATCAGGCCCCGGTCGCGGCCGGCTGACCGGCCGCGAATGGAAGGGCGGCTATGCTCAAGCCGCGGCGGTCTCGCGGGCCTCGCGATAGCGCGCCAGATCCTCGATGGTGACGACGGGCATATTGTGCGCCCGGCCGAACCGGATGATCTCGGGCAGGCGGGCCATGGTGCCGTCCGGGTTCATCACTTCGCACAAGACGCCGGAAGGCGCGCGGCCCGAAAGGGTCACGAAATCGATGGTGGCTTCGGTATGGCCGCGCCGGGCCAGAACGCCGCCGGGCATGGGCCGCAAGGGAAACACATGACCGGGACGGGCCAGATCGTCCGGCTGCGCCCCTTCGGCGATGGCGGTCTTGACCGTCGTCACGCGGTCGGCCGCCGAGACGCCCGTGGTCACACCCTCCTTGGCTTCGATGGAGACCGTGAAGCCGGTGCCCATGCTGGAGGTGTTGCGGTCGACCATGGGCGGCAGATCGAGCGCGCGCAGACGTTCATCGGTCATCACCAGACAGACGATGCCGCTACCTTCGCGGATCATCAGCGCCATCTGCTCCGTGGTGAGACTGTCGGCGGCGAAGATCATGTCGCCTTCGTTTTCCCGGTCCTCGTCATCGACGACCAGGATACCCCGCCCCTCGCGTAAGGCGGCCACCGCGTTTTCAACGCGGGTCGTGGGATCGCCGAATGACTCCAGGGTCATCGGGTCCTGTACGGTCTGATTCATGGTTCGGCTCCTTGAGCACTGGTGACCAGAATCAGGGCGTGTTTGCGGGAAACCTATGGACCACGGACCGATCCTGACGATCGGCGCGCATGCCCATAGCGCACGGCCCCGTGCCATTGCACAGGTCCGACATCCTCTCCCATCCGGACTATCACCGTCGGCTCCGGCCTCTCACCGGATCTGCTGACCCCATATCAGGCGATATGGGCGCTCGCGGGCTCATCGCAGCCGATCCAACACGATCATCGCGACATACCGCCGGTAGGGACTTTCACCCTGCCCTGAGGATTTATGTCCGGTTCGTGACCGGACATCTAAATAGTAGGGGATGGTCCGTCCGATGACAATGCGTCGGCTGCGGCGTGACGGATTCACCGGGTTGGGGACAACCCGCCCGGTATCCACGGGGGCTATACACAAGAACGAACCTGACGTGTGACGGTACGCACACCGAACCGCAGGTTGACCGACGGTCACGCCCGACGGCCACGCCGGACGGTTCGTTTGCCCTGACGCTAGAACCGCACCGTGTCGGTCCCGGGGAAGCGGCACGATACCGCATTATCGGTGTGCCGGGAGAACAGTTTCAACCGATCACCGAAAAACCGCAGCTCTTTGGTTTCGCGAATCGTGGCGCCGGGCGCGACAGCCGTGCGCTCCCGGCAATCGGCGGTTAACCGATTGTCCTCAAAACACAGCTTTATGTCGGTCTCGGCCTCGCAACTGTTGGTGATGCGCACTACGTAAAACTCGGTTTCGCCGTCCTCGGCAAGACCGTCGCGCTGTTCGACAATGCGCACGCATTGAGCGGCGGCCGCGCAATCGGGTGCCGGCTCGCCCGAGCATCCGGCCAAGACGGCCGACAGCGCGGCGATCCCGAGCGCCGTTAGGGCCGCCCGTCCATAGGGGACGAAAAATTCCTCGTCACGGGTTGTTGACACGCTTCCTGCCTCTCCTTATCTACCCGCACGAACCGGGTGTTAGCACTCTCATGTCATGAGTGCCAGCATTCGGCGCCCGCCCGACCGGCCTGGAGCCTCTGGCCCTGCGGCCAGCGATGACCCGAGACCCGGCGCGGCGGGGCTGAACCATCACAGTCACAACGAACACCCTAAGGAGACGTCGGATATGACTTTCCGTCCCTTGCATGACCGGGTTCTGGTGCGCCGCCTGGAAGAAGACACCAAAACCGCCGGCGGCATCATCATCCCCGACACCGCTCAGGAAAAGCCGCAGCAGGGCGAGGTTATCGCCGCTGGTCCGGGCATCAAGCGGGAAGACGGCACGATCACCCCGCTCGACGTTAAGGATGGCGACATCGTTCTGTTCGGCAAATGGTCCGGCACCGAAGTGAAGATCGACGGTGAAAACCTGCTGATCATGAAAGAGTCGGACATTCTGGGCATCCTGGAAGCCAAGAAGAAGGGCAAGAAGGCTGCGTGAGACGGGTGATCCCGTCCGGCGGCCTTTTTTGATGCCGCCGTCCCGCAGACCTTGCCCCATCCCCCCCAAGTTTCGAGAGGAGATCTCGTATGAGCGCTAAAGAAGTGAAATTTTCCGCCGAAGCCCGCGAGCGCATGCTCAAGGGCGTCGACATTCTCGCGGATGCCGTGAAGGTTACGCTCGGCCCCAAGGGCCGCAATGTCGTGATCGACAAGTCCTTCGGCGCCCCGCGC
>CAZHDI010000017.1:27676-51427 GCA_964531285.1 uncultured Alphaproteobacteria bacterium | reverse complement strand
GATGCGCACATCATCGAGTCCCGCCCGCGCCCGGATGCGCCGCCAGGGATGCTGAAGGTCCGTCAAGTGCCGACCACGCACCTTGCCCTGGATCACATAGGGATTGTCCGGATCGCGCGGTATTGTCTCAAGAACGCGCCGCACGGCAGGCGTGACCGGGATGCGGCGGCGTCCGGTCTTCGTGTCCGGCAGGTCAATGTGGGTCTCGCCGATAAAGTCCCACCGCAGCGTCTGGATCTCGCCGAGCCGGCAGCCCGTTAGGATCAAGAGGCGAATGGCGGCAATGGCCGCATCGGTCTCGCTGCGTTCGTGCTGCACATCCTGAAGCGCTTCGCCCAAGCGTGCCATTTCGTCTGGGCTCAAGAAACGCTCGCGCTTGCGCTCCGCATACTTCTGGACATGCCGGCAGGGGTTAGAGCCATCGGGCCGCAGCCCCCACAGTTCGGCCAGATTGAAGATTTTCGACAGCACGGCGAGGGTGCGGTTGGCTTGATAAGGGCGATCACGCATGGATGTGTGGAGCTTGGCAATATCGGGCCGTGTCACATCGGCGATCTTATGCCGACCCAGCGCGGGCCGGATGATCGTATCGACGATGCATTGGTAACCAGACAAGGTCCTCGCCTTGCAGCGCTGCGCGACATGGTCGGCCAGGAAACGGTCGCACAAGGCGTTGACCGTCGGCGCTTGCCTCTCCCGAAGCGCCACCTCTGCCGGATTGTGGCCGCGTGCAACGGATGCTAGAAGTTGTTGTGCTTGCTTACGTGCTTCGTCAGGTGTGAGCGCACCGTGTTTCCCGATGCTTACACGCCGGGTCCGTCCGCCAGCGCGATATTGGACGAGGTATGATTTCCGGCCTGTCGAGAATACGCGCAGACCGAAACCGGGCATGTCGCTGTCCCAGATGAAGTAGTCGGCGCTTGAGGTCTCTGCGCCATCGACAAGGCGCTTTGTCAGCCGGGGCATGGGTCCTCCGTGGCGATTCACGGAAGCAATACGGAAGCACGCAGAAGCGAAAGTCAAGGAATGCGGGAGAAGCTGCGCGAAAGACAACCTAATCTAACCCCTTGTTTTTGAGTATATTTTTCGCTTTTTACGCAGTAGGACGAAGGCGGACGATAGGCTCAGATGGCCATTTGTAATCAGGGGGTCGGGGGTTCGAATCCCTCAGCCGGCACCATTAAAATCAACGACTGAGCCTGGAACGTTGTAAGAACATTTTGTGCGGTGATAAATGCCGTGTCTCGCGGGGGCCGGTGAGACCGCATCACAGGCATCGATCAAACGCCGCATCAGGATCATCATGAGCACCACGTCGCCCGCCCCCTCGTCTGTGCAAGGAGCCCCAAACGCGCAGAGCGACACCGAATGGTGGCGCGGCGCGATCATCTATCAGATCTATCCGCGCAGCTTTGCCGACTCCAACGGCGACGGCGTCGGCGATTTGCGCGGCTGCATCGATCATCTGGATCATGTGGCGTCCCTAGGCGTTCACGGCATCTGGCTGTCGCCGTTTTTCACATCGCCCATGTGCGATTACGGCTACGACGTGGCGGATTACCGCGATGTCGATCCGGTCTTCGGCACCCTGGCCGATTTCGATGACCTGGTTGAAAAAGCCCATGCGCGCGGCCTGAAGATCATCATCGATCAGGTTTATTCCCATACGTCCGATCAGCATGCCTGGTTCACCGAAAGCCGTCAGTCACGGGACAATCCGAAAGCGGATTGGTATGTCTGGGCGGATGCCAAGCCGGACGGCTCCCCGCCCAGCAACTGGCTTTCGGTCTTCGGCGGCAGCGCCTGGACCTGGGATGCCCGCCGGCGGCAGTACTACCTGCATAACTTTCTCACCAGCCAGCCGGATCTCAATCTGCACAATCCGCTGGTGCAGGCCGCGCTCCTTGACGTGGCGCGATTCTGGCTTGAGCGCGGCGTGGATGGTTTCCGGCTGGATGCTCTCAATTTCGGCATGCATGATACTCAGTTCCGAGACAATCCGCCCGTCAATGAGACGACCGAACGGCCTGCCACGCCCTACGATTACCAACAGCACATCCATAACCGGTCGCACCCGGACATGATCGGCTTTATCGAGCGCATCAGAGCCGTCATGGACGACTACGGCGCCCGCTTCACCGTGGCCGAAATCGCCGGAGACGACCCGCTGGCCGAGATGAAGCAGTACACGCAAGGCGAGACCCGGCTCAACACCGCGTATAGCTTCGATTATCTTTATGCGGAGCGCTTAACGCCGGATCTGGTACGCAAGACAGCGAGCGCCTGGCAGGGCCTTGCCGGCGAAGGCTGGCCGTCCTGGGCATTCTCCAACCATGACGCGCCCCGCGCGGTAAGCCGCTGGCATGGAACCGCCGAGCCCATGGCCTACGCTCGCATGGCCGGTCTTCTGCTGATGAGCCTGCGCGGCAATCCGGTCCTCTATCAGGGCGAAGAGCTTGGTCTGCCCCAGGGCCATGTCCCTTTCGAGCGGCTCCTCGACCCCGAAGCCATCGCCAACTGGCCCGAAACCCTCGGACGCGACGGCGCCCGCACGCCGATCCCGTGGGTGGCCGATGCTCCCAATGCCGGGTTTTCGACGGGCGAGCCCTGGCTGCCGGTCGATCCGGCCCATGTGCCTTTGGCCGTCGATGCCCAGGAGCTCGATCCGGCCGCTCCGCTTCATTTCTTCCGGCATATTATCGGTGTCCGGACGGCCTCGCCGGCGCTGATGCGCGGCGCCATGACCTTCCTTGAAGGGCCGGACGGCCTTCTGATTTTCGAGCGCACCGCCGCGGACGAGCGGGTCCTCTGCGCCTTCAACTTCGGGCCGGACACGGCTCAATTTGCCCCGCAAGAGGCCGGGACCTGGCATGTTCTGGCCCGATCGTCCGTCACCGGATCGGGCAATTCGGGCCTGCTTCCGATCCCCCTGGCGCCCTATGAGGGCTGCCTGGCCCGGCTGAACGATACCGCGTCCGATTAGAGGCTATGTCCGTTTCGATAATGAGCCCATGATGCCGCGGACCAGTGCGCGTCCGAGCGTGCGCCCGATCTGGCGCAGCGCCGATTTGGTGAGGGTCTCCCCATAGCCCTGGCGGCGGGAACGCGGCGCCTTGCGCGATGCGGCTTTCGGCGTTTCCCGCTCTCGTTCCTCGGCCGCCGCGTCCGCTTTCATCCGTCTTTGGAAGATTTCGAACGCCGACTCGCGATCGACCGCGGTGTCATATGCCGGTCCGATCCGGCTGGCCTGGAGCACTGCCCGTCGCTCTGCCGCCGAGATCGGCCCCAGGCGCGAGGACGGAGGGCGGATCAGGGTTCGCTCAACGGGTGTGGGCACACCCTTGGCATCCAGCGTGGAGACCAGGGCCTCGCCGATGCCCAGTTCCGTGATCACTTGCTCCGTATCGAGATCAGGATTGGGCCGGAAGGTCTGAGCGGCGATCCGCACCGCCTTGGCATCGCGCGGCGTGTAGGCCCGCAGGGCATGCTGAATTCTGTGCCCCAACTGTCCGAGCACCTCGTCCGGGATATCCATGGGGTTTTGCGTGACGAAGAAAATGCCAACACCCTTGGAGCGGATCAGTTTGACCGTCTGCTCGATGCGGTCAACCAGATGCTTGGGCGCAGTGTCGAACAACAGATGGGCTTCATCGAAAAAGAACACGAGCCGCGGCGCGGGGGCATCCCCCACCTCATCGAGGTCCTCGAACAGCTCGGACAGCAGCCAGAGCAGGAAGGTGGCATAAAGCTGCGGCGCGGCCATCAGTTTATCCGCCGCCAGAATGTTGACATGCCCCTGCCCGGCGGCATCGCGCTGCATCAGGTCGGCGATCTTCAGGGCCGGTTCGCCGAAAAACTGATCCCCACCCTGGGTTTCGAGAGTCAGGAGCCGGCGCTGAATCGCACCGATCGAGGCTGCGGTCACGCGGCCATACCGCCGCGAAATCTCCTGCTTGCTTTCGTCCATATGCGCCAGAAGAGCCCGCAGATCCTTCAGATCGGTCAACAGCAATCCCTCATCGTCGGCCATCTTGAAGGCAATCGTCAAAACCCCTTCCTGGGTCTCGTTGAGGTCCAACTGCCGGGACAACAGGACCGGTCCCATCTCGGTGATGGTGCTGCGCAGCGGATGCCCCTTTTCACCGAACAGGTCCCAAAAGACGACCGGAAAATCGCGGAACTCATACGGGTCAAGACCAATATCGCGGGCCCGGTTCGCCAGACCTTTCTTCTGTGTCCCCGGCATCGCAAGCCCGGCAAGATCGCCCTTCACATCGGCCAGAAAGACCGGCACGCCCTGGGCCGAGAACGCTTCAGTCAAAATCTGAAGGCTGACCGTCTTGCCGGTTCCCGTCGCACCGGCGATCAGCCCGTGGCGATTGGCCAGGGATAGATCCAGAAACTGGTCCTTAGTGCCGCGGCCGATAAACAAGGAGGACGGTTCCGCCATGGGAAGGTGCCTTTTAAGGATCGAATGAACACTGACTGATCGCAGTTTACCGACCCGGCGCCCCCGAAGGCCAGACCGGCTCGCCTCAGGCGCACCGGATCGGCCGGAATCCGGCACAAACCTCACGCCCGCATGGCCGCAATCGCCGGGTGGCGACGCCGGGGGCATAACGCGCTATGATCCCTCTAGAATAAGATAACCCGAATACACCTCCAAAAGGCCCGATGGGCGCCGGGGGCGAATGAGGGAGGACGGGTGGACATGTCCGGAAACCGGATTGCCGCATGGGCCCTGGTCACCTTCATGTCGATTATGATCCTGATCAGATCGACCATGGCTCTGATCTTTGGCGAGGTGGGCACAGCGCTCATGTTTCTCGGCGCCGGGATCGTGATCGGTGCCGGCATTCTGCTGACCATGGGCCGCGACAGCAAATAGCGCCCGCGGCCACTTTCGTCCGCATCCCTTGCTTTCCGGTTTCGCTGACCCGAAGCCGCCGGCCGCGGCCTCAGCCCAACACCAGATCGACACATTGTGTGGCCCAGACGCGGGCAGACGGTTTGCGATCCTCCGCAAGGCCAAGCTGCGCTTTGGCGTGACGGTTGCCCTTCCACAGACTGATCAAGTGATCCGCGAGATGGTCCGACCGGAGGGACGAGCGCACGAAGCCGCGCCGGCGCCCGGCTTCGATCATGTCGCAAAGAGCCGCATGGGTCCTCAGATGCGCGGCCTCATAGAAGCAGTGCGCGACATCGGGATGGGTACGCGCCTGTTCCAGGATCGACATTTCGAAACCGATGGTTTGCGGATCGTCGACCAATGTCAAAAGATTGATGCCGAAACGGATCACCCCGTCCCGAAAGTCCTGCTCCGTCTGCGGATCGAGGATGATGCCGGCCTGGAATGCATCGGCCTCCGCCGTCACGACGGCCCGCAGCACACCGGTCATGTCGCCGAAATACTTGTAGATGGTGGTCTTGGAGACCCCGGCCGACTGGGCGAGGCGGTCGGTGGTCACCTGCCCGAAGCCTTCGGAAAAAAGCAGGTCCCGGGCCGCCGCCCGGATCCGGTGTTCCGGGGTATCTGCGCCATCGGCGGATTTTTTCATACGTCTTCGTCCCGCAATTGGCTCAAGCGCCACGCTAGCAACCCTTGACCAGCCCGATGGAAAAATTTTTTGCCCCCCAGACTGCCCTTCGGAGCGCCGGCATCTATCTCAGTCTCGACACCATACACATTTCATGGCAGTACGATACTGTATCGTATCAAGATACCGAAAGCATCGGACGACAGAGTCCGGGAGCGGTCAAGGGGGCCCCGTGGACAGACAGGACGCAAACGAACCGAGCCGCACTGGCCGGCGGCCTTGGCTGGCCTGGACCGTGGCGGGTATCGCGGCCATCGTCATGATCGGCGGGCTGGCTGGAATCAAGACCAGCCAAATCATGGCTGCCATCGCCTATGGCGCCAGCTTTCCCGAACCGTCCGAGGCGGTGATCGAAGCGGTTGCCGAGCGCCGGGCCATTGCGCCGACGGCCCGCGCCATCGGCGAGGTTCAAGCCAAGAACATCGTTGACCTGCGCATCGAACGCAGCGGTGTGATCCGCGCGGTCAATTTTCAATCCGGTGAAGAAGTCGCCGCCAATGCTGTGCTCGTCCAGATCGACGTGGCTGAAGAAGAAGCTCAGCGCGCGGCGGCCGAAGTGGATTCCTTCCGCGCCAACCGCGAGGCCGCCCGGCAACAGAAACTCTTTTCGGACGGCACCGGCACGGAAAGCCGGTTGCAGGAAGCCCAGGCTCAGGCCGCCGCCGCCCGCGCCCGGGTCGCGGCCCTCACCGCCGCCATCGACCGCAAGACCATCCGCGCGCCCTTTGCCGGGCGGGTCGGCATCACCGATTTACAGCCCGGCCAATATGTGTCCGAGGGCGATCTCGTCACCAGTCTGGTTGGGCTGGACCCCGAGATCTATGTGGATTTTGCCCTGCCCCAGGCCGCGGCGCTGGCCTTCGATGCCAGCCAGCCGGTTGAGGTGACCATCGGCACCCAGACCGTCGCGGCGCGGATCATTGCCCGTGAACCCGCCATCGATCCGGTATCGCGCAGTCTGGGCTTCCGGGCGATCATCGAGACACTCGGTGCACGCCCGCCGGCAGGCAGCCTCGTGCAGGTCTCCGCGCCGACCGGCCCGCCCGAGGACACGGTCGTGATTCCGCGGACCGCCCTCAAGCGCAGCCCCTATGGGGATACTGTCTACATCCTGGAAGACCGCGAGGGCGAGACCCGCGCCCGCGCCGTGATCGTCCGGACCGGCGATATCATCGGATCGGACGACATCGTTATCCGCTCCGGGCTCGAGGCAGGCGCCCGCATCGCCGCCGACGGGGTGTTCAAGCTGCGCGACGGCGGGCTGGTCAGCCCGTCACCGCGCGGCACCGGCGCCGGCGAGAGCCGCGGTCCCGACAGCCTGGCACAGGAGACCCGCTGATGGCCGGTCCATACCAGGCGCAAACGCCCGATCCGGAGGATGCCGCGCACGCCCTGCCCCGCTCGCCGGTCGATGTATTCATCCGGCGCCCGGTCCTGGCCGGCGTGGTCAGCCTGTTCATTCTGCTGCTCGGCCTGCGCGCCGCCTTCGATCTGCCGATCCAGCAATATCCCCGGATCGACGCCTCGAGCCTTGTCATCACGACCAGCTTTGTCGGCGCATCGGCCGAGGATGTGAAAGGCTTCGTCACCGAACCCGTTGAACGCGCCGTCGCCGCCGTGCCGAACGTCGATTATGTGGACAGTCTGACCACGGCGGGCCTGTCCACGGTCACGGTCTGGCTGGAATTCGATGCCGATCCGCCGGCGGCCCTGTCGCAGGTGTCCGCCCAACTCGATGCCATCGCCTCGGATCTCCCGGCGGAAGCCGAACCGCCGGCCATCGAGGTGCGCCGCGCCGACCGTCCGCAGGCGACCTTTTACATCGCCGTGACCTCGGACCAGCGCAGCCGGGCGGAAGTCACCGAATATCTGGCACGCGAAGTGCAGCCGGCCCTGTCGTCGCTGCCGGGCGTGCAGCGTATCGGGCTTGAAGGCGCGCGCCCCCCGGCCATGCGCGTCTGGCTCGATCCGGTCAAGCTCGCCGGATTCAATATCAGCGCCGACGAGGTGCGGACCGCTCTCACCCGGAACAATCTCGTGGCCCCCATCGGGTCGGCGGAGAACGCAAGCATCGAAACCGATCTGCGCGCCGACACGGTGCTCAAGCGTCCGGAAGATTTCGAGCGGATCGTGCTCAGGCGCGAGAACGGCTCGACCGTGCGGCTCTCCGACGTGGCCCGGATCGAACTGGCATCCGAAGAAGCCAGCCTCGATGTGCGGATCGATACGACGGAAGCGGTTTATCTGTCGGTCTGGCCGGCGGTCGGCGCCAACGAACTCGATCTGGCCGCCGCCCTCTATGAGGCACTGGACACCGCCCGGGCCGCCGCGCCGCGCGACATCCGCATCGAGACCGCCTATGACGGCACGCTTTACACGCGCGATGCCCTGACCGAGATCGTCATCACCTTGATGGAAACGATTCTGATCGTCGGCCTCGTCGTCGTGCTGTTCCTCGGTTCGGTCCGCACGGCCATGGTCCCCTTGGTGGCGATTCCGATCTCGCTTCTGGGGGCCGTCGCGGCGATGGCGGCCATGGGCTTTTCGCTCAATCTTTTGACAATCCTGGCCATCGTGCTGGCGGTCGGTCTGGTCGTTGACGATGCCATCGTGGTTGTTGAAAACACCATCCGCCATGTGCGTGACGGCAAGCCCCGGACCGAGGCCGCCCTGATGACCGTCCGCCAACTGTTCTTTCCCATCATCTCGATGACGGTGACATTGGCCGCGGTCTATGCGCCCATCGGCTTTCTCGGCGGGCTGACCGGCGCGTTGTTCAAGGAATTCGCTTTCACGCTCGCCGTCGCGGTAATGGTTTCAGGCGTTGTCGCGCTCACGCTGTCGCCGGCCATGAGCGCGGCGCTCGCCACCGACCGGGATCAAGGCCGTGTCGCCCGGGGGTCCGCGGCCATGTTCGCCCGCATACGGCGGATTTACGAACCGGTGCTCGACACTGCCCTTGCCTATCGCGGCCCTGTCCTCTTGTTCGCGGTTGCGACCATCGCCATTGCCCCGCTGCTTTACATGTTTTCCTTGCGCGAGCTGGCGCCGGTGGAAGATCAGGGGTCGATCAATGTGGTCCTGCAATCGGCGCCGGACGCCTCGCTGGATTACACCGTCGCTTACGCCAACGAAACCGTCGAGCGGCTTCTGGAAACCGATGGCGCGGATTATGTGTGGTCGGTCCGCACCGCGGAAGGCGGCTTCGGCGGGCTTGAACTCGTGCCGTGGAAGGAACGCAGCGTCACGGCCCCGGATCTTCTGCAGACGGTGTTTTTCTCGGTGAGCGATCAGCCGGGAATCCGGGTGTTCCCGATCCTGCCCTCGGCCCTGCCCAATGCCGGCAATTACGACGTGGAACTCGTGGTGCTGTCGACCGACCCACCCGACCGGATGCTCCCCTATGCCGAAGCCCTGGTAAGGGCCGCCAATGAGAGCGGGCGGTTCATCTTTGCCGATACCGACCTCAAGATCGACCGCGGCGCCACGCGCCTCGATCTCGACCGGGACCGGATCGCCGATCTCGGTATGACGGCGGCCGATGTGGCGGGCCAGCTCGGCGTGTTCCTGGCCGGTGCCCATGTCAGCCGGTTCGATTATCAGGGCCGGTCCTATAAGGTCATACCGCAGCTTGAGGATGCGCAGCGCCTGTCGCCCGCGACCCTTGATCTCATCCAGATCCGAACGCCGGACGGAGCGCTGCTGCCGCTGTCGTCCATGGCCCGGCTGGTCGATGAGACCGTTCCACGCGCCCTTGGCCGGTTCCAGCAACTCAACGCCTTTCGGGTGTTCGGCGGTCTCGTGCCGGGCACGACCAAGGAAACCGGCCTCGCCACACTTGAAGAGGCGGCGGCGGATATTCTGCCTGCGACCTATGGCGTGGACTATGCGGGCGAGTCCCGCCAGATCCGCAGCGAAGGGCAGACCCTGGCCGGCGTGTTGGCGATTTCCATCGTCGCGGTTTATCTCCTTCTGGCGGCGCAATTCCAGAGTTTCCGGGACCCGTTGGTGGTGCTGTTCGGGTCGGTGCCGCTCGCCTTGTCGGGCGCGCTGATGTTCACCTTCACCGATTTCGCGACCATCAATATCTTTACGCAGATCGGCCTGATCACCCTTGTCGGCCTCGTGGCAAAGAACGGTATTCTGATCGTGGAATTCGCCAATGTGCTCCAGGAGCAGGGGCGCAGCCGGTTCACGGCCGCACGGGAGGCCGCCATGGTCCGCCTGCGTCCGGTTTTGATGACGACGATCGCCACCGTGGTCGGCCATCTGCCGCTGATCCTGGTCTCGGGGCCCGGCGCGGGCGCACGCAATTCCATCGGCTTTGTGCTGGTCGGCGGCATGCTGATTGGAACGCTCTTTACGCTGATTGCCACGCCGGTGCTCTATTCCCTGTTCGCCAGTGACAAACGGCGGCGCAGGAACAGCGAAGCATCCATCGCCGCGGCTCAGACGGCCTAGCGCTCCGCTCGGTCAGGCGCGCGCCCGGCGGCGATCCGTGTGCCGCTCAGTCCTCAGGAAGCCAGCAAGCACCGCTTCGATATGCGCGTCTACAAGCGCGTCCACGTCCTGCGCATCGGGCGATGTCACCGATGCTGTCGGGTGAGCGCCGAACAGAAAAACGCCCTGACAGGCCCCCACATAAAGATGCGCGAATGATAATGTCGGCAGGCGTGGCAGATCGCCCGCCGCCATGAGACGGTCCAGGAGTCCGCCCAATTGATCGTGGTAGATCTGAACGAATTGGGCGGGCAGATTGGAGAACTTCTCATCGGCCGAAAGGCTGGCCTGAACGATAATCCGTGTATGCAGCGGATTGGCGGCGCAATACCGGACGTAATTGCGGGTGAAGGCCACGAATTGAGCCTTGTCGTCGTCTTGGCACACGCCATCGACGGGATAGGTGACTTCCCGGCAAAACCGGTCGACCATGGACTCCACGACCGTTTCCCAGAGCGCTTTCTTATTTCCAAAATAGTAGTTGATCATGCCGCCGGCGGCGTCCGCCTCGGTCCGGAACCAATCCCATGAACTGATCGTCCAGATCGGCGATGTCTCGGGCCGGCCCGCAGGGTCATACCGCGACACGATCACCATCGATGTTGTGCTGCTGCAATAAGCGCACGACCGGATCAATTGGGCGTGACGGTCCGCACCAGAATCCCGGTTTCTCCCGCATCGAAGCGCGCAGCGCCCGGCATGGCGATCCAACCGGTCTCGGACCGGGCCGACCGCAGCATCAGAGTGGGCGTCAGTGTATCGAGACGGGCGTCCCCGTCCTGCGGGAGCGGCCCCGTGCCGTCCTCGATCCTGACCGTGCCCGGATAATTGCAGGCCGTTGGATGAGCGGATGGGGCACCGGATCCCGGCTCCTTATCGGCCAGTCCGGTACAGACCGGTGCCAGGGTCCCGGCCAGCTTGATCCGGACGACGGAACTGCCGTTGGCCTGTGCCGTGCCGCTCAGAGCCAGCACCATCGCCGCCAAGACAGCGCCGGCCGCACCGTTCCCTATCGCCATCGTCCGGTTCCCGTTGCCATGCCGCCCACAGCGTCATGGTAGGGGAAACTGTTGAAGATTCGCTTGTGCGCGCGGTCACGGACGGCCTCAGTCGTCGTCGAAACCCACGAAAACCGTGGCCTCGTCCACCGGTTTGCGCCGCGAGACCACCGCGTTGGCGGGGAAGCTGTCGTCCGGGAACCCCATGGCGATGCAGATCATGATGACCTGATCGTCCGCGATGCCCGCACACTCGCGCACCACGGGCGACTGCATGATGCCCTGGCTGTTGATCACGCAGCCCAGGCCTCGCGACCAGGCCGCGTTGACAATGGCATTCGTCACCGCCCCGCAATCGAACGGCGCGATATCGCCGCCATGGATCGACCGGTCATAGGTCACCACGATGGACACCGGCGCATCGAATTGCCGAAAGCCGCGCATCACCCAATCCTGACGGCCGGCCTTGTCATGCCGCTCGATGCCCATCGCCCCGAACAGCTGCTTGGCAACTTCGATCTGACGCTCCCGGTGCGCGCCATCATAGGCCCCGTGGCTGCGGAACTCCCGCGAGTCCGGCACACCGGCCAGGGTGCGCTCCGTGTTGCCTGCGCGGATCCGGTCGAGAGCCTCGCCCGCGACCACATAAAAGTTCCAGGGCTGAGTATTGTAGGATGAGGGGGCCCGCATCGCCAGCGTCAGCACCTCCTTGATGAGAGCCTTGGGCACGGGATCGGGCTTATATCCGCGAATGCTCCGGCGCCCGAGCACAATCTCATCATACGTCATAATCCGTTCTCCACCGTGACACCCGCGCGCAGCGCTTGGTTACCAACTCTCGGCGAATGTCCGCACATCGATCTCGAAGCTCCAGGCCCGGCGCGGCTGGCGGTATAGGAACTCGTAGGTATCGACAATGCCGTCGAGGTCGATCATACCGTCCTCGCCCAGCTTGGCGGCATAGTCCGGATAGCGGGTCATGACCTTGTCACCGGCAATGGCCCCGTCGATCACCACATGGCCCACATGTATGCCGTCTGCGGCATATTCCTTGGCCATCGCCTGGGCCAGATTGCGCAGCGCGCCCTTGGCCGCATTGAACGCCCCGAACATCGGCCGGCCGCGCAAGGACGCGCTGGCGCCGGTGAACAGAAGCGTCCCGCCACCCAGGGGCTTCATGCGCCGGACGGCTTCGCGGCCGAACAGGAACCCGCCGAAACAACTGATCCGCCAGCTTGCCTCGAAATAGGCCGCGTCCATGTCCTCGATCCGGCCCGGCGTGTTGTTGCCGGCATTGTAGATCGCTAGGGTGAGCCCCTCGCCCGCGGCCTCGAAAAGCGCCGCGATATCGGCTTCCTGGGTGGCGTCGGCCACGACCGCTTCGGCGCTGCCGCCGTCACTGCGGATCCCGGCCACCACGGTATCGAGGGACGCCTGGGTCCGCCCCGCGACCAGCACATGCAGCCCGTGCCCGGCGAAGCGCCGGCACAACTTCGCCCCGAGGCCCCGCTCCGGCCCGACGCCGATAATCACCGCCGTTTTCATGATGCTGTCCTTGTCTGACCCGGTCCACGCCGGGCGGGTTGTCGGTCCAAGGATCCATGGTTGCAGACCGGCCCATGACTGCGCAATGCTTACAGTCAAATCAGACCGACAGGCATTGAGGGAGGACACGGTCCATGAACATCGAAAACAGCGTTGTTGTCGTCACAGGCGCGGCCAGCGGCATCGGCCGGGCGCTCGCGCACCGGTTTCATCAGGACGGGGCCAAACTCGTCATATGCGCGGACATGGACAAGGACGGCGTGGACGCCGTGGCCGACCGCGTATCCGGTCCCGCTTTCGTGACCGATGTGTCCCGGGAAGAAGATATCCGCACTCTGATCGAGACGGTCGAAGCCGATCACGGCGCCATCGATCTGTTCGTATCCAATGCCGGCATCGGGTTTGCCGGCGGTCCTGAAGTCCCCAATGAGCAATGGCAGCTGATCTGGGACGTCAATCTGATGGCGCATGTCTGGGCCGCCCGGCATCTCGTGCCGCGCATGCTCGCGCGGGGCGGCGGTTATCTTCTCAACACCGCATCGGCCGCGGGCCTCCTCTCCCAGATCGGGTCAGCGCCCTACGCGGTCACCAAACACGCAGCCGTGGCTTTGGCCGAGTGGCTGGCGATCACCTATGGCGAGCAGGGGTTGAAGGTCTCGGTCCTGTGTCCCCAGGCGGTCCGCACCAAGATGACGGCGGGCAATGAGGACGGCGTGGCGAGCGTTGATGGAATGATCGAACCGGAGGATGTGGCGGCCGCCTGCGCGCGGGCGATTAAGAATGAGGAGTTTCTCATTCTGCCGCATCCGGAGGTTCTGGATTACATGCAGCGCAAGGCGAACAATTACGAGCGTTGGATCCGGGGCATGCAGCGCCTCAATCAGCAGTATCAGATCTGAGCCGCGACCTCGCCGTCCCAGCCGTCACGCACCATTGGCATAAGCATCCTGAAGCTCGCGTTTGAGAACCTTGCCAATGGCGCTGCGGGGCAGGACGTCGATCACCCGGATCTCAGCGAGGCGCTGGGTCTTGTTGAGCTGGCCGTTGGCCCATTCGCGCAGCTCCTCCGGAGCGAGCGCCGTTCCGGCCTCCAGGGTCACGAAAGCCACCGGCGTCTCGCCCCACCGAACCGAGGGCACGCCGACCACCGCGGCTTCGCGCACGAAGGGATGGGCGACAAGCACCTGTTCGATATCCACCGGATAGATATTGAACCCGCCGGAGATGATCATGTCCTTCTTCCGGCCGATCAGGGTGACAAACCCCTCCTCGTCCATGGCGCCGAGATCGCCGGTCCGGATGAACCGCTCACCCTCCGGGCTGTACCATTCCGCCTCGGCGGTTTTGGCGGGCTGATTGTGATAGCCGATCATGATCGACGACGAGCGCCCGACGATCTCGCCGACCTCACCGGGCGGCAGGCTGTTGCCGTCAGGGTCGATGATGCGGATCTCATGGCCCTGGATCGGCTGGCCGACCGTGTGCAGCTTGTCGGGATGCTCATGGGCCAGCAGCGCGCAACTGCCGCCGCCCTCGGTCATCCCGTAAAACTCGGTCAGCCCGCCCGGCCAGCGCCGCAAAACTTCGGCCTTATGCTCGGCCGGAAACGGCGCCGACGTGCAGTATTTCATCTCAAAGCTCGACAGATCGAAACTGTCGAAGTCCGGCACATCCAGAATGCGGCGATACTGCACCGGCACCAGCATGGCGTGGGTCACCCGATGGGTTTGGCATAGCTCAAGAAACGTCCGCGCATCGAATTTCCGCATCAGGACGACCGTCCCGCCGCCTGCCAGCGCGGGAATAAAACTCACCAGCGTTGTATTGGAATAGAGCGGCGTGGACAAAATCGCCACCGCATGGGCGCCGTAGCCGGCCGTCCCCATGCGGCTAATCTGATGCCAGCGCATCCGGTGCGGCTGAACGATGCCCTTCGGCGTTCCCGTCGTCCCCGAGGAATAGATGATGTTGAACGGCTGATCGGGATCGATCTCGACCGGCGCGGGCCGCGCGCCCTCCGGCGCCAGCCAGTCCTCGAACGGGGTCCCCGGCGCGCCGGGCTCCAGCGCGACCGGCTCGGCGCTCAACGTACCCATGACCGGCGCCAGATGCAGCGCGATCTCACGGTCCAGAAACAAATGACGCGCGCCGCAGTCGGCGATCATCGTCTTGAGTTGCTCCGGGGTGGCCGACGGCGCCAAGGGGGCAATGGCGGCGCCCGCCCGTAACGTGCCGAGAAAAACAGCCGTATAGGCGATAGAACTCAACGAACAGATCGACACGATATCGCCCGGCATCACGCCGTCGCGCTGAAGTGCCGCCGCGACCCGGTCGATAAGCCGGTCGAACCCGGCATAGTCCAGATGCTCGCCCTCGCAGATCACCGCGGGGTGGGACGGCCGGGCCTGCGCCTGGAGGCGGATCAGATCGCTGAGCGTGCCGAAGGGCCGGCCCGCGTATTCATCGATGGTCGACACGGACTGTCCTCCTTGTGCGGACGGGCGACCCGCGCGTTACGCCCGCGGCAGGCACCCCGGATAGCGCGGCAGGGTCTGAAACGCATTCTTCAGGGCATCGCCCCATTGTGCCGACAGCGCCGCGAAATTCGCGTCATCCGCCTCGATCCGGCATTGATGCCCGGCCGCCAGATGGTCCTTTTCGATCACCTGGACATCGAAGGGCGCGGCAACCGACAGATTGGCTTTAACCGTGGAATCGAAGGAGACCAGCAAAAGCTTGATCGCATCGTCAAAGCTCATATCCGGCTCATAGATCCGCACCAGGATGGGCCGGCCGTATTTGGTCTCGCCGATCTGGAAGAACGGCGTATCGGGACCGGCCTCGATAAAGTTGCCTTCCGGATAAATCAGAAACAGCCGCTGGTCCATGCCGGCGATCTGCCCGCCCAGGATCATCGTCGCGCCGAACGTCGCCTCGCCCACCTGGGCGCCGGGCGTATCCGGCACGCTGTAGCGGATCATATCGCGCAGGGTGTTGCCCACCAAACGGGCGACCTGAAACATGGTCGGCGCTTCCAGGATGGACGGATTGCGGTCCTCCGGCGCCTTGGTGCGCTCATCGAGCAGACTGACAACCGATTGGGTCGTGGCCAGGTTGCCTGCGGTCATCAAGGTGATGACCCGCTCGCCGGGCACGGTCCAGGTGAACATTTTGCTGAACACCGACACATTATCCACACCCGCATTGGTGCGCGTGTCGGACATGAAAACGAGCCCGCGTTTGAGTTGCAAGGCAACGCAGTAGGTCATGACGGCCAAATCCCCAGGAACGGACAACCCCAATACCCGGAGTCTATCACGGACCGGGCTATTGCTGCTGCACCATCAATGTCACGGCCATGCTTTCAGAACCAGCGCCGTAACGCATACCCGAAATCGGCGCGGCTTCGTGAGAATCAAGACCGGTGGCAAGGCGCACATAGCGCTCATCCGGAGAAATACCGTTTGAGGCATCGAAGCCGACCCAGCCGAGATCGGCGACATAGGCTTCGGCCCAGGCATGGCCGGCGGTCTGCACGTCGACACCTTCCATCAGGAGATAGCCGCTGACATAGCGCGCAGGGTGTCCCATGAGACGCGCCGCGCTCAAAAACACATGGGTGTGGTCCTGGCAGACACCGACCCCGGCGATGAGCGCGTCCTCGGCGGTCGTTTCGGAATGCGTGCGCCCGGTCTCGTACCGCACCTGAGAGGCAATGGTGGCCGAAAGGGCATGCAGACGCCTCACTGGATTGTCGTCGTCCCGGCTGATCGACTCGGCCAGATCGCGGATCTGCTCGCCCGGCTGGGTCAGATCGGTGATCCGGTTGAAATACCAAAGCGGCGCAAAGCCGCGATGGGCACCGAAGATCCCGGCAAGATCGAGGGTCTCGACCTCGCCGGTACAGGTGAGCGATATGGTCTCCAGACCATGCTCGAAGCCCAGCAGATGAACCCGGTTCCCATGCTGATCGTCGAACTCCGCCTCGATCTGGCCGCCCTCGATCGACAAGTCCCAGGACAAAATGGTCTGGCCCGGGCCCGTGCGCGGCGTCATCCGCAGCTCCTGAAGGCCGTAAGGCACCGGCTGGTCGTAGACATAGTCCGTCTGGTGAGAAATTTTCAGGCGCATGCGATTAACTGGAAAACCTGTAATCGTCCTCAATCTGACGGCCGAGGGCGTTGATCTGGTTGATGAAGTCCGAAAGAAATTCGTGTAGGCCGGTATCGAAGACATCCTCGATCACCTGCCCGGTCACCCGGGCCGCCAAAGTCTCGGCGGTGTCATGGCAGGCATGGCGCTCCATATAGTCCGCTGCCAGATGATCGAGATTGTTCGACAGTTTCGAGCAGCAGAAGGCCAGGGAGCGCGGCAGGCGCTGATCGAGGATCAACAGCTCGGCGATCCCGGCCGCGTTGACGTCCCCGGTATTGAGCCGCTGATAGGCCCGGTGCGCCGACGCCGACCGCAGAATGGTCTCCCACTGCAGATTGTCGAGCGAGGATCCGACATAGGACACCGACGGGAGCAGCACATAATATTTCACATCAAGGAGCCGCGCCGTGTTGTCGGCGCGCTCGATGAAGGTGCCGAGCCGCGCGAAATTGAAGATGTCATTGCGCAGCATGGTGCCGTGAAGCGCGCCGCGCACGAGCGCGCTCTGCCGACGGATCGTATCGAGAATATCGGGCAGATCGCGTTCGCGCACAGGATCCGCCAGAAGCTGGTTGAGGATCAGCCAGCATTCGTTGGTCGCCTCGAAGACCTCTCGGGTCAGAGCGGTGCGGACCATCCGGGCGTTGCTGCGGGCCGCCGTGACGGCCGACAGAACACTCGACGCATTCGCCCGGTCCCGGAGCAGAAAATCGATCACCCGGTCGCCGTCGAAACTGGTGTGGCGCTGGAGATAGGCATCGCGGACCCCGGCGGTTGCCGCGACCGAGGCCCAATCGTCATCGACCGACCGCGACCGGGTCAGTGAGATGCGAAAGCCGGCATCCACAAGCCGCGCGAGATTCTCGCTGCGCTCCAGGTAGCGGAACATCCAGAACAGTCCGCCGGCGGTTTTTCCAAGCGTGCCCATGATTATTCCTCGAGCACCCAGGTGTCCTTGGTCCCGCCGCCCTGGCTGGAATTCACCACCAGGGAGCCTTCCTTGAGAGCCACCCGGGTCAGGCCGCCCGGCGTGATCTCGACGCCATCCGGCGAGACGAGCACAAAGGGCCGCAAATCCACATGGCGCGGCGCAAGGCCCGCCTCGGTCAGTATGGGAACGGTCGAGAGCGCCAGGGTCGGTTGAGCGATATAGGTAGCCGGGCTGGCGGTGAGCTTTTCACGGAAGGCCTCGATCTCGGCGCGCGAGGCCGCCGGACCGACAAGCATTCCGTACCCGCCGGATCCGTGCACTTCCTTGACCACGAGTTCCGCGAGGTGATCGAGGACATAGGCCAACGCATCGGGCTCGGAACATCGCCAAGTGGGCACGTTCTTGAGAATGGCGCTCTCGCCGGTATAGAACTCGACGATTTCGGGCATGTACGAATAAATCGCCTTATCGTCCGAAATGCCCGTACCCGGCGCATTGGCCAGGGTGATCCCGCCCGCCCGATACACATCGAGGACGCCCGGCACGCCCAGCATCGAATCCGGCCGGAACACCAACGGGTCCAGATAGTCGTCGTCCACGCGGCGATAAAGCACGTCGATCGGTTTGAAACCCTGGGTCGTCCGCATGGCAATACGCCCGTCGACCACGCGCAGGTCGCCGCCCTCGACAAGTTCGGCGCCCATCTGATCGGCCAGGAAGGCATGCTCGAAATAGGCCGAGTTATGAAGGCCCGGCGTCAGCACGCAAATCACCGGCCGGGCATTGCACGCTGGCGGCGCGCAGCTGGCCAGACATTTATGCAGGCGGTTGGGATAGTTCGACACCGGCCGGACGCGCACGCGCGCGAACAATTCGGGGAACATCTGCAACATGGTCTCCCGGTTCTCCAGCATGTAGGAGACGCCGGACGGCGTGCGCGCATTGTCTTCGAGGACATAAAATTCGTCCTCGGCGGTTCGCACGATATCGATGCCCAGAATATGGGTGTACACCGAACCTGGCGGTTCGACGCCGATCATCTCGGGCAGAAAAGCCGCATTCTGTGCAATCAGCTGATGCGGGATGCGCCCGGCGCGCAGAATTTCCTGACGGTGATAAATATCGTGCAGAAACGCGTTGATCGCGCGCACCCGCTGCTCGATCCCGCGCACAAGGCGGCCCCATTCGCGCGCCGAAATAATCCGCGGCACGATATCGAATGGGATCAAGCGCTCGTCGGCCTCCGCCGCACCGTAGACGTTGAAGGTGATCCCTGTGCGCCGGAAGAACTGCTCGGACTCGGCGGCTTTGCGGTGGAGGAGCGCTTCGTCCTCACCATCATACCAGTTGAAATAGCGGTCATAGGGCGCCCGAAGATCTCCGCTCGCCCCGAACATTTCATCGAATGGGATTTTGGTTTGGCTCATGACCCCATAATGACGCACATCATGACAATTGCAAAATGCCGCATGACCACCCGCAGCCGACCGTTTTCACGCCACACGGACGAAATGCCGCGATACTTCTCTGCCGAGGTGCCGTGGGCTCGCCGCTCCCCCGCACAGCCCCGGTGCTCGCTCGATGATCATGCATTCTGGTTAACCTGCGGTTCGCTGCCTGTGGCCGTAGTCCTGGCGCGATCCAGTGGGGCCGATTTGCGCGGCACACAGAACAACACCGGCATCATGGACGATCAAATGGACGATCAAAACGAATACGCCAGCGCCGCGCCACCGAACCAGCTCGCGGGCGAGCCCCGCTGATTGATGATCGGACTGTCCGCCGCATCGCCCAGAAAGCGGCTGTGGGACACTGTTCCGTTCACGTTCCAATGTTCGGTCAGCATGAAGCGCGTATTGACGGTCACACCGACGTCTTTCCATCCCGGTTCCGGGCGGAAGCGCGGCAGACCGCTCGCCGCCGACGCGCCGGCATCCACCCCGTAATAGGCGTTCATGAAGGCCTCGGATGCGAAGGTGGCGAAGGGCCCGGCCTGAAGAATGAACCGGTCCGTGACCTGACCGCGATACCGCAGCGAGGTCTTCAGCGTGAACCCGTTATGCGCGCTCGTGACATCGCGCAAAACCGCCATCCCGATCGTGACCGCATCGCGGGGATTGTCGGTCACGACAAAAGGCAGGTTGAAATTGATGAAACCGCCGACCTCGATGGCCTGATCCACCTTCGGCAGGCTGGCAATGACTTCATCCTTGGCCTCCGGCCCCCGCTCGAACCGCAGGGCAACCGACGGCCCGGCCTCCACCAGCCGCGAGCCGACCACATCGGCCTGAAATCCCTGCCCGTCCGTGCCTATGAAATAGCGCGAGCCGAACCGGGCCCGGGCGACCACAAAGGGCACGGCCCGGTATTCATCGGCGCCTTCATATTGCGGCGCGGCGCCCGCCCCCAGCCCGAGGGTCAACTTCGGTTCGATCTCAAGGATGGAAAAGGGCGGCGGCTCCCGGCCCTGCGCCGCGGCCGTCCCGGCCAGCGCGGTCATTGCCAGCGCGGACGGGGCCAGAGAGGTCAGGACCAGTGCGGTCAGGGGCCTAACGGCCACCGCGAGGCTCGTAACCAGGGACGACAGGCGGCGGACAGGATGGACCATCGCGCGAGCGATCCTTTTCATTAGCGGGTTGCCAGACAGCAAGCGGACAGGCCCAATCACCATAACGCCGGAACCGGCACCGAGTTCCTTAGCGTCCAAACTCAATCACCAGTGCGGCCAGCTGCCAATTCCAGGCATGGCGCGAGTGTAGCCCGTGACGGGAGGGGTTTTCCAGCATGCCCGTGCGTTTGATCCTCGGCGGGGCCCGGTCGGGCAAGAGCCGGCATGCTCAGGCCTGTGCCGAAGCCGTTGGGGCGCGCCGTTGCCTGATCGCCACCGCCGAGGCGCTGGATGGCGAAATGGCCGCCCGGATCGAGCGCCATCGCGCCGACCGGGACGCCAGTTGGACCGTCATCGAAGAGCCGCTGGCCCTGCCGAATGCCGTGGAAAGGGCCGCTCATGACAGCGACGTGGTGCTGGTGGATTGCCTGACCCTGTGGCTGTCCAACCTGATGCATGCGGGCCGGGACCCGGAGGCCGAAACCGCAACGCTCATCACTTGTCTGACGGGTGTAAGAAAGCAGGTCATTCTCGTATCGAACGAGGTGGGATTGGGACTGGTGCCCGAAACGCCCTTGGGCCGGGCCTTCCGCGATGCCCAGGGACGGCTCAATCAGACGGTGGCGGGCGCCGCCACCCGGGTCGAGTTCATCGCGGCCGGGCTGCCGATCGCGCTGAAGGGCTGACCGTATCAATCAAGCACCGGCCCGGTGATAGCCTTTGGCGCCAACGGTCCGGGCCAGCGGGCTGCGCCAGTCGTCGCCGGCAGCCAGACGGTCCAGCACGGCGCCGAAGTCATGCGCCGGACGCCACCCCAGATCTCGCCGCGCGCTCTATCGCCAGCAGAAGGAGCAAGCCGTTCGGGCGTCACACCTCCCCCCAATGCTCCGCGCCTAAGCGCATGGCGCGGGTTCCCCCGGACCGCATGCCGGGAGAAGAGTAAGGCGCGACGGGATCGCCGGACCGCCCGGCAACCGCGGCGCGTGTCGAAGGAAGACAGCGCGGCGGGAGGGATCCGATCGAAGGGAATAGCGCCGGATGCTCAAGCGCATTGCTCAAGGGCTGCACCCGATCCTGTATCTGTGCGCGATGATCGTCTTCGGCGGCGGCGCGTTGCTGCTGGTCTATATGCAGTTCCGCGCCGACCAGATCGCCGCGCAGCTTCAACGCCATCACAGTGCCGCCGGGGAAATCGCGCGGGAGATTTCCAACAATCTGACCGATCTGGTCTTCATCCGGTCCTACAACATCATCGGTGACAAGGCCGATGAGCGCCAAAGCGCGCTCACTGACGATATCGATCAGTTTTCCGACCGGCGGGCCGCCATCGCCACATTGGAGCGCATCCTCAGCGCCGGCCTTGACGAGATGAAGGACCTGATCGCCCAACGGACCAAGTCCGATACCGGCGATGATGCGCAGCCGGATCAATCCCCGCCGGTGTCTCCGAGCCGCACCGATCGGGACCCGGCGCCGGACGCACCGGAAACGGAAACCCTGATCAGCTACGCCCGCGCCGATGCGGAGACGGCGCAGACCGCGGCTGTACGGGCCCAGGGCGCGCTTGAGGATGTCGACTGGCCCGCCGACATCGGCCCCTGGCTGACCGGCATCGACGCCATGATCGCCGACATGCCGGAACGCCCGGGCCGGACCGATTGGAGCGGGGCGGACATCCTGACCGCGTTCCGGCAACTGCTCATAGATACCGACCGCGCGGTGCGGTCACCGACCGAAACACTGCTGGACTGGTCCGTGACCGCCGGCGAGGGCGCCGCCCGGGCATCCATCGACCGCGACCGCTTGAGCCAGGAACTCACCGTCCGCGGCTTTCTCAAACGCTCGGTGATCTGGGATGCCTTCACGGCGGTCCAAACCGCGGCACGGCTGGTGGAGGCACGGGACCGGTCCCTGGCCACGGTTCGCGTTCGCGAGACCGCGCTCGACGATCTGTTGACCGAACGTGCGGCCGCTCTGACCCGCGAAGCCCAACTGGCCCAACTCCGGACGGCGGTCAGCGAAACCGAACAGGACCTTGAGGCCCTGCGCAGCGAAGCCGAGGCCATTGACGCCGCCGTTGCCGAGCGCAAGGCGGACCGGAACGAAATCGCGAGCCAGGGTGATCAGCCTGCGAATTTCTTTTTCGATGAAGGCCGCTTCGAGAACTTCCTCAATCAGGTGCGCCAGCGCCATTCCTTCGAGAATATCGAGCGCATCGAGATCGACGCCGCCGCTGTCCCCAATGGTGCGCCGTCCGATCTGGGCACCAAGATCAAAGGGCGCTGCAAGCATGTCATCGACGGCTCCCAGGACATCAGCGGGATCTCCTCGGACCCGATGATCTGTGTGGCCCGCTATCAGACCGGCTGGCGGGCCTACACCTTTCGGGATCTGTCCGGATTGAACGGCGCGGCGCCGGAGGAAGAATCGACACAGACCATCATGGCTCTGTCGATCCCGCTGAGCGATCTGGCCGTTCAGGAAGGGACGGCCCAGCTTGACCATGTGGTCCTGCTGTCGCCGGAAGGACCTGCCCTCTATCCCACCGGGCCGCGCCCCGACCTCGTCTTCACGGATCGTCAGCTCGGCGACCGGTTACGCTCGAAGATCGCCAGCCATCACGGCCTCAGCGCGGAGACCGGGCCGGCATCGGACACGACCGGCGCGCCCGGCCAACCCGGCCTCGATCCCGAGACCTTGAGACAGGCCCTGAAGGCCGCCGGAGTGCAGACCGATGAAGCCGCCGCCCAAAGCGCGGCTACCGCGGCCGGCGGTATTTTCGGGCTCGCCCGGGTCGACTTCGCCGGACATCCCGTGGTCACGCTGGACGGCAAACAATATCTTATGTTCGTCCGGCGCCTGACGACCCCGTTCAGCATCCACGCCCAATGCGATGCCGGCACGAGTGCCAACGGATCATCAGGCGCAAGCACATGCGCATTGGTGGCCGGGGATCGGGTCGATCCGGTCTGGTATGTGGTGGGCCTGCGTGAGCGCACCGGCATCGTCAATGTGGTCATGCTCCCGACCGCCGCTCAACTCACCGCCTTCATCGTGTTTTTGTTCGTGTTGGTGGTCGTCTGGTTTCTGATCAAGGTCCGTTCGCTGGGACAGTTCGTTGCCATCCGCCCGAGCGATCTTGTCGGCGTGGCGTTCTCCTGTCTACTTGGTGTGGCGCTTTTGACCTTGCTGTTCCTGTCGGCCTTCAACAGCCTGTCGGCCAGCCATCTGCTCAATCGCACCGCCAGCGCCATCGCCCGCGACATCGGCACCAATCTGCGGACCGAACTGCGCCACACCGTGGCCCTCCTCAATGCCACCTACGAAAACGGCTACGGACGCGCCTGCCAACCGGACGGGACCCAGGCCGGCGCCCCGGTCCGCCCGCTCGCCTGCGGCGCCGCAGATCCGCTTGCC
>CAZHDI010000017.1:0-27576 GCA_964531285.1 uncultured Alphaproteobacteria bacterium | reverse complement strand
GCCGCAGATCCGCTTGCCTGCGCGACAACCCGGTACTCTCATCTTCTGCCCGTGCCCATCGCCGCCCGGCACGGGCTCACCGCCCAGACTGTTCGTGAAGAACTGCGCTGTGAAGATGTGCAGGATCAGTCGGGAGCGTCCGAACGGCCCATGGATCTGGTCAACCCGGCATTCTGGTTACGCGGCCTTTATCCACCGCACAGTCAGTCGTTCCTGCTCAATGAGGATGGCAATATCGTCCGTACGGCGATCACTCATCATCCCATCGAGCTTCCCCGCTTGCCGCTCAAGGACCGGGACTATTACCGCCAGCCCGCCCAGGACCGTGGCTGGCGCTTTGACGGCGAGACCATCTATCTGGAACGGATCAGGAGCCGCGATTTCGGCCGTAAGCTGACCGCCGTCTCGCTCGATATCGGCCGGTCCGAGCGGGCCGGTCCCGAGGGCCGGATCGCGGTCGCGATCAAGCGCATGTCGAGCCTGTGGCATCCGATCCTGCCGCCCGGCTACGGGTTCGCCATTCTCGACACGGACCGCCTCGAGGTTCTCTATCACTCGGATGACCGCCGGTCCCTGGTCGAGGACTTCTTTCGCCAGACCGGCGACAATACCCGCCTGAAGGACGCCGTCCTCAGCGGGCTGCCCCGCGACGGAATCGAGGCCCGCTATCGCGGGATCAAACGCAGTTTCGCGGTCGAGCCGGTGGTCCCGGACGGACGGCTGCCGCTCTCGGTCGTCGTGTTTTATGACCGCGAACTCGCAGGCTACTGGCAATCCGAGATCTTCCTCACCGCGTTCTTCACCACGCTGATCAATATTCTGGGCTTGGTGACAGCCACATGGTTCCTGGCGCCGCGCCTGACCAAGGGCGCGCGCAGTTTGAACGAAGCGTGGTATCCGCTGTTTCCCGAGCGTATCCGCCCGCTCAAGCGCAGCATTGTGTGGGGCACGCCGATCGCCGCGGCCATCCTCGCCTATGCCATCGCGGCGGGGACCAGCGGCCTGCCGCAGCTCATCGCGGTGATCATGGTACAGGGCTGTGCGGTCGGCTTCATCTGGACCCTTTTCCATTTGCCCTACGCCGAAGCCTCGGCCGATCCGCTCACCCGGGTCCGCATGCGGCCCATTTCCTACACCATCGCCCAGGCCGCGGGCGGTATTTCCCGCGTCGTGCTGCTGGGCTGCCGCCTCGCCGGCCGGCCCCAAAGCGAACGCGATCTCAAGGCGGCCACCCGCCTGATGGCCCGCGTGATCGCGCCGGTTGCCTTTGTGTGCGTGATCCTGATCGGGTTCTTCGCCGCCTTTTCCCAAGGGCTGCACATGGCCCATCTGTGGAGCCTCGTGGTGCTCGCGGCGTTTCTGATCCTCGCCGTGGTCGCGATCCCGCTCATCCAGATCAATGCCTACCGCTCACGCGACTTCATGCGCTACAAACAGCGCCGGGTCCTGCCGGTGCGCATGGCGGTGGTCTCGCTGCTCAGCGCGCTTCCGGCGCTCGTTTATTTCGAAGACGCCAAATCCTTCCAATTGCTGCGCATTCAACTTCTGGCCGCCGATGAAGCGGTTCACGGCATGGAGCGCCGCTGCGCGGCCTTCACCGACGATGCCTGGTCGATGATCCCGGCCCGCTTCAAGGATACGACCTTTCAGGGTATGGGCGCCGTGGTCCGCGAGGATCTGCGCCGGCTGTGCGGCCGGGAAGGCGCGATTGCCTGGCAGCATGCAGACATTGGCGCTGGCGGCGGCTGGCGGTTTGCCTCCTTGTGGGACCACAGCGTTCTGCCCCGCCCCGTACCCGACCGTCCGACCGCCCCCTTGATCGCCGGTCCGTTCCCGGACGATCTCCAACCGGTCTGGGACCGGGGCCGCAATCCGCTGCTGCCTGAATTCTCGTTCCAGGATCCGGCCAGCCCGAGCCCGGGTTGGCGCTGCAACCGGCCGGGCGAGATCGATACCCTGGCCCTGCCGTTCTTTTCAGCGGTCCTGATGGATCTCGTGCCGTTTTTGACGGGCGACACCAGCGATCACCGGCAATTGCTCCGGGACCGGATTCATGTGGTGGACGAACAGGTCGTGGGCTTGACCATCTGCGCCGTTCCGGCCGAACCGGATCTGTTTCCGGTGGCCGAACAACCGGTGGTCCGGGCCGGTCCTGCCATGACCTTCCGCCACTTCAACGGCATGATCGCCTGGACCGGATGGACCTTCACCTGGCCGGATGCCAAACTGTTGACCCCGTTCGGTTTTCTGAGCGAGCCCTGGCACAGCCTTATCCGCGCCCTCTTTGGCTTTGCCGTCGTGGCGACCGCCTTGTGGCTCTGGTTGCGCGGTGTCCGCTGGCTCACCCAATTCCCGTTCAGCCTGTTCGCGCACAAGCCTCAGACCCTGCGCATGGCCGGAGACCACCGGCGACGGGACCTGCGCCTCGAGCCATGGCCCTTTGCCCGGATCAATCTCGATGGCGCGCCGGCCGACCTCTCGGTGGAGAGTTCCCGCCGCCATGTGAGCCTGTCATCGATCATCGAGTGCACCACCGTGTCCGACCTCAATTTGGTGCTCGATACCTTCGAGGCAGTGAACGCCAACAAACGCCGGACCATTTTCCGGCTGTCAGATCTCGACACGCTCGATGACTGCCGCGACCGGATCATCTCGAGCAACAGCACCAAGCATTTCGTCATCACGGGCTTTGAAAAGCTATTCCTGAAGCGCGAAACGCGGCTTAAGCTGCTCGATGCTCTGGAACGCATCGTCTGGTTCCGGCAGGAGCGCATCCACCTCGTCAGCACCCTCCCGATCGAGAATCTCATCGAACATTGGGACCATTATCCGGGCCTGGATAATGTCGATGATTCGGATAATGACGATGAAAAACTAGCGGCCCAGCGTAAGCTGTCGGAAAAGGATATCGAGCCGGACGAACCGGAACAGTTGCGCTGGCAGCAGGTGTTCGTGGTGTTCCGCGACCGGTATATCCAGAACCGCTATGCGGAGGACACGCCCCCGGAGTCCGATGCGGCCATAGCTGCCTGGCCGGAATGCCGGGCCGCCTGGAACAGCCTGGACAAAGGTGAACGGCTTGTGCTGCATCATCTGGCCGAGGGCAATCTGGTCAGCGGAGAGAACAATCGGGCCCTCGACCGGCTGATCGCCCGCGGCTTTGTCGAATGGGAGACCTATCCCCGGTTCCGCAATACGACCTTTGAACGCTTTGCCCGGTCGGACGCTGCGGAGTCCCAGAGAACCTTCGCACGGTGGGAGAACGATGTGCCGGACGGCGGCTGGACCTTGATCCGGGTGCCCCTCACCCTCGCGGTCTTCGTGATGATCGGCCTCATCGTCTTCCAGGTCGGCGAGTTGTCCAACGAGACCATCGGCCTCCTGTCCGCGCTGTTCGGCACGATCCCCATCGTCCTTGGCTTCCTTGGCGGGCCCGGAACCGACAAGCGATTGCGTGCCCGCACGATCAAACAGCGCAAGTAACGCCGGTCAGGACCGCGGCGTTCCCCAGACCTCCAGATGGTCCCGGCGCTCGACCGGCCGTTTGGTCCGGATATGGAGCATCCGCTCCAGCCCGGTCTCGCGAAACACCGCTGTGATCCGGGCGCGGCCGTGATCATCGCAGGCATCGAAATGATCCTGGAGCCGCTGAAGCAAATAGAACCGGTACGGCATCACCCCGGTTTCGATGGTCGTACCGCGCCAGGGGACCGCCGCCATCCCGATCGTCCGCTCGCCCGGCTTGTCGAGCCCGTTGGTGCCGGCCGCGAGATCCGGCCGCGCCGCGAGCCAATCATTGGCAAAGGCAACATGGGCGTCGATCTCCGGGAGATACTCCTCGGCAATATAGGCCATCAGCGCCTTGAGCGTGTCCGGCACATCGTCATCCGCGAAGACCGCCTCATCGCAATCGAGATAATCGCCGGCGCGTTGTTCGGGCACATTCATCCGTTCCGTCCACCGCCAGACCGCGGGCGCCGTCTGTTTCATCAAGGTGGCCGGATAGGGATCGCGGCCCAGATGCGGATACAGCGGTGCGATCAATCCGTAATCGCCCAGGGTCGGCCGGCCGCCGAGCAGATACGGCGCCGTCTTGAGATGCGCGTTGAACAGGCTCAGGAACTCCGCATAGGCTGCTTCAACGGTCGGGATTGACGCGGGCGTCACACCGAACAGCTTGGTTGCCTGGCGCATCCGTTTGCTCGCGGTAGAGAAAAACTGATCCGCCTGCTCACTGTCAGTACCCGGCGCCAATCCAGCCACGAAATCATCCGCCAGGAACGCCAGATTGGTATCGTCGAAGTTCCAGCGGTAATGCATGGCCGGACGCAGCAGTCCCTCGCCTCCGAAAAGTTCAAACAGATAGGAGACCGCCTGCTGACAGGGCGCGTCGACCATGGCGGGCTGGGGCATCGTGCCGAGGGCCTCGAAATGATCGATGATCGCGGACCCGTCCTGAAGCACCGCGCCCTCCGGGGTCACCACCACCGGAATAATCCAACGCCCGATCTTGGGGAGGATCTGCTCGCGAAACGCCGGGTGCCCGGCTGCCCGCTCGACAAAGGGAATAGTCTGTTTACGGAGATAAGATCGTGCCTTGGCGGTATAGAGAGAGCCGGGCATGCCGTAGAGCGTGTAGGGCTGGCCTGTCATGATCGTAGCCTGTGCTATGGGAGACAGTGTAGACCGGTAGCTTACCGTTGCTTTTTGTCACCCTCAATGACAACATATAATGTGATGCGGATACGATGAGCCGGTCGTAAAACCGGCCTTCACCCGGGGGGAGATGCCGTGGCATTAAGACCGCCAGACCATCGCACGGCGCGGTCGAGACGGCCCAGGAGGGGTTGGCTCGGCGAGCAGCCGTCCCTCTCGGTGCCAAGTGGCTGTACGGCGGGTATCGGCTCAACGACGACGAGCGTAGAATAAACGCGACAATCAGCACTCGGCATGAGAGGGAGGCGAACCCGATGCGCGTGATCAACGAAGTGATGCCCTCCGATCCCAAGCAGATCGAACAGATGATGCAGGACGGACCCAAGGGGCCGATCTTCATGGTCAACCTGCTCACGTTCAAGGACAAGGCGGAGTACGAGGACGGCCGGGCAACCACGCTGACCGGCCGCGAAGCCTATATGATTTACGGCCGCGCAGTGTCGGACTTGATCGAGAAGTTCGGCGGCAAGGCAATCTTCGTCGCCGACGTCACCTTTCTGGCACTCGGCCAGGTCGAGGACCTGTGGGATGAGATCGCCATTGCGGTCTATCCCAACCGGAAGGCCCTGCTGCAAATGTCCATATCGTCCGAATGGCGGGAGATCGCGGTCCATCGCAGCGCGGGGCTCAAAGGCCAGCTCAATATCGAAACCACGCTCACCAACGATGCTCCGGTCCCGGATTGGTTGCATCAGATCATCGATAGCGGAGACACCTGATCATGAACCGTCTGCTTTGGATTCTCGGCATTGTCATCGTGCTGATCGGCGGCGCCCTCCTTGCCTTTCGGGCCTTCGAACGGCCCATAGCCGAACGCCTGTTCGAGCGAGGTTTCACTGCGAATATTGCGGCCGATCCGCTGGCGGATCTGGACGACGGCATTCATGTGTTCATGTGCGGCAGCGGTTCGCCCATGCCTGATGTTGTTCGCGCCGGCCCCTGTGTTGGGGTCCTCGCCGGGGACCAACGCCTCATCTTCGACTCCGGCAGTGGCTCGGTCCGCAATCTGTCGCGGATGGGCATGCCGCTCGGGCTGATCGACCAAGCCTTCCTGACCCATCTGCATTCGGATCACATGGACGGCTTGGGCGAGTTGCTGCTCCAGCGCTGGATCGGCGCTTCCAACACATCGCCGTTGCCTATCATCGGTCCTGTGGGGACCGCTCAGGTCGTGGCCGGCTTTAATATGGCCTACCAGCTCGACAGCACCTATCGGATTGAGCACCACACGGAAGTCGTCGCTCCGCCGAGCGGCTTCGGCGGGGTTGCGCAGGAAATCACGGTTCCTGAGGGCACCTTGGTCGTTTATGAAAACGGCGGCGTCACCGTCACGGCCTTCCCGGTCGACCATGCGCCGGTTGAGCCGGCGGTCGGCTTCCGGGTCGACTATGCCGACCGGTCGGTCGTCATCAGCGGCGACACGGTCTACGATCCCCGGCTGGTTGAAGCGTCCAAGGGCGCGGATCTGCTGCTGCATGAAGCGCTGCAACCGACCATGGTCAAAACCATGGCAGACGCCGCCAGCGATGCTGGGCGCGCCAATATCGCGAAAATTTTCAACGATATTCTCGACTATCACGCCTCGCCGGAAGATGCGGCGCGGGCCGCCCGCGAGGCCGGGGTCGATGATCTCGTGCTCTATCACATCGTCCCGCCTCTGCCGAGCGACCTGCTGATCCCCGCGTTCATGGGCGATGCGGCGAGCGAGTTTGACGGGCCGATCACGGTGGCCAAAGATGGTCTCTTGATCAGCCTGCCCAAAGGCAGCGACACGATCACCTACGAGCACAGGTTCTGATCCGCCGGTCGAATGCGGTGGACATGACAGGAGATCCGAAAGGGACGGAACGCCATGACCACCGTGACCGAACTCTGGGTCGACCGAGGCGACCTTCGGACCACCAAAATCGTCACCAAGCCCAAGCCGGCGCTGGGCCAGGGCGCGGTGCTGATGGAGATCGAGACATTCGGGCTGACGGCCAACAATGTCAGCTACGCGGTGTCGGGCGACGCCATCGGCTACTGGAACTATTATCCGGCGGACGATCCGTGGGGGAAGGTTCCGGTGTGGGGGTTCGGCCGTGTCGTCGAAAGCGCGCATTCGGACGTTGCCTTGGGCGAACGGGTCTGGGGCTTCTTCCCCATGGCCAGCCATGCCGTGCTGGAACCGGGCAAGCTCACCCGCGGGTCGATGACCGACGGCGCGGCTCACCGGTCCGATCTGCCCGCCCTTTATAACCGGTACACCCGCACCGCGACCGACCCGGACGTACTGAAGACCATGGACGCGGAACGCTGCATTCTGTTTCCGCTCTTTGCCACATCCTACGTGCTCTACGATTATCTGATCGCACATGATTTTTTCGGCGCCGAACAGGTGCTGATCGGTTCGGCCTCGTCCAAAACCGGCTTCGGTCTTGCGCACATGCTGCATCACGATCCGGCGGTAACGCAGGATGTCGTGGGGCTCACCTCCCCGGGCAATAAGGACTTTGTGACGGGTCTGGGCACTTATGACCGGGTCGTCAGCTACCATGACGCCGAAACGCTCGACGCCGGCCGCCCCGCGGCCTTTGTCGATATGTCCGGGGACGGTGCGCTGCTGGAACGCCTTCACCATCACTTTCAGGACCGCATGGTCGAAAGTTGCCGGGTCGGCGCCACCCATTGGGAGGCCGGCGGCGTGCCGAAGGACTTGCCGGGCGCTACGCCGCAATTCTTCTTCGCACCGGCCCATATGGCCCGCCGGGACGAGGAATGGGGGCCGGGCGTTGTCTTCCAGAAAGCCTCCATGGCCAGTGTCGAAATGGCCAAGGCGATCCGCGACCGGATGAGTATGGAGACCATCCACGGCGCCGACAGCGCGGCTGCGGTCTGGCGGGACATGCTCGACAACAAAGTCTCGCCCAATCGCGGCATCGTCGTTTCGATCCGCTAAGTCCAACCCAGGAGACCGAACCGGTGCGTACCACCGAAGCACAAGAGGTGACGACAGAGACCGGCGAGAGGCCCGAGGACGGCGCGGCTGGTGACGGCACCACCGACGGCCGCCGGGCGCGCGGCGAGCGCAGCCGTCAACGGATCATCGAAGCCATCATTGACCTCATGCGGTCGGGCAATATGCATCCCGGCGCGGCCGATGTCGCGCAGTCGTCTGGGGTGAGCCTGCGCACCGTGTTCCGGCATTTCGACGATATCGACAGCCTGTACCGGGAGATGGCGCAGGTCATCGAATCCGAAGTCCGCCCGCAGACGAACGCTCCCTTCGAAGCAGACACCTGGCGCGGACGGATGGATGAAATGATCACCCGCCGCGCCGCCATCTATGAACACATCATGCCGCTGAAAGTGGGCGCGGATCTGCGCCGCTTCCAATCATCGTTCCTTGCGGACGATCATGCCCGTTTCTGCGAGCTGGAACGCGCTGCGCTGGCCGCGATACTGCCCGCCGCCGTGAAGAACGATCCGATCACGCTGGCCGCCCTCGACATGAGCCTAAGCTTCACATCCTGGCGGCGCCTGCGCCAGGATATGGGTCTCGATGCGGCCAAAACCGAGGCGGTGCTGCGCCACAGCGTCAATCGCTTGTTGGAGGGCTTATGATCCGGACCGCGATGAGCCTTGCGATGCTTGTGGGCTTGGCCGCCTGCGGCGACGAAACCGGCACGGCGCGCCTTGCCGGCGGCTGCGGCCTTGACGCCGAGCGCTATGGAACCTTCATCACCCTGCCCGATGGCGCGTTCATCAAGAATGCCGGACCGGTCTACCCGGAAGAAACTCCGACCGTGCGCATGTCCGTAGACGGATTTTCGATCCAGACCCATGAGGTCACCAACCGGCAATTCGCGGCCTTCGTGGCCGAGAGCGGCTATGTGACCGATGCCGAGCGCACCTCTGCCAGCACCCGCGCCGATGGCGGATCCGGGCTGTTCGGGCCTCTCGACGGGAAAGGCGGCAGCGGCTGGCGGCTCCAGCGCGATGCCACATGGCGCACGCCCGGCGGACCGGGCACCTCCATCGACGGACGCGAAGACTATCCGGTCATCCATGTCTCGCTCAACGATGCGCGGGCCTATGCCGCGTGGGCGGGCGGGCGCCTGCCGACGGAACTGGAATGGGAATATGCGGCCAGCCTTGGCCTGCCCGATCCCGAACGCGCCAAATCCGGCGCCTATGACGAGGACGGAACACCCCGTGCCAATACCTGGCAGGGCTTGTTCCCGCTTCAGGATACAGGCGCCGACGGCGTCAAGGGCATTGCACCGGTCGGCTGCTTTCCGGCGGACCGGAACGGTGCCGTCGATCTGATCGGCAATGTGTGGGAATGGACCGACACGCCGTTCGGCGCAACCGGGCAATACACCTTGAAGGGCGGATCTTATCTGTGTGCGGAGTCCTTCTGCCGGCGCTACAGACCCGCCGCGCGCCAGCCGCAGGACATCGATTTTTCGACCAACCATATCGGCTTCCGGATCGTCAAAGACGACAAGACCGAAGGCTGAACGGCGGTACGGCCAAGGGGCTCAAGGGGCAAACTGACATGCGCATCATCCGGCTGGCGATCTGGGGCCTTCCGGCCCTTCTTTATGCACTGTTCTGGCTCTGGTACACGCCGCTGTCCGGTCCGCTGACGGCCGAAGAAATCGACCGCTATCTGACCCTCGCCGGAGAGAGAAGCGGCGGCCTTGAGGATCTGGACCGGATCCGCCGCTTTGCCGAAGAGGATGACGGGCGTCAGTTCATCATGGTCAATCTGCTGGATCTGGTGGAGGATCCGCCAACGCTGCCCGCCACCGGCGAGGGCGCACCCAGCACCGCCTTGATGGGTCATTATATGGAATTCATGTATCCGGAACTGTTCCGGCGGGCATGCCATCCGATCTTTGCGGGAACCAGCGTTTCGGATGCGCTCGATCTTGTCGGGATCGAGGGCGCGGACCGATGGGAAACCGCTGCCCTTATGCGCTATCGCAGCCGCCGGGACATGTTGGAAATCGCCTTCGATCCCCGCTTCACTGACCGGCACGACTACAAGATGGCCGCTCTGGAAAAGACGATCGCCTTCCCCGTGGCACCAACCCTGAACCCAGGTGACCCGCGTCTTCTCCTTGCCCTGCTCTTTATCGCCCTCGCCGGCCTTGCGGACGTGGTCTTTGCCCGGCGGCGATAAACGCCATCAACGCAGCATCAACTCCACGCCGGTCCCGTCCAAGAGACCATCGACCATTGCCCGGTGCTTTTCGTCGAGCGCGCCATAGGCATCGCGGATCCACCCCAGACACTTGGCCTGATAGGGGAAGGTCGGCTGGGTCCAGGGGCGTCCGTCGATCTCGGTCACGAACTCTTTGGCACCGGACTGAGCCGCCTGGGCATTGGCGATCAGGAACGGGGCATAGACCTTGCCGATCTCAGTCAAGAGCGGGCGCAACCGGTCGCCCAGGGCATCGGGCGCGATCCAGTCGGCATCGCTGGGGTCGAGCCCCGAAAGATCGTCCATCCGGTCGATCCAACCGCGGATACGCGGCACTTGTTTGTTGGCGACCGCCGCTGGTGTGGGGTCCACGGTGACAAGCTGGGTCAACTGTCCGTACAGGGCAAAATCGCCAGCTCCGGGTCGGCCGCCCAAGACGAACCCCTGCCCTTCGATGAGCGTATCGAGAATATCCAGCGTGCGCTTATAGCTCGACTCGATAGTCTCGGCGGTCGTGGCATTGGAACCCACGACATAGAGCCGGCTCACCTGACGGTCCGAGATAAATTTGGCGAATTGCTCAGCACGCGCGCCGTCCAGGGTCGGATCGTTCCAGAAGGTCAAAAGCGGCCCGGCATTGTCGATATCCGCCTGATAGGCCCAGCGATAATGGAACATCGCTTTGGTGAGCCATTCGTCGGCGAAATCCTCGATGAGATAATCGAGAAACCCGAGCGCCGGGTTCATGGGCAGGACCGACCGGCCGGGCACCATGGCCTCCAGCCGCCGTATAATGAATGTCGAGTCGACAACCGCTTCCAGAGCCCCATCGTCCTTGGGGAAAAAGAACGTCGGGAGCAATTTCACCTTGGGCTCCGGATAGCCCTCCAAGCGCGTCGCATTCCCGCCCCAGAGCATGGCATGGGCAATCCGTCGGTACCGCAGGATCGCCAGCATCTTCCGTGTATAGGGTGAGCCGGGGGCGCCCATCAGTTCAAGCGGCGCGGCGGCATTGATGGCCATGGTGCTGTCCTCCCATCGTTATTCTGTCACTTTGACTGTCGATACACGGTGCCGTCAAGACGGCGCCGCGGGCAGGACACCGTCCTCATCGCCCGGCCCACTGCCGGTTCAGCGGTTTGCGGTTCGAGACCGGAGCGTCCGGCGCCGTGACCTGCGGCCCCTGAAGATGGCGCACCCCGGGGCCGAGAAAATCGCTCACCCGCGCCTGATGAGCCGCATCGAGCGCCTGATAGCCGCGCTGAAGATCGGCCAGACACCGGACCCGGTATGGCGCGAGCGGAATCCGCCAGGCCACGTCGTCGACCGTATAAGCGACGGCCTTGTCGCCGGACACGAATGCCGCCGCATTGGCCGCCAAATAGGGCAAATAGTGCCCCCCGGCCATGGATAGGAACGGAGCGAGATCCTCCGCACACGCCTCGAAATCGACCGACCCGGAGACCGTGTCGGGGCGCAGCGCCCACAGCCGGGCGACCCACGCCATGGTGCGCGGCGCGCGGGCCCGCATGAGCCCGGCCGGCGTAGGATCGGAAAAAAAGTGCCGGAACATCGGTCCGAACAGGCCGAAATCCGCCTCACACGGATGATCGCCCATCAGAAACGGCCTGGACGCGAACACCTGTTCAAGCGCGTCCAGCGTGGCGAGGTACAGCGCTTCGACCTGGGGCCCGGTCCGAGCCGTAATGCCGTCTTCCGTCAAGTACACCCGCCTTTGCCGGTGCAAAATGAAACGCTGTCGCAAGGCTAGCGGCAGGGGCACATCCCGAAGCATCGTCTTGGCAATCCGCGCACTCATCAGCCGGGCATCGTCCGCAAAGGCCCAACGGTAATAAAGGGCCGGCCGCCACAGCCATTCGTCGAACAGATCCTCGAGCAGAAGACTCACATAGGCCGTGAGCGGATCAAGGGGCCGCAACCGCGGACCGGTCCCCAGGCCCTCGAAATGCGCGATGATATCGGTGCTGTCGGTCAGCCAACTGCCGTCCGGGCATTCGATCTGCGGCATCTGCGCCACGCCCGTCGCCTGGGCGCAGCGTCTGAAATCCCGCATGTCCATTTCCACAAAGTCGAAGGGGACGCCTTTGACCCGCAAATAGGCCTCGATCTTGCCGGTGAAATAGGACAGCGTCAGACCGTGAAGGCGATACCGGCCGGCTCCATGGCCGTCATCTTCAGATCCCATGCCCTACCCCCTGACGCCCGCACGCGCAGACTCGTTGACGCAACCGCTCCCCGATCAGACCGATCCGTCGAGGAATCCGGTCAGCCGGGCCCGGATGATCACCTCGGCTTCCGCCATGATCCGGTCCACCAGTTCCTGCACTGTCGGGATGTCATAGATCAGGCCCGCGACCATGCCGCACGACCATGCGCCGGCATCCATCGCGCCTTCGGTCATAACCTTTGGGTAAACGCCGGCGACTTCGCCAATGATGTCTTCGAATTTGAGATCGGCGCCCATGGTGCGCTCTTTTTCCAGGAGCCGTTCGACCGCCGGATTGGCCAGCACCCGTTCGGTATTGCGCAAGGGCCGCATGATCAGCCGCGTATCGAGTTCACTCGCGGCCACCAGAGCCTGCTTCACATTCTCATGGACCGGCGCTTCCTTGGTCGCAATGAAGCGGGTGCCCATATTGATCCCGTCGGCGCCCATGGACAGCGACGCCACCAGGGAGCGCCCATCGGCCTGCCCGCCCGATGCCACGAACGGAATTTCAAGCTCATCGGCCGCGCGCGGCAGCAGGATCATATTCGGAATATCGTCTTCACCCGGATGACCGCCGCATTCGAAGCCATCCACCGACACCGCGTCGCAGCCGATCTGTTGGGCTTTCAGCGCATGACGGACGGAGGTGCATTTGTGAATGACCTTGATGCCGGCATCGTTGAGCGCGGGCAGCCATTTCTGAGGATTGTTGCCCGCCGTCTCGACGATCTTCACGCCGCCATCAATGATGGCTTTGACATAGCCCGGATAATCCGGCGGGGTGACGGCCGGCAGGAATGTCAGGTTCACACCGAACGGCTTGTCGGTCATGTCCTTACAGCGCGCGATCTCATTGGCCAGATTTTCCGGCGTCCGCTGCGTCAGGCCCGTGATGATCCCCAGACCGCCGGCATTGGAGACCGCCGCGGCCATCTCGGCAAACCCGACATAGTGCATACCGCCCTGGATGATCGGATGCTGGATCCCGAAAAGTTGTGTGATGCGCGTTTTCATACTGGCCTGATCCCTTGCTTGACGCCGCTCATCCGGCACGCGTCGAGCGCGCCGGTGCATCCTCCCATGATGCGGTCCGATGAGTGTATTTTCAATCATTGAGGCGGGATAGCCGCCCGGAGCCCGTCTGTGATCGGGGCCGACAGCCTCAAGGCCGGCCCGCGCCGGGGACCTCCACCGTCACGGTTTCGATCCGCGCATCGCGGTTGAACCGGGAGACCTCGTGGCCGGTTTCGGAACAGGTCGAGATGAAGAGCGTACGCCGGTCCGCGCCGCCCAACATGCAGGCAATGGCGCGCCGTCCGGTCGTGATCGTTGCGCTCACCGCACCGCCTTCGTGCAGGCGCACACAGGTGCCGGTGGTCGGCGATGCCGCCCAGACCGCGCCGTCGGCATCCAGGCAAATCCCGTCCGGGACGGCGCCGTCCGGCAGTGCGGCCCAAACCCGGTGATTGGTCAGGCTGCCGTCCGCGCCAATATCGAACGCCGTCAGGCGGGCCGCATAGGTCTCCGCGATGATCAGGGTTCCCCCGTCTGGTGTGATGACCGTACCATTGGGGAAAAACAGTCCGTCTGCGGCCCTATGCACCGATCCGTCCGGATCCACCCTGATCAGACAGGTCGAAACGACCTCTTCGCCTTGGTCGAACAAAAAGCCGAAATTGCCGACATAAGCCCGGCCTTTGGCATCGACGACCATATCGTTGATCATGCGGGGCGCCAGTGCCGACAGATCCGCATGGGTCACCACCGTTCCGTCGTCTTCCAGACGAAGCAGCGTTTTGTCCAACATCGAGACGACCAGTAGCCGGCCGTCGGGCAACCATCCCAGACCGGATGGGCGTTCCGGAACCGGAAGAATGCACAGCGGAGTCGTCCCCGGTGCCATGCGGAATACCTGATGATCATGCATATCGGAGAACCACAACGCGCCGTCATGCCAGCGCGGCCCTTCGATGAAACAAAAGCCGTCCGCAACCGTAGTTAGAGCCATACCCTCTCCTCCCACTTTACTCTTTATACAAATATTAGGGTCCTCTTGGAAATGCGCCGGAAGGCGCATCTCCGAGTGCCTGGCCGGCCCGCTCCCCCTTCCGGCCAGCCATTTAAGGGTACCCTCGTGGGTGGCCGGAAGGGGGAGTGGGCCGGTGATGCCTCATTTCCCAAAAACCTCTTAAACCGCCCCTTACGGACGTGCCCATAGGGGGCGTATGGTCGGCGTCCCCCGGCACTCGCCAAAGGAGGATTATTTCCGGCGTCACCGCATTCGACGACAAAATCTCGACCTTTGCGAGAGTGACCGTTGTCACATCTCGTATTTCGTGATTTACTGACTCGCGTTCGCTCACTCAGGCAACCTTATCGGGGGATGAAGGTGACCTATGACGATTATTGGGGCGATCAGGAGCGTGAAGCACGCGGAAAAGACTTCGTGAGGTGTTGCGGGGCAGGAGTGATCTCGCTTGCACTTCTCATAACGGTCCTGACGTCCATGATGTTGGCCGGCTGCGCCTTACCGCTGCCGCCCCATCCCGATCCAAACACGCAAACGGCCGTACCCGGCACTGCCGCCTTTCTCAACAAGGCGGTAAAACCGCGGACGCGGCCACCCATGATGCTGGTCTCGCAAGCGGATCTGTCGGCCCGGATGAATCCGGATGTCTGGACGATCCGCCGCGATTACCGCATCGTCAATGCGTGTACGGATGACACCGATCAGTTCACCTCGGTCTGCGATCTTGGGCGGGTCGAAATGAGCCGGCATTGCGTCGTCAAGCTTCAGGACATGACCCTGCGGGTCACCCTGTGCGAGACGGTCAACCGGGATCATACGCCGCCGTCCCGCTCGTAAAGAGCGGCATCGCTCACACCCAGCCCTGGAGCCGGGCCGCGTCATGGCGCACCCGCTCCGGGCCACCGAGGAGCTGGCGGTTGGCGCCGATGCGCTTGAACCAATAATGCAGGCCGACCAGATCCGTGAATCCCATGCCGCCGTGGACCTCCACGGCGGTGCGCGCGATGAAGGTGCCGATCTCGGCGAGATGCGCCTTGGCGAGACAGATCATTACATCGGCTTCGGGCATGTCCCGGTCGCGTGCATGGGCCGCATGCCAGACAAGCGCGCGCGCCGGTTCGATCTGCGCGGCCATGTCCGCACACAGATGCTTGACGGCCTGGAAACTGCCGATCACGCGGTTGAACTGCTTGCGCTCCAACGCATAGGCAACGGCCCGCTCGAGCATTGTCTGGCCAGCGCCCAGCGTATCCGCCGCCAACATGAGACGCCCCGCCTCGATCATGCGCCCCGCCGCGCCATCGCCCGCGAGACTGTCCGCGGGATCCACGCCGTCGAAGCGGAGTTCCGCAAAATCACGCGTTGCGTCGATGGTTGTCAACGCGATCCGGGTGAGCCCCGGATCCGAAACGGCGACCATATGGCAACGGCCCGTATGATCCGCCGCCAGAATGTGCGTCGCCTCGCGGGTCTCAAGGGCGAACAGACTTCGCCCAAACAGCCGACCGCCTTCGACCCGCAGTCCCGCACCGTCCCGCGCGCCCCCATGTTCGGCCACCGCGACACCGATGCGCACGCGGCCATCGGCGATACGCGGCAGCCACTCCGTACACTGAGCAGGTGAACCTCCAGCCATGAGACCGACGACCGCCATAATCGATCCGGCCGTGAAAGCCACCGGCGCCGCCGACCGGCCCAGCATTTCCTGAAACAAGGCCGCATCGAGAAGACCGAGCCCCAGCCCGCCATGCTCAGCGGGAATCAGCATCTGGCGCGCGCCCAGACCAGCGACCGCTTCGGTGACCATCCGCGCGGCGGCCGCATCCCCCGCCGCGACCGCGCGCACCAGATCGAGCGGACAATGGGTGTCCAGATAGCCCCGCGCGCTGTCCTGAAACAACCGCTGGTCTTCGGATAATGCGAACTCCATGGCGCTCTCCCGCCTTAAATCTGTGTCGGTTTCGGTTCGCG
Source organism: uncultured Alphaproteobacteria bacterium (assembly GCA_964531285.1). Lineage (GTDB taxonomy): Bacteria > Pseudomonadota > Alphaproteobacteria > JAJFIK01 > JAJFIK01 > CAZHDI01. The sequence goes on along the minus strand of CAZHDI010000017.1, from coordinate 11,439 downwards.
CGGCATCCCCAGTCCGCGTTCGGCGATGATGTTCCTTTGAATCTGGGCCGTCCCGCCGCCGATGATCAGTCCCAGGTCATACATGTACCGCCACTGCCATTGGCCGAAATCGCGGATATGCGGGCTCTCCCCGTAAAGAAGCCCCATCTCGCCCATGGCATCGATGGCCAGCCGGGCAAGCTCATGATTCAGTTCGCAGCCCATCAGCTTAATGATCAATCCTGCCATGCCCGAGCTGTCGCCCTTGATCTGGCTGGTCATGACCCGCAATCCGTTGGCCTGCATGGCATAGACCCGTGCCTGAAGCGCAACGAGCCGGTCGCGGAAAACCGGATGATCGATCAAGCGTTGACCGTCCATCGTCTCTTGTTTCATCAGATCGGCAATGGCCAGCAGACGCGTTTTGGCTGCGTTGGGGTCACCCAGCATGCCGCGCTCATGGGTCAGGGTCGCGCTGGAGACCGCCCAGCCCTGCCCCGGTCTGCCAACCACACTTTCCATCGGCACACGGACATCGGTGAAGAATACCTCGTTGAAATTCGCCGTCCCGGTCATGTCCACCAAGGGGCGAACCTCAATTCCCGGCGTCGCCATGGAAAAGATCAGATAAGAGATACCCTCGTGTTTGCGCGCATCGAGTTCGGTGCGCACAAGGCAGAAGATCATATCGGCTTCGCGGGCGGTCGACGTCCAGATCTTCTGCCCATTGATAATGTAATCGCTCCCATCGATATGAGCGCGTGTTGAAAGACTGGCAAGATCGGAACCCGATCCGGGTTCGGAATACCCCTGGCACCAGATCACCTCGCCGCGCAGGGTCGGCGCAATCCACTGGCGCTTCTGCTCTTCGGTGCCAAATTGGAGCAATGTCGGAACGAGCATCGAGATGCCCTGATTGGCCATGCCGCCCGGCAGACGGGTGCGGGCGAACTCCTCGGCGATAATCCGTGCCTTGAGAATATCGGGCTCGGCGCCATACCCGCCATAAAGCTTTGGAATCGTGCGTGCAGTGAGGCCGGCCTCAATGAGCTTGGCCTGCCAGGCCAGCCGCTTGGGATGTTTGAGCCCGCGGTCTTCCGGCGTGGGCGCGTCACTGGCATGAGCGGCCAGAAATGATGCCACCTCCGCACGGAACGCCTCGTATGCTGGGCTTAGGGTGAGATCCATGACCGTCTCCTTGATCGCGTTACGGAGAAGTTAGGCGTCGTCATCCGCCGCAATCTCCAAGATCACATCGCCCGCCGACAGTTGCGCCCCCGCGTCAGCGCCTATGCTCTGAATGGTCCCGTCGATATCGGCGCGGATTTCATGCTGCATTTTCATGGCCTCCAGCACGGCAAGCCGGTCACCCCGCCTCACGCCGTCGCCCACCTGTACTTGGACCGCAAGAAGGCGTCCATGCATCGGCGCCCGGACGATCCCGCCGCCCGCCAGTTCATCGGCCCCGCCAATCACGGTTGTCTGATCGATCAAATGGACCGTGTGCGTATCGCTCCCGAGAAACAATCCGTGCTGCCCGTCGTCATGGATGGCAACCGCCAAGCGTCGGCCATCGGTCGACAGGATCGCGTTTTCGGTGTCCATCGACTCGATACCAATCTCCATCTCATCCGATAGCCCTGTCACCCTATAGCGGTCCCGGCCTTCGGGCCGGACCGTCAGCAAACGGTCGATACCGGCACCGGCCAGATGAACCTGGGTCTCCATCTGTCCGGCGTTTGTCCAATCCAGAAGCGACGGATGCACGCCGAGGCTCTCGTCAAGGGCGGCGGCGCGGCCCATCCGGTACAGCACAATGGCGCCGGCGGCGAGCAATTCATCCGGGAGGGGCGCGGGCGCAAAACCCTCGTCACCATAGGTGTCGGCGATAAAGGCCGTGGTCGCCTCACCGGTCCGGAACCGATCCTGCTCCAGCGCATCGATGAGGAAATCCCGGTTCGTCTGTGGGCCGAACAGCACGGTGCCGTTCAAGGCCCGCACCAGATGGCTGCGTGCCGCCTCGCGCGTGGGCCCGTGGGCGATAATCTTGGCGGCCATGGCATCATAGAGCGGCGAGACCGTGCCGCCGGTCTCGATCCCCGCATCGACCCGCACGCCGGGCCCCGATGGCGGCGACCAACGGCGGACCGGTCCAGTGCTCGGCAGGAACCCCGCTGCCGGGTCCTCCGCATAGAGACGCACTTCGATGGCATGTCCGCCGAGCGTCACATCCTCCTGCGACAGACCCAGCGGTTCACCGCGCGCCACGGCAATCTGAAGGGCCACAAGGTCAAGGCCGGTCACCAATTCCGTCACCGGATGTTCAACCTGAAGGCGGGTGTTCATCTCCAAAAAATAAAAGGCGCCGGACGCATCCAGCAGAAACTCCACGGTGCCCGCCCCGCGATAATCGACGGCCCGCGCCGCCTCGACAGCCGCCGCGCCCATGGCAGCGCGCACATCCGGCGTCATGACCGGGCACGGCGCTTCCTCGATCACCTTCTGATGGCGGCGTTGCACGGAACAATCCCGTTCGCCAAGATGAAGCACCGTCCCATGGTCATCGGCGAATACCTGGATCTCCACATGACGGGGACGGAGAATCGCTTTTTCAAGGATCAGATCGCCCGCGCCGAACGCGTTCTGCGCTTCAGAGCGCGCCTGCGCCAGCGCATCCATCAGTTCCTCCGCTGCATTGACAAGACGCATACCGCGCCCGCCACCACCGGCCGCCGCTTTGACCATCACCGGAAACCCGATCCGTGCAGCGGCGTCGACAAAGCGGGCATCGGATTGATCGGTATCCTCATAACCGGGAATACACGGCACGCCCGCCTCGATCATCCGGCGCTTGGCGCGCGCCTTGTCGCCCATGATCTCCATGGCATCGGGCGGCGGGCCGACGAACACGAGCCCCGCCGCCGTCACCGCGCGCGCGAACTCAGCGTTCTCGGACAAAAAGCCATAGCCCGGATGAATGGCCTCGGCGCCGGTGCTGGCCGCCGCCTCCAGGATCGCCTCGGCCTTGAGATAAGAGTCCGCCACCGGGCCCGGGCCGATGCGGACCGCCTGATCCGCAGCCCTTGTGTGAGGAGCGCCGTCATCGGCGTCGGAATAGACGGCGATCGTGGTCAGTCCGAGAGCACGGGCCGTACGGATGATCCGGACCGCGATTTCGCCGCGATTGGCAATCAGAAGGGAGGCAAAATCGGCCATGGCTCAGGGCTCCACCGCCCAGGCGGGCTTACGCTTTTCAACAAAGGAAGCGACGCCCTCTTGCCCCTCATCGCTCAGCATACGGTCGGCAAAGGTCTCGGCCGCGGCCTGAACGGTTTCGTCCGAAGTCAAATGCGGTACGGCAAGAATGAGTGCCTTGGTGTCCGCCACAGCGCCGGGCGCGCAGGCCAGAACCTGTGTCTTGATGCGATGTTCTATCGCGTCCATGTCCGCGGCGGTGTCCGTGACGAAATCGGCGAAACCCAGACGGCCGGCCTCGGCCCCGTCGAAGCGGGCCGCGGTGAGCATCAGACGTCGGGCCGTCGCGAAGCCGAGCTTCTGAATTACATAAGGCGAGATTTGCGCCGGGCTGAGACCGATGGCCGTTTCGGTCATGGCAAAGCGCGCATCACGGGCGCAAATGACGACATCCGCACAACAGGCCATGCCGAAGCCTCCGGCGAGGGCCGCCCCCTCGATCATCGCGATCACCACTTGAGGCATGGTGTTCACCAGGCGGAAGATTTCGGCGCCCTGGCGCGACAGCGCGATGACGTCCTCGCGGTTGCCCCCGCCCGCCTGGTCCGAGCGGAACGCTTTCAAATCGCCCCCGGCACAGAAGACACCGCCGCGCCCCCGCAAGGTGATGCCGCGTATCGTTCGGTCCTCGCGCACTGCCGTCAGGACCGTGACAAGATCGCCTGTCAACGCGGCGGTCATCGCATTGCGGGTCTCCGGCTGATCGAACCAAATGGTCAACCAGCCGGATCTCAGCTCCAGATCGAGGGCGGTCACGTCGGGCAACTGGGTCATGAGATCCTCACATCCGGCCGATACCGAAGCTGTTGGGCCGGATCGTCCGGTTCCGGCCTTCCCACACTGTCTCCAAGAGAAAGCCCAGCGTGCGGCGGGTGTCCCGCGGATCGATCATGCCGTCATCCAGCATCCGGCCCGACGTATAGAACGCCCCGGCCTGAGCGTCGAAATGGGTGGTCAGACGGCTGCGCAACGCCTCCAGCCCCGCATGGTCGACTTCCGAGCCGCGTGCCTTGGCCTGCCCTTCAGCGACAATCGACATGACGGTGCCGGCCTGTTCGCCGCCCATCACGCCGGTCGAAGCGTTCGGCCAGCTATAGACAAAATCCGGATCGTAGCCCCGTCCGCACATGCCATAATTGCCGGCCCCGTAACTGGCGCCGATCATGAACGTCAGGCGCGGCACGGCGATATTCGTCACCGCCTGGATCATCTTGGACCCATGTTTGATCATACCGGCCTGCTCATAGCGCTTGCCCACCAGATAGCCGGTGGTGTTCTGGAGGAAGACGACCGGCGTACCTGCCTGATCCATCAGTTGAAGGAACTGCGCGGCTTTTGTGGCGCCCTCCGGATCGATGGGGCCGTTATTGCCGATGAGACCGCAGGGCTGGCCGAAAACGTCCGCCTGAATGCACACCGTGGACACACCGTAGCGCGGCTTAAAATCGGTAAAATCCGACCCATCGACAATGCGCGCGACAACCTCGCGCACATCATAAGGGATGCGATAGTCCACCGGCACGATCCCGGCGATCTCGTCCGGATCGTAGGCTGGCGGACGATCCGCACTCACGGGCCGGTTCGGACAATGCCGGTTCCAACCAAGGCGCTGGACGATCTCACGCGCCATGGCGCACGCCTCGCCGTCATCCTCAGCCAGATATTCCGCAAGCCCCGACACGCTGGCATGCATCTGCGCGCCGCCCAACTCTTCGTCTGTCGCGATCTCGCCCGTCGCAGCCTTGAGCAAGGGCGGTCCGGCCAGAAACGCCTTGCCGCGCCCTTTGACCGCAATCACGTAATCCGACAGGCCCGGCATGTAAGCGCCGCCCGCGGTGGACGAGCCATGCAGGATCGCGATGACCGGCAATCCCTTTGCGGACAATCGGGCCAGATTGGCAAACAGACGCCCGCCATCGATAAAGCCCTCGACGGTGTAGTTGAGAAGATCCCCGCCAGCGCTTTCGACCAGATGGATAAAGGGCAGGTTCTGCGCCAGGGCGATCTCCTGGGCGCGGCGCAAACGATAGCCGCCCGCCGTCGTCATGGCGCCGGCCTGGATCCCGCTGTCGTCGACCACAACGACACAGCGCACACCGCGCACAAAGCCGATCCCTGAAAAGATCGTCGATCCGGGAACCGATTTCTCTTCATCGTCCGTATCGAGCAGATACCCCGCCAGATTACCGATCTGCATCCAGGGCATGCCGGGGTCCAAGAGCCGCGCCAGCCGTGCGCGGGGGGTCAGCTGTCCCCGCTCCACAAAGCGGGCTTTGCGTTTCTCTGACAGGGCCGGCGCCCGGGCATTCAACGCCTCGAGTTTGTCGATCAGGGACAGCATATCGGCCCGGTTGGCCTTGAACTCATCGGACCCGGTGGCCACGCGCGATTGGAACACGGTCATGTCAGGCCCTCGGCAAGGCTGCGCGGCAGCGGGATCGGTGTTTGCAGCAGGATCTGCGCATAACCCTTCCCCTGCGGATCGTTGCGCAGGCTGGCCACACCGCCGCCACCCAAAACATCATGGAGCAGAAAATTGATCGCGCCCGAGCCCGGCAGATAGAAACGCTCGACCGGACCGCTGAGAAAATGCGCAAAGCGCTGTGCGACTTCAGCCTCATTCAATGTCCGCCAGATCCACGGTGCATAGGCCATCCGGCGCGGCAAGATGCCGATATTGGCCTTATTGCCCTTGTCCCCTGACCGCCCGACCGCAAGCTGAATGAGCGCCACCGGCACCAGATCGGTCTCGCCGGGCGCCGCGGGTGCCTCGGGCGCCAACTGTGGCAACACGGACATATCGAAGGGAACGCCGCGCTCCGTTCCCAGAGCGCTGATCTCATCGCCCACGGAGAGATGGACCGGTACCTCACCCTTATCGATCAGGAAGGAAAACAGCCGCACCACCGGCGAGGGCCGCGCCCGTCCGCCCGCAAAACCGCACAGGCCCGGCGGCGTAGTCAATCCCAGGCCCGTGATCTCGCGCAACAGAAGGCCGGCCGCGCGCTCATCGGCATGTTTCGCGGCGATCTTCACAGCCACCTCACGCGCGCCCTCCTGGCGCCGTGCGGCGCCGTAATGGCTTTCATCGCCGATGACCTCCACCAGCGTCTCGGTGAAATCCGGTGCATTGAGCGCCCGCAGTTTCCGCCGGGCCCGTAGAATCGCCTGCTCGGCGAAGGCTCGGGCCTTCCGGTCCGCTTCCTCGCCATAAAAGAACATCACGGTGCCCGCACGCCAACCGTCCGCATAGGTCGCACTGACTTTATAACTATCCGGAGCCGGACGGCCCGCCGCCCCGCTCACCTGGACCCGGTCCGGTCCTGCCTGGGTCAGCGTGACCCGGGAAAAATCACACGCCACATCGGGCAGCAGATAGGCACGCGGATCGCCGATCTCATAGAGCATCTGCTCACCGACCGTCCCGGTACTGACAAGACCGCCGGTCCCTGCTGGCTTTGTGCAGACAAAGCTGCCATCCGCCGCGACCTCGGCGATGGGATAGCCGATATCGGCCATGGACCCGGCAATGGAGTCCCAGTCGGTGAAATTGCCACCCGTCGCCTGGGGGCCGCATTCCAGGATATGTCCGGCCAACGATCCGCCCGCGAGCCGGTCCCAGTCCTCCCGGCGCCACCCGAACGCATGAATACAGGCGCCGAGCGTGACGGCACTGTCCACACAGCGCCCGGTGATCACGATATCCGCACCGCGCGCCAATGCCTCGGCGATCGGAAAGGCCCCCAGATAGGCATTGATGCTGGCCATTTTGTCGGGCGGCGGAAACGCCTCGCCGGTGAACATCTCGCGGTGCCCCATGCCCGCCAGCCGCCCGGCCTGATCCAGGAGATCATCGCCCGTGACCACGGCCACGGTGAGATCCAGCCCGGCCTCGGCGATCAGCCAACGGATCGCCTCGCCGCAGGCCTGCGGGTTCACGCCGCCGGCATTGGAGATGATCGTCACCTTTTGGCGGGCAATCTCGGCCAAATGGGGTTTCAGCACGGCACTGACGAAATCGGTGGCATAGCCGCGCGCCGGATCGGCCGCCCGGGCCCGCGCCATGATCGACATGGTGATCTCGGCCAGATAATCGTAGACGATGTAATCCAGCCCGCCAGCGGCGAGAAATTGAGGCGTTGCGACATCGGCTTCACCCCAGAACCCGCTGGCACCGCCGATGCGGATGGTCCGGTCCGCCATCGTTTCCGTCCCTCGTTACGGCCCGGCGCAGGCACACGACACGCTCGCCGTCCGGACTGTTATTGTGAGCGATGATTTCCAGGCGGAGGATTTGAACCCTGAAATTGGAACCCTGAAAACGCGCTCATTATTCTGTCTGCCGGGCCCCATTGTCAGGTCAGCCCGGCCCGTTGCCGCCATGATCCACCGCACCGCGCCTCGTGGCAAGGTCTAGACCCGGCCTTGCGCCGTAATCCGGCAGGAACGCGAGGTCACCCGGCCGGTGGCCGCATCCTGGGCCAGCCGCTAAGATGCGCTTTGAGTGATGACCAAGCGATGGAGAGCCGCATGAGCACGCCCGTGCTCCTGGAAGAGCGCGACGGCCCGGTGGCCGTCCTGACCTTGAACCGCCCGGACCGCATGAACGCGCTGTCGCGGGATCTTCGCCAGGCGCTTGCCGAGGCCGTGGACCGGCTGGAGGCCGATCCGCAGATCCACATTTTGATCCTGACGGGGGCCGGCGAGCGGGCCTTTACGGCGGGCCTCGATCTGAAAGAACTCGGGGCGGGCGACGGCTCCGCGCTGGGCAGTGTCGATGATCCGGACCTGAGCGACCCGGTCACGTCCCTGGGCCGGTTCTCGGGGCCGATCATCGGCGCGATCAACGGGGTGGCCATCACCGGCGGCTTCGAGGTCGCCCTGGCCTGCGATGTCCTGATCGCCTCGACCAATGCCCGTTTCGCCGACACCCATGCCCGGGTCGGGATCATGCCGGGCTGGGGCCTGTCGCAAAAGCTCTCGCGGATCATCGGTATCAACCGGGCGAAGGAATTGTCGTTGACCGGCAATTTCCTCACCGCCGATCTGGCCTGCCAATGGGGGCTGGTGAACCGTGTCGTGACGCCCGGCGCTTTGCTGCCCGCCGCCCGGGCGCTCGCTGCCGACATGGCCACCATCGACCCGGCTTTTCTCAAACGCTATCGCCGTCTGATTGACGAAGGTTACAGCACCACCTTTGAGGCGGGCATGGGCCTTGAAAAGGCGGCCTCAACGCAGGCCAATGCCCAGGTAAGCGGCGCCGCAATCGAAGCCCGGCGCCAGGCAGTTATGGAACGCGGGCGCGACCAGAAGGACGGCTGACCGGCCTGCCGTCCGCGCCGCGGCGACAGGAGCATGGACGGAGCATGGCGCAGACACCGCTTGACGGCCTCAAGGTTCTGGATTTTTCCACGCAAGTCGCCGGGCCCTATGCCGCCCGGATGCTGGCCGATCTCGGCGCCGATGTCATGAAGGTCGAGCCCCCCGCCGGGGACCCCACCCGGCGGCGCGGCCTGCGGACCGGCGACATGTCGGGCTATTATCTTCAGCAGAATGTGGGTAAGCGGACAATCTGCCTCGATCTCGAGGCGCGCGGCGCCCGTGACCTCGTTTTGCAACTGGCTCAGGCGAGCGATCTTATGATCGAAAGCTTCAAGCCCGGGACCCTGGACCGCCTCGGTCTGGGCTGGGGCGATCTCAAAACGGTCAATCCGAAGCTCGTCATGGTGTCGATCACCGGCTTTGGCCAGACCGGCCCGGATCGCGACCGGGCGGTCTCATCGGCCATTCTCCATGCCGAAACCGGCTTGACCGCGCGCCAGGCCCAGGTCTCCGGCGGACCGGCGGCCGATCTCGCGGTCTCCATGGCGGAAACCGTCAGCGGTCTGCACGGCCTTGTCGGCGCCCTCGCCGCGCTGATGATGGCCCAGCGCACGGGACACGGCCAACATATCGATCTGCCGATGATCGATGCCGTTCTGTCTGCGGACGATTACGCCAATTTCGCGCTGGATGGCGCTTGGCCGCGCGAGAGCGAAACCGCCATCTGGATCGCGCCGGCAGGCGGGCGCATCGTGTTGCCGGGCTCGCTCGACTGGCTTTGGGAGATATTTTCCACCCATGACGGCCTTGAGGACCGGACCGCGCCGGGCGCAGATGTCACCACGCGGATCACTGCCCGGCGGGACGCCATCGCCGCGCATCTCCTGTCCTTCCGATCCATCGATGCCCTGACCCAACGGCTCAATGCGCTGGGCATCCCCTGGGGCCGCGTGCGCACCTTCGGACCGGACTCGCTCGATCAGCCGAGCCTCGCCGCCCACGGAGCCTTGGTAGACATCGAGGATGAAACCGGCATCAACCGGCGCACCGTGCAATCGCCTTACCGGTTTTCCAATGCCCAGAGCGGCATCGGCGCCGGGGCCCCGGCCGCCCATCGCGGCGCCCATAATCACGAGGCCCTCGCCGATTGGCTCGGTCTGGGCGATGCGGCCATTGAGGCTCTCCACACCGCCGGCGTTCTGGTGGCGGGCCCGTCCGGGCGCGAGTCGCAATCCGCCGCGGTCACCGGCTGACCGGCGAATATCGTCAGCCCGTCGAGGGTTGAGCCGTCCTCGCGCTCAGCGCCGGGCCATCACCAGGGCCGACAGCAGTAGGCACCCGACACCCCAGAGCAGAAACGCCGCGCCATGGGCCAGGGTTATCCCCTCGCCGCCGTAGAGAGCGGGCGCGTAGGTGATCGCCAGCCCATCCAGCATGAGCGCGACGATCACCATTAGAACCATCGGCACTATCATATCGGCGAGCGGCGTGCCGGTACCCTTCGCCACGGCCCAGTTGAGCACCGGGGAGACCAGCGCCGCGCCCGCCAGGGTCGCCGCGTTCGGCCATCCGCCGCTGAACAGCTCCGGCCCGAAGATCCGGATGAACTGCGCCGCGATGAACCAGGCCACCGCCCCGATGATCAGAAACAGAATAATCCGCGCCGCCGACATGACCGGCCCTCCGTGATCGTCATTTTCTGAGAACGCCCGTGCGCAGAACCGGCAACAGATAGGCAATGAGATAGCCGGTATTCGGAATGACATTGCGCCAAAAGCCCGTGGCCACCGAGAGCGCGCTGTCGATCACGAACCAGGTCACGGCCCCGGCTGTGATCAGCATCCAGACCGGGCGCGCCGCCGCGTGATCGAGCCGGTTCGCCGCCGTGATCGCCGCGAACAGGGTCAGGCACCAGCCCAAGGTCACCGGCCCCATGACCGCCAGGCAAAAGCGCAGAAACGGTGTCATCTCCGGCTCCGCGCCCCCGGACAGCAGGCTGAGCAGAATGCGTACCGGTCCATCGAGCCCGTTGATCGCGCCGGTGGTCAGCACCACGCCGAACGCTCCGACCGACAGACACCACACCGTCATCCAGTGTTTCCAAAATCCCGTCATGGACCCCTCCCCTCAATGATTTTGTAGCAAGTGCTACATTTGTAATCGGAGGATCCGGGGATTACAAGAACCTCATGCCCCGACGTCAGGACCAGCGCGATCAGGCGCTCGATGCCATCACCGCCCATCTGCGCGCCACTGGCCTGTCGCGCACCAGCCTGCGTCAGCTCGCTGCGGCGGCCGGCATTAGCGACCGCATGCTGCTCTATTACTTCAAGGACAAGAGCGATGTGCTCAGCGCGGCGCTGGACCGGATTGCCAGCACCATGGCCGCGGACCTCGATACCGCGCTTGCGCCGGACCGCAAGCTATCGGCCCGCGACTTGATCGCCCAGGCATCCCTCCTGACACGGAGCGATGACTTCCGCCCTTATATGCGTCTGGGGCTTGAGATCAGCGCGGCGGCGGCCCGGCGCGAGGCGCCCTATGTCGAGATATCCCATGCCATTTCCATGGGCTTTCTGGCCTGGATCGAGGAGCGGCTCGACATCGCCGACCACCGGACCCGGCGTCGGATGGCCTCGCTCATTCTGGTGCTGGTCGACGGCATGGCCGTGTTCGATGCCGGCGAGGCTCGGGAAATTGCCGACGATGCCTGCGCCGCGCTCAGCGATCTGAACGGGCTTCCATGACAAGGACCGGGCCCTGCGCATGATCCCCGCTTGCACGGTATCCGCCGCCGGATCCGCTGCCGGGCCCTGAGCCCGATCGGCCCGCCAAGGCACGCCGCATCTGCCACCCGCTCGAGATCATGACATGAGAAAGGCC
>CAZHDI010000016.1:0-51606 GCA_964531285.1 uncultured Alphaproteobacteria bacterium | reverse complement strand
CATCCTGGAAGCCGCGCGGGCGGTCATCGTGGTGCCGGGCTACGGCATGGCGGTGGCCCAGGCCCAGCATGCGGTCAAGGAACTGGCGGATTTGCTCGCCAAGCACGGCATCGAGGTGCGCTATGTCATCCACCCGGTCGCGGGCCGGATGCCGGGCCATATGAACGTGCTGCTCGCCGAAGCGGGCGTACCTTATGAGCAATTGGTCGAGCCGGGCGATGTGAACCCGACCATGGAGACCAATGACGTGGCCATCGTCATCGGCGCCAATGACGTGGTGAACCCGGCCGCGAAAGAAGACAAAGGCAGCCCGCTTTACGGCATGCCGATCATCGATGTGGACCGCGCCAAGACCGTGTTCATCCTCAAGCGCTCCATGAATCCGGGCTTCTCGGGCGTCGAAAACGCGCTCTTCTACAAGCCCAACAGCTACATGCTGTTCGGCGACGCCAAGGCCACCATCAACACCCTGGTCGCGGAGTTCAAGGAAGAGGACTAGGGTCCTGACCCTAGGCTATAGTGACAAAAGCGAAGCCAAAGTCTTGCGGCGCTTAAACCGCGGCCCGAATTGGGGCGATAACCCGGTCCCGACCAGAACCCGTTGAACGGGCGGGGCGCGACAAGGCAGTGTGACATGAGCGACGCCTCCGGAATAAGGCCCCCCAGAGGCACGCTCTACGAGGCCAGACGGAGCATCGCCCTCTGGCTTTACGGGCTTGCCGGCTGGAAGGTCGAAGGAGTTGCACCGGCCGCCGCCAAGTTCGTCGTCATCGCGGCGCCGCACACCTCCAACTGGGACCTGCCGCTCATGCTCGGCGTGGCCTACAAGTTCCGTATACGGCTCCACTGGATGGGTAAGGACGCGCTGTTCAGGCCGCCTTTCGGCTGGCTGATGAAGCGGCTTGGCGGGATCCCCATTGATCGCTCTAAGGCGAACAATGTCGTGAGCCAGATGGTGGACATCTTCAACGACGCCGACAGCCTCGCCGTCGCAATCCCGCCCGAAGGCACGCGGTCGAAAGTCCGTATATGGAAGACGGGGTTTTACAACATCGCCCACGGCGCCAGTGTGCCGATAGTCCTTGGTTTTCTCGATTACCGAAGGAAGGTTGGCGGTATCGGTGGTGTCTTCGAGACCACCGGCGACTATGATGCCGACCTCGCCGCCATCAAGGCATTCTACGCCGACATCACGGGAAAGCACGACGACAAGTTCGGTGATTCCTAGGCTATGTCGACGAAAAGTGGAACCAAAGTCTGGCCGCGGTGATGTCGACGAAGCCGAGATAGCTTGCGGCGGTCTTGTCGTGGCGTGTTGCCAGCCTGCGGGCATTCCTCAGCTTGTCGATACATCCGTCGACCCCGTTTCGCAGTTTGTAGCGTTCTGCATCCAGGGGCGCCGCTCGAACTCCTAAACAATCACGCGGAACTCAGCACTTTCGCGGACATGACGCACACGGATGGTGGTCCCGCGCTTCTCTGGCTGACTTCGGTTTGTCGGTACCGTGAGGGGGCCGCGCGGCCCCCTTTTGCGTTGCGTGATGGGTGCGGTGCCACGCCGCCGGGCTTATCCGGACCGGCCGCCGAAGGACAGCAGCGTGTCGTCATCGCGCAGCATCCACAGCGCAATCAAGGCGCCAAGGGTCGGGACGGCCGCCCAAAACAGGTGATTGACCCCGGTATAAGGATCGAGAAGCGGCTGCCAGGTCGACAGGGTCGACAAGCCATGAATGACCATCAAAAAGCCGGTGGTCCAGAATTTGGCGATCCCGAGAACGAACCCGATCAGAACCACCGCCTGCACCGCGCCGATGGCATAGGACGCTTCGACGGGCAGATCGGCGACAAGATAAAAGCGGGCCCAGATCGCCTGGGTTTTCTCCGGATGCAGGAATTTTTCAAGGACCCAGACGGCGAAGAAAGCCGCCAGCGTCAGGCGCATGATCAGCAGCGCCGGTTTCAGGGCCGCAGGATGAGCCATGATGTCCCCCCTTGTTCGGTTTGGCGTGGGCCAAACCTGCCCCAGGGGAGACGAAAGCGCAAAATCACGCCTGCGGCACCGGGTGCCGGACCGGGACCGCTCAGGGTTACTCGGCGGTTTCGGTGGCCGCGACGCAGGTGATCTGCGCGATCCGGTGACAAAACAGGCTGGTGCAGGGTTTGCCGTCCACGAGGCTCACCGTCGGCGGCGATTCGCGGTTCACCCGGTAGTCGATGGCCGCACTGAAGCCCTGTTGGGCGCAATAGGCGTTGGCGGTCGGCCAGCCGCAGTCATGCTCGCCGTCGCGGCACAGATCGAGGCCGGCCTCAGCGCCATCGGCGCCGGTCAGGGTGATGGCGTTGAAGGTCTCGGTCTCGGCCAGCGTGTCGTAATCCTTGATGCCGGACATGCAGCAATCGCTCGACCAGGCCGGCGTGACCGTTTCTTTCAGCCAGCAGCGGGCTTTGCCGCCCTGGAAGCCCGGCTTCACATAGGAATAGGCCATGCAGCGCGGATCCTCCATGCAGGCCTGCCGGCACGCATCCGGGCTGGGCGGGTCGATTTTCAACACCTCATAAGCCGCGCCGGGGCGCTCCACGCCGTCCACAATGCCGTTCGCCAGGGCACCAGTAAGGCCCGCCGCACCCACTGTGAGGCTCAGCACGATGGCGGCGGCACGGACGAGGCGATGGATCGGAGGTGCGATCATGGCGGCATATCCAGGTTGTGACGGCGGGAGCCTGAGGTCCCACTATCGGGAAATCGCTGGCGCGGATCAAACGGTAAACCGTCGGCGCGGCCGGGTGAGATCCCGGCCGGACACATCGAACACCGTGATCCCGAATTGGGTCGTGAACGGGGCGAAAGACGGGCCGGATGTTCCGATTTGGGGCGCCGGACCCCCGCCGGGATCGCCGGGCTGGATAAATCGGTGAATTTGACGGCTCAACACTCCGTATTCGGTAAGACAAACCGTGCGTTGCCCGGCAGATTCGATTAAAAGGCGTGGTCGTTTGGACCGAGTGGAAAGAGTCTGCGTATGAGCGAAGGCTGGCGTACCGGGGCGCGCGCGGCGCTGCGGATCGGGTCGCTGGTGATCATGGGATGGGCCGTGGCCGTTATGACCGGGCCCGCCGTCCCCGTCTCCGCCCAAGAAAACGAAAACAATGACAGTGGGAGCGACGCCTCGGAGGAAGACCGGGCGCGCGCCCTTCGCCGTGCGCTGGAGGAACGCCGACGACGCCAGCGTGAAGAGCGGGAAGCCGAGCAGGCCGAAGATCAGCCGCCTGCCACACCCCCGCCCGCCGCTCAGACCCCGCCGCCGCCTGCTCCCGCCGCTCAACCTGCCCCGCCATCGCCGCCGTCCGCACCCGCCACCGTCGTCAATGGCGATCTGAGCCCGCAGCAGCGCCTCCAGCTTATCGAGGAGAGCCAGCAGTCGCTCCAGGACCGTCTGCTGCAACAGGAACGGGTGCTGTTCGAACAGAACGAGCAACTGCGCCAGCAGTTCGAGGCGCTTCAGGATCAGGCGCTGACGATCCGCCAGCAGCAATCGGTGATCGACGATCAGAACCGCGACTTGCTCGACCTGCGCACCCAGTTAAGCGTCTCGGGGCCGGCGCCGGCCAATCAGCCCCGGGCCGGTCAGCCGCTGCCCGCCGCACCTCTGCCCGCGGTCGATGCGCGCTCGGCCGACGAGATCGCCCGGGCCGAAGCGGTGCGTCGGGCCCAGGAGCGCGCCCGCGAGCGCAGGCTTGCTCAGGAAGCCGCAGCCGAGGCAGCCCGCCGCGAGCAAGCAGCTCAAGCCGCGGCGCCCGGGGGCCAGCCCGGCGCGCCGGTGTCGCCGGGGGATCTGCAGCCCGAATCGAACCCGGCCCTGGCCGATGACACCCGCCGGGCCACCCGTCCGCAAACGGAACGTCCCCCCGAGGTCGAGGCCGTGCCCGAAGGGACCAGCGTGCTGACGCCCAAACGCGCGCTCTCGCTGGATCTGTCGGTGAATTACACCTTCTCGAACGTGAACCGGGTCGAGGTGGCGGGCTTCACCGTGCTCCCGGCCGTGGCCATCGGGTCTTTCGATATCCGGGAAGTGGACCGGCAATCGGTCGTCACGGCGGCCAGCCTGAAATACGGTCTGGCGCAGCGTGTCGAGTTCGAGGTACGGGCGCCGTTCGTGATGCGCAACGATGACACCATCGGCCGACCGCTCCTGGAGGAAGCCAGTGACGAGACCTTCGAATCGATCTCGGGCGCGGGCCTGGGCGATATCGAATTCGGTCTGCGTCACCAGCTCAACACCGGTCAGGGCGGCTGGCCGTATTTGACTTATGGCATCAAGGCCAAGGCGCCGACGGGCCGGTCACCCTTCGATGTGGACGTGGACCCGGCGACTGGTCTGGAGCGCGAGCTTCCCGTCGGGACTGGCTTCTGGACGATCACGCCGAGTCTGTCGGCGATCCTGCCGACCGATCCGGGTGTGCTCTATGCCTCGGCGAGCTATCAGCACAATTTGGCGAAGTTCCTGGGGGCCGATTTCGGCAAGATCAAGCCGGGCGACACCTTCACCGCCGGCCTCGGCCTCGGGTTTTCGCTCAATCCGAAGGTCTCGCTCAGCATCGGGACCAACTATTCGGTGACTTACCGGACCCGTCAGAACGGTACGCCGGTCGCCGGCTCCCAGCGGCTTTACGCAGGCAGCCTGTCGCTCGGCTATTCCTACCGGTTCAACCCGAGCACCTCGGTCAGTTTCTCCGTCAGTCCGGGCTTCACCTCGGACGCACCGGACCTGACCATGGGCCTGCGGCTTCCGATCCGCTTCTGACCGCTCGCGGCCTTTGTAGGGCGGTCAGCGAATCGTCGTCGTCTCGATGACCGAGCGCAGCGTGTTGCTGTTGATCAGGCGCTGCATATCGAAATCGTTGACATCGATATCCGCATCGAGCGTCTGGTTGATGACGGCGCCTTCCTGGGTGTTCTGAATGACCGTGACGAAACCGGACAATTCATCCTCAAGCTCGGGCGGCAGGGAATTGCCCTCGCCAAGCTGAATGAGGCTGCCCTGATTGGTCACGCTGGCCAGATCCTCGATGAAATCGGTCGCCAGGGTCGATTGGACCACCACGCCGTCGATGGTTGTCGTGACCGCGATGCTGAAGTCGATGATGTAGCCCTCGGACAGCAGGATCCCGCCCCGGATGCCGTCCAGCGTGTCGTCGGGGACCGCGCGTTCCCACAGATAAGGCCGCTGATCCGTGAACGCGGCGCTTGTGAAATCGGCCGACGGGGTGGCGGGCAAGGGCACCAGAGCCGCCGCCATCAGACTGGCGGCGATGCCGGCCCGGCGCATGGCGCTCTTGGTGAGGACGCTGGAAGCGGTCATGTCAGTCCAATCCCTGCAAAATGAAATCTTCCGGGCCCAGGCGCAGAAGGTCGTCGACGGCGAGGGGCGGCCGGTCGAAGGCAAACTCGATCGGCGCCTCTTCGTTGGTGCGAAAATCCGCATCGGTGCGGGCAAATGTTTGACGCCCCTGCGACGGAAAGTCGGTGAGCACGAAGGCGACCGTGCCCTCGCGCATCGAATCGAAGGTCTCAATGTCGTAAACCGTGAGACCGGATGCCGGATCGCCCACCAGCACCTTCTCGTCGTTCATGCCCTTGATGACGACAAAATGAAGATAGCCGTTCAGATTGATGAGCTGAATGGCCGGCACGCCCTCGCGCTGCAATTCCTCTGTGGTCACTTCAAAGCCAGAGGCATTGATGCCGCGCGCGGCCAGATAATTCTTCATGTCGAGGAGCGAAAAGCCCTGGGTCGTGATTTTCTTCTTTTCGCCGACCTTATACATGGCCTCGAAAATCTCGGCCTCACCGGTCTCGATTCCGTAGTGATAGGTGAGCAGGGTGGCCAGCGCCGCGGCGCCGCAACTGAAATCGTATTGCTGCGGGACAACCCCGC
This sequence comes from uncultured Alphaproteobacteria bacterium, assembly GCA_964531285.1. Classification (GTDB taxonomy): domain Bacteria; phylum Pseudomonadota; class Alphaproteobacteria; order JAJFIK01; family JAJFIK01; genus CAZHDI01. The sequence continues at coordinate 45,670 of CAZHDI010000016.1, read as the reverse complement.
GATAGCGCAGCGCCTGATAGGTCTTGGTTTGGACCCGGAAGCCTTCGCCCACCGGCGTGGTCAGATCAAGGATGGCGACATTCTCGATCTTGCGGACCGGCTGAGGTCTGAAACCATCGCCGTCGCCGCCGGCTGGCGCGGCGACGATATCGCCGCCGCCCGAGCCGTTCGCGCAAGCCTGCACGGCCATGCCGAGCACGCCAAGCAGGAGAAGACGCATGAGAAACCTGGGGGCGGATACGCGCGGGGGCATGACACCCGTTACCGGTGGTAGCCGGCCGGGACCCGGACAAGGGCAGGTCCCGGCGGGGTGAGGATGCTCAACGGTCCGTTCAGAACGGCGCGCTGTTGAACGTCACGTTGATATTCGTGATCGTGCTGATGGTCACGTTGTTGGCGGCGTTCTGGATGACCGTCATGGCCCCTTGAGCACCGGCCAGCGCCCCGTTGTCGATGACATTGGTCGGCACGAAATCGCCGACGATCACCGAAGAATTGCCCTGGGCATTGGTCGTGGACTGAACGAGCTGGCGCAGCTCATCGGTGTCTTCGGCAAGACCCAGACCCCGGATGCCTTCCAGGCGGTCAGTGTCCAGGGCCCGTCCGAACCCGTCCATGACCTCGACGGCTTCATCGGAAACGGCTGCCAGCGCCGGAACCGGGCGTTCGACCGTGTGCTTGAAAGAGGCAAGGAGCGGGCGCGCAACACCGGCCAAACCGGTTTGCGGCGTCAGGCTCGTCGCCGGCAGGGCGACGGTGAATTTGATGAGACGCGACACCGGGGTTTCCGTGTCGATCGTCTTGGAGAAGGCGCTTTTGGCTTGGCCTCCGAAGGCGTCGCTCGCTCCGAATGCGGATGCCTTGCCACCGAAGGCACCATTGTCGAAGCCGCCGGCGACGGCGGGCGTGGCGCCGGCCACAAGGGCCGCACAGACGCCCGTGCGCAGGGCAGTCAGGAGGGGCACAAGCCTGTGCAACCGCGATCGGTACCGGTTTGCAAAGGGCATTTCGAAGGCTCCACACCAGTCACGGGCTTATTGTCGACTGCCCGCTTTATATCAGCTTCAAAAAACCCGCCTCTATGAAGCGGGAGGGGAGGTGATGGGCCGGAGCCCATCACCGATCTCAAGTGCGTTCGACCAACGCGACCTTACGGGGTCGGGGTCGTGTTGATGACCGTGCTGAGGCCGGTCACGGTGACCGAAACAGCCGAGTTCATCACGTTGGACGAGCCGTTGTTCTGCTGAACGTTGGCCACGCCGTAGAAGCCGTCGCCCAGGCCGTTGAACGACCCCGTGATGGTGTTCTCATACGCGTCGTCAGACAGCGCGATCACGAGGTTGTTCGAGACAACGCCAGCCAGTTCGGCGTTGTTCGTACCACCTTTTTCACCGAACACCGGCGAACCTTCGGCGATGCCGCCGTTGACACCGATCACCTGGTTCATCGAGTTGCCGTGACCGTTGTTCTGCTGAACGTTGGCCGCACCGGCGAAATCGTTGAACGCGTTGTTGATCGTGTTGTCACGGATCACACCGAATTCGAAGACCATGTTGTACAGAACCGCACCGTAGACGTTCGCCGAACCCAGAAGCTGGGATTCGTCTTCAACGCCGAGACGGACCGCCACCTGGGTCGCCTGACCCATCGCGTTGGCATGACCGTTGTTCTGCTGGACGCTGACCAGACCCGTCGCGTTGCCGTTGAACGAGTTCTCGATCAGGTTGTCCTTCCGATTACTCAGAGTCGGCAGGGAGTACTCTACCGGATCGAGGTTGTACTCGGATTCGATGGCCGACTCGAGCGGATTTTCGAACACGATCGGCTCACCGTTCTGATCTTCCTCAGGAAGGATCAGGCCCGGCAGAGCGGCCGCGTAACGGAACAGGTTGAAGTCACCGTCGAACACGCTCGACGACGCAACGACACCCGAAGAGGTGATGTTGGACGACGTCGAACCGCCGGCGATACCGTTACCGGTCAGATCGGCCGGCAGGGTGTCCGCAGCAGAGAGGTTGTTGGCAAGAACCTGAGTCGACTGACCCATCGAGTTCACGTTGCCGTTGTTCTGCTGCACCTGGAACGACCCGTTGATACCGTCGAACGCACCATTATTGATGGTGTTGTCCATATAGGTGTTCAGGTCGAGAAGCGCATTATCCGGATAGAACGGATCGATGCTGTTCGACGCCACGTCGAAACCATCGATGCCGATCTCTTCGAAATAGTCCGCGGTTTCGAGCAGCGTGCCTTCCGGCTCGTGCTCAACCGCGAACGGGTTCTCGAAGTCACCGACGATCCGGCCAGCATCCCAGACCTGGTTGTTCACGCCGCCGCCTTGCGACTGCGGACCAACCTGACGGCCCTGGTTAGCGAAAACGGCCTGAGACTGGCTCATGGCGTTCGCGTCACCGTTGTTCTGCTGGACGTTCACGACGCCTTCAAAACCGGCGAAAGCCGATTCGGTGAAGGTGTCCGGATCGGCGCCCACGGAGCCGGTCAGCAGGTTCGACCGGTCGGGTGTGCCTTCGGCGAAGTCGACGAACTCGATCTCGCCCAGCGGCACCAGGTCGCCAGCCGAAAAGTCAACACCACCGACAGTGGTGTCTTCCAGGAAGCGGGTGTCGCCGTTTTCGTCGACAACGACCGGAGTCTCGTCACCGGTGTCCTGGTCGATGTGAACGAGGCCCGGATACAGACCGAACACAAACGCGTTGTTGTACGCGGTGATGTTCGGAACCGTGGTGGGATCGACCGCCTCTAACGACTGGCCGCCCTCGCCGCCCTCGCCGCCGCCACCGACCCCGAAGGACGGGATCGCGTAGAAGGTCGGCAGACCGCCCGAGAACGGGCCCGGACCGCCGACGCCAGCACCCGTGGCAACGGCGTTCTGGTGCGCGCCGGTGGCCGGGTCATCGGTGCCAACACCCGTCACGATCCCGGTACCGGAATTCATGACGTTGTTGTTACCGTTGTTCTGCTGGGCGTTCACCGCACCCACGCTGCCATTGCCGTCGGGGCCGCTGTTGGTGAACGCGTTGTCGATCAGGTTGTTACGGACGTTTTGGATGTCGATGGTCAGCGTCTGGAAGACGATGCCGGTCGACGTCACGATCGAACCCGATTCCTCGTACACGGGGAGATCGGGAAGTTCGGTCGGGCCTTGGAAAGCGAAGGCCGGGGCGGCAGTGCCCATGGCCAGCGCGGAGGCGCCGACGATCAAGCTGCGTTTTAACATCGCTCAGTCCTCAGTCAGTTACGTCGATGATTTAGTCGCATCATGCGAATCGGATGGCCCCCTTGAGCGAAGGGACGTGCCGATTGCGTGAGATTTCTGAGATCCGCTTCGGGCCTGGCCGTCCAGTCTCCGGATTGGACACCGCACGGCACCTTGATGCTGGGAAAACATGGCAAGACTCGCCTGAGCTTGGCGGTCTTCCGGAACCGGGCGGCTCCTCAACTCCGATCGATGATTCACCGAAAATCCGTGCCGAACCCCGAAAGGCACCGATACAGCTTCCGCTGCGTCACCGTCGTTACACCGCCCAAAAGCGGCCGTTACCCATGTCACTCCCCACGTCAACGCGACGCAGGCCTTCACGTCAGATGCACAGATCGTAACCCACGCACTGTCCTTACAACGTCATCCGCGATGGAACTATTCCCCTCGGAAGGAGCATGACGCTCCGTAAGCGGATGGCGAAGAAGGCGCAATCGCCTTGATGGCATTACACCACCAGACACGATCACGGGTCGTTGAATACGCTTATTCCCCCGGGGAGTAAACAGGCATTTGCGGACCAAAGTGGACAAAAATCGCGGTGCGCTGCCCTTTTTGCGTGCTTCTGATGTCCGTTTGGCGCCGCCCGGCGTAATGCTGACGGGGCATAACCCGAATCGTAGCCTTGTTTTTTCTTCCGTTGCTTAGGAATTCATCGCAAATCGGCAGAAAACGGAGGGCAGATTGCGATTCGGCAAAGGTTAATAAAGTGTTTCTCTTTGAGGGGCCCCGCGGCGGATTTGCGCGGAATTTCGGGCTGACCATTGGTCCAGTCCGGACACACGGCGTCATTTTGATCGCCTTGAAGCATGACAAAATGGGCATGGGGCGGGTCCCGCCCTGCCGGCGGACCGGACCGCTGGCCGGGCGAGTCGGACTAACCCCATGGCGTTACGTCGCTTTTGGCATGTCAGGGAGATTACGCTTCAGTCATTTGGGGGCGTTTGGGCCGCTTCTGCGTCCGCAGGGTGGCCGATGGTGCATATCGGCGCTCCGGCGGTACCGGGTGATTCCCGGGACCGCGTTGGGGGCTTAATCTGCCAAGGCCGCGCGGGCACCGCCGACAAAACAAGAGGGCACATGCCATGGATGCAGATCTGGGCCAGAGCGAACGGGATGTGGATATCCAGGATGTGGGGCCGCGCGACGGGCTCCAGAACGAGCCGGTCGAGGTCTCGACCGCCGACAAGATCGCGTTCGCAACGCGGCTGGTGGGCGCCGGCGTGCGGCGCATGGAGGTCGCGAGCTTCGTCAACCCCAAGAAGGTACCGCGCATGGCCGATGCGGAGGCGGTGATCGCGGGTCTGCCCGCCGCCCCGGGCGTGATTTACGCGGGCCTGGTGCTGAATCGGCGGGGGCTGGACCGCGCGGTGCCGACCGGGGTGCCGGAAATCGGCGTCGTGGCGGTGGCGAGCGATACGTTCGGCCAGAAGAATCAGGGCCAGACCGTCACCGAGTCGGTGGCGATGGCCTGTGAGGTGACCCGGGCGGCGCGCGCGCAGGGACTGCGGGTGGTGGCGATTCTCTCCACGGCGTTCGGCTGCCCCTATGAAGGCACGGTCGATCCGGGCCGCGTCACCGGCATTGTCGAGGCGCTGGCCGAAGCGGGCCCGACCGAAATCACCCTGGCCGACACCATCGGGGCGGGGGTGCCGACCCAGGTGCGCGATCTGATCCGCCCGGCCATGGACGCGGCTCGCGGCGTGCCGCTGCGCTGTCATTTCCACAACACGCGCAATACCGGGCTCGCCAATGTCTATGCCGCGCTCGAAGCCGGCATCCGGCGATTCGATTCGAGTCTGGGCGGGATCGGCGGCTGTCCGTTCGCGCCCAAGGCCACCGGCAATATCCCCACCGAAGACGTGGCGCATATGATCGAGCGCTGCGGGCTTAGAACGGGTCTCGATCTCGACGCGCTGATCGAGACCGCCCATTGGCTCGAAGGCGTGTTGGGCCGCCCCGTCCCGGCGCTATTGCCCAAGGCGGGACCGTTTCCGCCGTCCGGCACGGCTTAATCGCAGCAGGCTTCGTTCAGAATCGCGACGGTCTGGTCATGGAGCGCCCGGGCGCGTTCTGGACTGCCGGCAATGGCGAAACTGCCCAGCTTGCCGAATTCCGGCAGGGCGCCGATCAGATGGAACGCCACGCCCTCCTGGCTCGCGCCGTCGTAATGGAGATCGTGCTCCATCACGAGATCGATCACGTCTTCGGGGGTCAGGCGGCAATAGCGCGGATCGATGAGATTGTCCGTGGCATGATAAAAGCAGGGCCGGCCGCTGGGCGTATGATAGGCGCCGGTTTCCGGGTCATAGGTGCCGTTCGTCAGGAAATGCAGCATCAGCTGGGGATGGGTGGTCCCGCCCTTGCGCAGATTGATCTCGATGCCGTAATGGCGCCAGCCGCCCGCGCCGTCGGGCACGGATAGAAAATCCACCGCGAAGCGCCCTAAAACGCCCTCGCGGGCCAGCCGTTCGGCCACTCGGAGCCCGGCATTCTGGATCTCCAGGCGGTAGGACGGATCGGCCGGAAACCGGCAGCCTAAAAAGATCTGGCCCGAGGCGCCGCCCAGAACCTGATCGTGGGTGGACATGATTTCCACCGCGCCGAAGGGGTCGATCCGGTATTGAGCGGACGGCGATTCTTTGTGTTTGCCCTCGATGAATTCCTCGACGATGGCGCCCATGGCGCGGATCTTGTCGTCGAACACCGGCCAGGTCATCGCTTCGGCTTCAAACGCCAGATCGGGCAGCCGGGCGCGAATCTCCTGAACGTTCAGCGCCTCGTCGGGAAACCGGAAAATCGCGTTGCCCTCGCCGGAAAAGCCTTCGTTCAGTTTCACCACCGCGCGGCGCATATCCGGCCGCCGTGCCTTGAGGTCGGCGAGCGCGCGGGCGATATCGCCGTCGTCCGCGAGGTCTTCCTCGCCATCGGGCAGGGGTACGCCGGATTCGCGCAAAATCTTCCGCGAGCCGCTTTTCGAGCCCAGGGGCAGCAGATCCGGATCGCAGCCGAACACGGGCAATCCGAGCTGCACCGCGAGGCTGCGTTCCAGATCCGACACGGTGAAGCAGGTCAGATGGGCGCTGCGTGGATCGGCGACCGCGTCGCGAATCCGGGCCAGGAGGCGGGGCCGGTCCAGGATCTTGGCGCTGAGCGGCCGGCTGCCGGCGTCATGGCAGGCGATCATAGTGAGCCGGCGGCGGGCGTGATGGGACGGCACGCCGGGCATCAGGCTGAGATAATAGTCCACGATCACATCGGGGATCGGCTGGCTGGTGATATAGACGAGCCGGGTGCGCGGCATGCGCAATAAGAAGAGGGTGCAGAGCATCCGCTCTTCGTAATGATGGGCCCCGGAAATCCGCTCGAGCACCTCGGTATCGAGACTCAGGCTGGGCACCACCACCACGGTGCGCTCGGCCAGCCGGTCGGGAAACACGCTGCGGTACTGATCCGCGAAGCCCTCCTGGAGCGCCCGGAAGACGCCGGCCTCGTGGGTGGCGCTGCGCGGCAGGTCGTCGGTCCAGCTGGCCATGGGGCCTCCAATCTCGGGACCGGCGGGCGGTCCGGAACACCACACTCTCCCTGATACTCCGGTCTCCGGCGCCCCGGCAAGGCGGGTCGTGACTTCCCCTGACGCCGCGTCCGGCGCCGGTGAGCGCGGAGGGTTTGCGGTCTGTCACCGCTTGGGCTTCTAATATCGCGCACGAGCCCCGGACCCCCGGTCCGGCGGCCTCCATGTCACCGAGCGGCGCGGCACGGGGCAGGCGCCATACAGGGAGCGAAGAGCGATGGGCGAAGCTTACATTGTAGATGCGGTGCGCACGGCCGGCGGGCGGCGCGGCGGACGGCTGAAGGACTGGCAGCCGGCGGATCTCGCGGGCCATCTCCTGGCGGCGCTTCTCGACCGGGTCAGCATCGATCCGGCGCGGGTCGAGGATGTGATCATGGGCTGCGTGGACCAGGCCGGCGAACAGGCGGTCAATGTGGCCCGCAACGCCGTGCTGGCGGCCGGCATGCCGGAAAGCGTGCCCGCGACCACGGTCGACCGCCAGTGCGGCTCGTCCCAGCAGTCGCTGCATTTCGCGGCCCAGGCGGTGATGTCGGGCGCGATGGATATCGTGATCGCCTCGGGCGTCGAGCACATGACCCGGGTGCCGATGGGCATGCCGTCGGCGCTACCGGCCAAGCAGGGCATGGGCATCTATATGAGCCCGCAGATGCAGAAGCGGTATCCCGACATCCAGTTCTCCCAGTTCATGGGCGCCGAGATGATGGCCAAGAAGTACAACATCTCGAAAGAGGCGTTGGACGAGTTCGGCTATCAGAGCCATTTGAAGGCCGCCGTCGCGACCAAGACCGGCATGTTCGAGTCCGAAATCGTTCCCGTGCCGATCAAGACCGACGAGGGCAGGGACGAGATGCATGTGGTCGATGAAGGCATCCGCTTCGATGCCACCATGGACGGTATTCGCGGCGTGAAGCTCCTGGCCGAGGGCGGGCGTCTGACGGCCGCGACATCGAGCCAGATCTGCGATGGCGCATCCGCCGCCCTGATCGTGAATGAGCGCGGTCTGAAGGATTTCGGCCTGACGCCGAAGGCCCGGATTCATCATATGACCGTGGTGGGCGGCGATCCGGTGATCATGCTCGAAGCGCCGATCCCGGGCACCAAGAAGGCGCTTGAGCGCGCCGGCATGTCGATCGACGACATCGATCTTTACGAGGTCAACGAAGCGTTCGCCTCGGTGCCGCTCGCGTGGCTCCAGCAGATCGGCGCGGATCCGGACAAGCTCAACGTCCATGGCGGCGCGATCGCACTGGGCCATCCGCTCGGCGCGTCGGGCACCAAGCTGATGTCGACCCTGGTGCATGCGCTGCATACGAAGAACAAGCGCTGGGGTCTTCAGACCATGTGCGAAGGCGGTGGCCTTGCCAATGTGACGATTATCGAAAAGCTTTGAGCCCGCTTTTACTCGTTAAGACGGGGGGGCCGGATCGATGGATTCGGCCCTTTTTCGTCAGGGGGATGCGGAGTGCGCGGACTCACGCGCGGATGACAAAAGCGTCATGCAGACCCTGCCAGCATTAAGGTTATTCGTGTAATTACCCCGATCTGGCGAATTCGGCGTGCCCGACTCCTGCCATGAAGAGCCAGTAACACTCATTCCTGGACCAACTAATCCTTTCTGGATGTTTGATGGCATTGCGTTTAACCGCAATGCAGTGATTTACTCGTCCCCGGGGTTAGCTTGGACTGCCGTGGCGCCTGGGGCTGGGTCGCGGCCTGAGGCACGTCCACTCAACAGGGGTACCGGACACATGTTCGGGCGGCGGGCAATGACTGCCCGGTCGCGCGGTGCCCTCGAACGCCAGGAACGAGAGCGCTATGTCGACACGATTCCCTAACGATGACAGCGTCATCGCCGCGCGCGGTGACGACCTCTTCTCTATCCCGCAATCGGGCCGCAAGCTTGTCTTCATCGACGGCGCACTGGACCGGTTGGACATTCTTCTTGCCGGTGTCGCCAAGGATTTCACGGCCATCGTGATCAATCCGGCGCGCGACGGCGTGGAGCAGATCGCCGACGTGCTGCGCAGCGGTGCGCCGGTCGAGGCGCTTCACATCGTGTCGCACGGCACGCCGGGCGTTTTGCATCTGGGCTCAAGCCAGCTCGCCTTCGACTCGGTCGATCTGTATGCGCCGCAGCTGGCGCGGATCCGGGCCGGCCTCGATGACGATGCCAGCGTCGTGATCTACGGCTGCTCGGCCGGGGCGGGTCCGCTCGGCGAGAGCTTCGTCGATGCTCTGTCCGACGCTCTCGACGCGGATGTTTCGGCGAGCACCACCAAGACCGGCGCTCAGTCGCTCGGCGGTGACTGGACCTTCGATGTCGGCGCGGAAGTGACCGCGATGGCGTTCACCGATGAAGCCCGCGCGGCCTATCCGGCCGTTATGGCCACGATCGACGGCGGACCGGGTCCGGACGTCATCGACCGCTCGGGGTCGGGCGAGTTCGACACGATCAATGGCGGCGACGGCGGCGACACGATCACGGCCGGGCCGCAGGGCGCGTTCATCACCGTCGACGGTGTGCCGGCCAACGGCGTGAACACCGTGGGTTTTGCCGATACGGTGATCCTCGGCGCCGCGAATGACACGGTCTCGACCTATATCGTCGACATCACCGACGGTGACACGATCCGCAACTTCCAGGCATTCGATGGCACCGATGGCGATCTGTTCTTCGTCAATTTCGACGAAGCCACCATTGTCAGCCAGACCCTGGAGGCCCAGCCCGGCGGCGGGTTCGATCTGCTTCTGGAACTTCAGGTCAATGTGCCTGGTTTCGGCCCGATCATCCGCACCCAGCGGTTCGAGGATACGGTCGGCACCTTCGAGATCACCTCGTCGGCCTTCGGTGTCGGCACCGATTTCCGTCTGACCGCCGCGACATTGCCGGCGCCCTCGGCGGATGCGTTCAGCGTCGACGTTAATCAAACCGTCGGCGGCAATCTTCTGGACAATGACAGTCTGCCGGGCGGCGGCACGCCGAGCGTGAGCCGGGTCAACGGCACGACGACGATCGGTGCGCCGGTGACCTTGGGATCAGGTGCGGTCGTGACGGTCAATGCCGACGGGACCTTCACCTATGATCCTAACGGCGCGTTCGATAATCTGGCTCAGGATCAGTCCGACACGGACAGCTTCACCTATACGCTGTCGGACGGTCAGGGCGGGTCGGCCCCGGCGACGGTGACCTTGACGATCACCAACGGCAACAACCCGCCGTCGGCCCAGGACGACACCATCGCCGCGTTGGAAGACGATGTGTTCAACGGGGATGTGTTCGCCGACAACGGCAATGGCGTCGACACCGATCTCGACGGTGACGGCTTCACGGTGACCTGGGTCAACGGTACCGCGAATGTGGGCATTCCGGTCGATCTGACGAATGGATCGGTGACGCTGAATGCCAACGGCACGTTCAGCTACACGCCGGACCCGGGTTTTGTGGGTCAGGAAACCTTCACCTACACGATCACCGACGACAACAGCACCAGCGATTCGGCGACGGTCACCATCACCGTCAACGGTGTCAATGACGCGCCGGTGGCGCAGGATGATACCTTCAGCATCGACGCGGGCGGCATGCTCGACGGCGATGTGAAGGACGACAACGGTAATGGTCAGGATGCCGATGAAGATGCGGGCGATACGCTCAGCTTCGCGGTCAGCCAGGATGTCGCCAACGGCACGCTCGTGTTCAACAACAGCACGGGCATCTTCATCTATGTGCCGGATGACGGGTTTGCCGGCGTCGATACCTTCACCTACACGGCGACGGACTCCCAGGGCGCGACCGACACCGCCACCGTGACCATCAATGTCATCTCGACGCAGTCGGACTATTCGGCCTCGATCGCGGTCGATACCCAGGCCGAGGGCGGCTTGGGCGACACCACCACGTACACCTTCACGGTGACCCGGACGGGCGATACCTCCAGCGCCGGCACGGTCGACTATGCGGTGGGTCCGGGCGTGGAGAACGGAGCGGGCGCGGACGATATCGCCGACGCCTTCCCGTTCGGCACGCTGTCCTTTGCGGCCGATGAGACGACCAAGACCGTCACTGTGACGGTAACCGGCGACATCGTGCCCGAAGCCCCCGAGACCTTCGATCTCGATCTGTCCAACCCGACCAATGCGGGCGGCACGGCGGTTCTGGGGACAGCCAGCGTGACGGCGACCATCGCCAATGACGACCTGGCGACCATCACCGGCAGCAACAGCAAGGACAATATCAAAGGGTCGGACAATGACGATGTCATTTCGGCCGGCGACGGCGACGATAAGGTCAAAGGCCAGGACGGCGACGATGTGATCATCGGCGGCGATGGCGATGACAAGCTCGACGGCGGCGACGACGACGATGTGATCCTTGGCGGCGACGGTGACGACAAGATCAAGGACAAGGATGGCGACACCATCGTCGATGGCGGCGATGGCGACGACAGCATCAAGGTCAAGGACGGCGATACGATCATCGACGGCGGCTCCGGCGATGACGAGATCAAGGCCGGCAAGGGCGATGACATCTTCATCTTCAAGGCCGGAAACGACAAGGACGAGATCAAGAAGTTCGGCAAGGATGGCCGCGACAAGATCGATCTGTCCTCGTTCAACGGTCTGACCTTCGCTCAGTTCGAAGATCAAGCGGACCAGGACGGCAAGGACCTGATCTGGGAAACCAGCGATGGCGACGAGCTGATCCTGCTCAAGGTCGATATCGACGATCTGTCGGCCAACGACTTCATCTTCTCGTCGTAAAGCGGGGGGCGGGCGCCGGTTCATGGAGACCGGCGCTTTGCCCTCACGCTATTTTGCGACAATCGGATCATCGGGGAGGGGCCGGGTCGTGTGCCGGCCCCTTCGCGTTCCCGTTCCGGGCACTTGGGGCGGATATGCGGTGCGGGCGGCGGGCCGCCAACCCGCAAGAGCATGCGACGTGGGGCCGGTGCGGCTCACAAGGGTGCGTCTAATCCTCAAATTCGCTCGAGCCTAATCGTAAGTGGAATTGCCATTGGCGGGGGTGGAGTGGTTTACTCGCGCCGGGGCGAAGGGACTGCCGGGAAGCATAGGACAACTGTGCCCGGGCAGGGATGCAACGGTCGGACTTACCGTGGTGGGAGACACAAGGGCGCGTTTCGAAGGGGACGCCCTCCCGGCGGAAGATCGGTCCACAATCTGGGCGTGCCATTGGGCGACGGACGCAGGCGGTCTGAAAACCCCGGGTCCGGCGCGGCGCCCCCAACGCCAGGGAATTGCGTGATGCGCACAGGGTTTGAGTATGAGTACGGCGCCGCACAGGACTGTGTGACGGCGGCGTCCCGCAACCTCGTTGTTATCGACAGCGGTCTTGACGACACGGGCACCCTTTTGAGCGGACTGGCCCGCGGGGTCCATGCCCGCTCGATCGGTGCCACGCAAAGCGGTCTTGCCGCGTTGGCGCGCCTCGCCGCCGAGGCGGCACCGCTCGACACGCTGCATATCGTCTCCCACGGCACGGCCGGAGCGATCCGTCTCGGGAGCGATACGCTGACCGCAGAGACGCTCGCGCGGCATACGGGTGCTTTGGCCAGCTTGCGGGCCAGCCTGTCTGCAAACGCCGTCATCGTCCTCTACGGATGTTCCGCCGGGGCCGGCCCGGAGGGAGCGGCACTGGTTGCGGCCCTTGAAGCGGCCCTGGGCGTGCGTGTCTCCGCGACCTCGACGCCGACAGGTGCGGCGGACAAAGGCGGCGACTGGCAGTTCGATATCGGCGCGCCGGTGCGCGCCCTGGCCTTTACCGAAGCGGCCCGCCACGCCTATACCGGCCTCATGGCGGTTATCGACGGCGACAACACGTCGAACTTCATCGACCGCTCGCAGTCCCAGGAACCCGATCAGATTTTCGGCAATGGCGGCGGCGATGTGATCATCACCGGCCAGTTCGCCACGAGCGTCAAAACCTATGATCTCAATTTTGGGAATTTCGGCGCCGTTGACGACATCACGCTGAACGGCGGCAACAATACGATCAATACGCTGATCGTCGATATTGTCGATGGCGATGTCATCCGCGGCTTTCAGCCGACCACCGACTCGGCGGGCGACGCTTTTGTCATCGACTTCGACGATGTGACGATTGCAGATCAGGTCGTCGAAAACGGCGATTTGCTCCTGACCCTGAATTTTGCCGGCGGAAACATCACGACGACCCAGCGTTTCGCCGATACGCTGGGCACGTTCCAGGTCACGGCCACGGGCGGGTTTACGGAACTGCGCCTGTTTGCCGATGCGACCGCCGACGCCAATGACGACGGGTTTTCCGTGTCGTTCGACTCGACGGTCGGCGGCAATGTTCTGGCCAATGACAGCGTGCCCAATGGCGGCACGCCGGTGGTTGCCAATGTTGCGAACGGCACGGTGGGCACGCAATTCGCCCTGCCGTCGACGGCGCTGCTGACGATCAATGCCGATGGGACGTTCACTTACGACCCCAATGGCGCGTTCGACACGCTGCCGCAGGGGCAGGTCACCTCCGACACCTTCACCTATACGCTCGCGGACGGACTCGGCAATTCCGCGACCGCCACGGTGACCCTGACGATTACCAACGGCAATGCGGCGCCGGTGGCCCAGGACGATAATGTCAGCGGCGGCCTCGGTTCGACCATCAACGGCAATGTGCTCGAAAACGATACGGATATCGAAGGCGACACGCTGACCGTCACGCCGCTCAGCCAGCCAACGAACGGCACGCTTGAGCTTCAAAATACCGGGTTGTTCAGCTATTCGCCGGACGACGGTTTCACCGGCAATGACAGCTTCACCTACACCGTCTCGGATGGCAATGGCGGGTCGGATACGGCCACGGTGAGCATTCTGGTGTCCGGGGATAACACCGAGCCCATCGCGAATGACGATCCGGAGGCCAATCAATCGGCCTTCACGACCGCCAAGGACGTGACCTTCACGACCGGCAATGTGCTGGCCAATGACGTGCCGGCCGCGGGCGCGACCAATCTGCGCGTGGTCGGTCTCAATCTCGCGGGCACCCAAGGCATCGTCACCAACAATACGGACGGGACGTTCACTTATAATCCGGGCAGTGCGTTCAATACGCTCGGCCCCGATCAGACGGCGACCGATAGCTTCAGCTATACGATCACGGACTCCAGCGGGACAACCGACGCGGCGACTGTGACGGTCACGATCCTGGGCGGCAATGCCGGTCCGGTCGCGGTGGACGATCCTTTGGGCGGCAACGATCTTCAGTTCACGACCGAAGCGGATACGCCGTTCATCACCGGTAATGTGCTGGCCAATGACACCGACCCGGAAGGCGACACCCTGTCGACCGCCGGCGTGATCACCGGCCAGACGCAAGGGACGGCCATCGACGCGGAAGGCGGTACGTTCTTTTACGACCCCAACGGCGCCTTCGACGCTCTGGGCGACGGCCAAACCGCGACCGATACGTTCGAATACCGGGTCAGCGACGGCAATGGCGGCCTGGATACCGGCACCGTGACCATCACGGTTCTCGGCGTGAACGATGCGCCGAGCGCGGCCGATGACGGCGACACCCCGGGCGGGCTTCAGCAATTCACGACATCGGCCAACCAAACCTTCACCACGGGCAGTGTTCTGGCCAATGATATCGACCCGGACCAAGCCGACACGCTCACCATTGTCGGGATCGACACCAGCCAGACCCAGGGCAGTGTCGCGATCTCGGACAACGGCACCTTCATTTACGAGCCCGATGGCGGCTTCGAGGAATTGGCGGCCGGTCAAAGCGCGACGGATACGTTCCGGTATGCGGTGAGCGACGGCAATGGCGGCACCGACAGTGCGACCGTCACCATCACCATTATCGGCAGCAACGACGCGCCGATTGCCCGGAACGATGCGTTCAACACGGCGTCGAACGGGACCTTTGCCGGCGATCTGTTCGAGGATAACGGCTTCGGCGCGGACCGTGATGCGGACGGCGATACGCTCTCCGCGTCTCTCGGCGAACAGGCGCTGAATGGGACCGCGGTCGTCAGCTCCGATGGCAGCTTTACCTATATCGCCAATGAAGGCTTCACCGGGCAGGACCAGTTTACCTATGTCCTGACCGACGAGAATGGTCTGACCGACACCGCGACGGTGACGCTGAATGTGTTCGTGCTGTCGGCCATGGTGTCGATTGCCGATACGGGCGGCGACCGGAACGAGGGCAGCGGCGCCAATGGCACGCAGACCTTCACGGTCTCGCGCACGGGCCTGCTGTCATCGGAGATCACCCTCGATTACTTCGTGGTCGGAACGGGCGGCGCGCCGGTTTCGATCGATGATTTCGTGGGCGGTGAGCTGCCGACCGGGCAGGTCACGCTGCTGGAGGGCGAGAGCACGGCGGAGATCACCTTCGAGACCGTCGGCGATTATTTCTCCGAGTTCAACGAGCTGTTCCAGGTCGTTCTGACCTCGCCGCAGGCGACGACAGGGACGGTGTTCCTGACCAATCCGTCCGCCAACGGCATTATTCTCAATGACGACGGCACGTCGGAGAATTTGGAAACCGGCGATGCCGGCAACAACAAGCTCAAGGGGTCGGATCTCAACGATACGCTCGACGGTCTGGGCGGGCGCGATAACCTGAAGGGCCGGGGCGGCGATGACCGTCTGTTCGGCGGCGATGACCGCGACAAGATGGACGGCGGCCTCGGCAATGACGTGCTGCTCGGCGGCAACGGCGATGACAAGATGCGCGGGCGCGAGGGCGACGACATTCTCAACGGCGACGAGGGTGCCGACCGGATCGACGGTGCGGAAGGCGACGATCAGATCGAGGGCGGCGCGGGCGATGACCGGATCCGCGGCGAGGAAGGCAATGACATCGTCTCGGCCGGCGACGGCAATGATGATGTCTCTGGCGACGAGGGCGACGATTTCCTCACGGGCGGCGCCGGCGATGACGAGATGACCGGCGATGAGGGCGACGACTTCCTGGCCGGGGACGCAGGCATGGACGTGCTCGAAGGCGGCGCGGGCGATGACACGCTCGACGGCGGCGACGACAACGATATCCTCGAGGGCGAAGACGGCGACGATGACTTGTTCGGCGGCAATGGCGACGATGAACTCGACGGCGACGACGGCAATGACCTGCTCGACGGCGGCGATGGCATCGACCTCATCGATGCGGGCGACGGCGACTACAATGTCTTCGGCGGCGCGGGCGATGATGTGATCGTTTCGGGTGACGGCATCGATCTGCTCGACGGCGGCGCGGGCAACGACTCGCTTGAGGCGGACAAGGGCGACGATCTGCTCTTTGGCCGGGCGGGCGACGATATTCTCGATGCGGATCGCGGCGACGACGTCCTTGAAGGCGGCACGGGCAACGATCTGATGATCGGCGGCAAGGGCGCGGACGTCTTCATCTTCGGGGCCGGCGACGGCATCGACCGGATTGCCGATTTCGGCAAGCTGAAAGAAGGCGATGTGCTGGATCTGACCGGCTTTGATGGGCTGACCTTCGATGACTTCGTCGATCTGGCCGATGACGATGACGACGGCGTGCTGATCGTTTTCGATACCGGGGACGAGTTGCTTCTGGAAGGTTGGAAGCTGCGCGACCTGCGCGATGAGGATGAGTTCAACGAAAGCTCGGTCCTGCTGGCCTGACCGGCATATGTCCCGCTGACCCGGGAATTGGGATGGATCACGACACAAAAGACCGTGATGGGGCGGACGCGCAAATCCGTATACGCACCATCGCCGATCTGGCTGAAATCGCGGGCGTGTCGCGCTCGACCGTGTCCCGTGCGCTGGCGCATAGCCCGCTCATCTCCGCGCAGACCGGCGACCGGGTGCGGGCCCTGGCACGCGAGCATCAGTTCACCGTGAATGCGGCCGCGCGCTCACTGCGGCTCAAACAGACCATGACCCTTCAGGCGGTCGTGCCCTGGATCGCGCCGGGCAGCCGTCAGCATGCGACCGATCCGTTTTTGCTGTCGCTTCTGGCGGCCATTGCCGATGCGACCGCCGCGGCGGGCTATGACTTGCTGCTTTCGACGGCGACGCCGTGGTCCGGCGGACAAGGGGCCCATGCGCTCGAGACGGGCCGCGCGGACGGCATCATCATCATCGGCCAGGACCAATCGCATCAGGCCATCGCGGATCTGGCCGCCCGGCATGATCCGGTCGTGGTCTGGGGTGCGCCGGTCGCGGGCGAGCCCTATTGCCTTGTCGGTACCGACGGGCGGACTGGCGGCCGTCTGGCGGCGGAGCATCTCCTGGCGCGGGGGCGCGAGCGTCTTGCCGTGCTGGCCGATCCGGGCGATCCGGAGGCGGCCCAAAGGCTTGCCGGCGTGCGCGATGCCTTGAGCGCGGCGGGTCTGACGCTCGATCCGGGCTTGATCGTTCCGGCGGGTTTCGACGGGGCATCGGCCGAGCGGGCGGCTCAGGCGCTGGTCCGGCTCGGCGCGGCGTTCGACGGTGTGTTCGCGGCCAGTGACATTCTGGCGATGACCGTCGTGCGCGCGTTGGGTGAGGCCGGACGGCGCGTCCCGGAAGACGTGTCGGTCGTCGGCTTCGATGATATCGCGCCGGCGCGATCCTTCACGCCGCCCTTGACGACGATCCGGCAGGACATCGCGCGGGGCGGGGCGCTCCTCGTCGAACGGCTTTTGGGCCGGATGGCGGGCGAGGCGGTCAGCACGACCCTTCTGCCGCCCGATCTGGTGGTGCGCGACACCTGACCGGCCCGAACCGCCCTTGCAATCGATTGCGTTCGGGCGTCGATTTCGATACTCCGGCGCATGACCGGTCTGCGCGGCCCCGCGCGGACCTCTTCCCGCCATCGGAGCGACAGGCATGACAGCCGACAAAAACAAGACGCAGGTCTGCGACGGGCTGGTGATCTTTGGCGGCACCGGGGATCTGGCGCTCCGGATGCTGTATCCGGCGCTTTATTATCTGCATCTGGAGGCCATGCTGCCGGAGGATTTCGGGATCGTCGGCGCGGCGCGCGGCGATCTGGACCGGGACAGCTTTGCGCATGAGGTCGAGAGCGCGGTTCGCGCCCATGCCGGTAATTTCTTCGATGACGAGGCTTGGCGCGGCTTTCGGGACCGGCTGACTTATTGCCGGATCGATGCGGGCGATGCCGCAACCTTCGCGGCGCTGCGTCAATGCACGGCGGATCGTCAGTGTATTGTCCATTATCTTTCGACCTCGCCGGATCTGTTCGGGCCAATTTGCGATAATCTGCGGACCGCGGGCCTTGCGGGCGGCGAAAACCGGGTCATCGTGGAAAAGCCCCTGGGCCGGGATCTGGCATCCTGCCGCAAGATCAACGATGTGCTGGCAGCGGTGTTCCCCGAGAACCGGGTGCTGCGCATCGATCACTATCTGGGCAAGGAAACGGTTCAGAATCTGATCGCCCTGCGCTTTGCCAATCGTCTGTTCGAGCCCCTGTGGAACAGCGTTCATATCGAGCATGTGCAAATCACGGTGGCCGAGACGGTCGGGGTCGAAAAGCGCTGGGCGTATTACAACGAGTACGGCGCGCTGCGCGACATGATGCAGAACCATCTGCTTCAACTGTTGTGTCTTGTCGCCATGGAAGTGCCGGCGGATCTGGAAGGCGAGGCGCTCCGGACCGAGAAGATCAAGATCCTGCGCTCCTTGCGCCCGATCACCATACGGACGATCGAACAGACCACGGCGCGCGGCCAGTATGGCGCCGGTATCATCGACGGTGAAGCGGTGCACGGCTATCTGGAGGAGTCCGGCGGCGTCGACAGCGCGACTGAGACCTTCGCGGCGCTGCGGGTCGATATCGACAACTGGCGCTGGGCGGGAACGCCGTTTTACCTGCGCACCGGCAAGCGGATGCCCGAACGGCGGTCGGAGATCATCATCCAGTTCCGCGATGTGCCGCATTCGGCCTTTGCGGGCGATCAGGTGATGGCGAACCGTCTGGTGCTGACCCTTCAGCCCAAGGAGGAAGTCCAGCTTCTCCTGATGCACAAAATGCCGGGGATCAGCGAAGGCCCGATGCAATTGAAACGTCTGCCGCTGAGCCTGAGCTTGTCGGAAGCATTCAAGACCGAGCGTCCGCGCCAGCGCATCGCCTATGAACGCCTGATCGTCGATGCGATCCATGGCAATACCCATCATTTCGTGCACCGGCAGGAAACCGAAACGGCCTGGGCCTGGATCGACGGCGTGCTGGACGGCTGGGACCGGGTCAACATGCCGCCGCAGCCCTACGCATCGGGAAGCTGGGGGCCGCAGGCCGCCCTGTCTCTCACCGAACGCAATGGACATCATTGGAATGACTGATCCTCAACAGCATATCGCGGGGCCCACCGGCCCGGTCTTGGAGACCGTCGCGGACCGGGCGGCATTGACCGTCCGGTGTGCCGATTGGATTGCCGGCCGGCTCAAGGCGGGGCTCGCCGCCGGCGAAGCGGCCGGTCTCGCGGTGCCCGGCGGGCGCACGCCGGTGCCGGTTTTCCAGGCCCTGAGCGCAATGGATCTGGACTGGGCGCGGGTTCATGTGACCCTTACGGATGAACGCTGGGTCGCGCCGGACCATGCGGACAGCAATGAGGCGCTCGTCCGGCGCCATCTGGTGACCCATCGGGCCGGGGAGGCGGTATTCGCCGGTCTCAAAAGCGATGCCGAGACGGCTCCGGCCGGCGTTCCAATGATTGAAGATCGCCTGAAGGCCATGTCCTGGCCGCTCGATGCCGTGGTGCTGGGGATGGGAGCGGACGGTCACATCGCGTCTTTGTTTCCGCATGCGGAGGGCCTGACGCGCGCACTCGATCCGCATGGGGCCGCCCGGGTTTGTGCGATCCGGCCCGACCCGCTGCCGGCCAACGCGCCTTATGACCGGATCAGCCTGACCCTGGCCGCGCTGCTCGATGCGCGTGCGATTTTGCTGATCGTGACCGGCGAGGACAAACGCGCGGTGCTCGACGCGGCGCAGCGGCCCGGCGCCGACCCCCTTGCCTTGCCGGTCGCGGCCATCCTGACCCAGACACAGGTGCCGGTGACCATCGCCTGGGCGCCGTGACCAGAAGGAGAGACACATGCCCCTCAATGATGTCGTCCAATCCGTCACCGACCGGATCATCGCACGCAGCACGGAGAGCCGCGCGGCCTATCTCGATCAGATGGACGCGGCCCGGCGTCAGGGCCCTGCGCGCGGCACCTTGTCCTGCGGGAACCTCGCCCATGCCTTCGCTGCCGCCCCGATCGGCGATAAGCTGACGATCCGGGCCGGGCAGGGCGCCAATATCGGCGTCGTGACCGCCTATAACGATATGCTGTCGGCCCATCAGCCGCTCAAGGACTATCCCGAGATCATCAAAGAGGCCGTGCGCAGTGTTGGGGCGACGGCGCAGGTCGCGGGCGGGGTGCCGGCCATGTGCGACGGGGTCACCCAGGGTCAGCCCGGCATGGAGCTGTCGCTGTTCAGCCGTGACGTCATCGCCATGGCCACGGCGGTCGCGCTCACGCACAATATGTTCGATGCGGCCCTGTGCCTCGGCGTGTGCGACAAGATCGTCCCCGGTCTGATGATCGGGGCGCTGCGGTTCGGGCACCTTCCGGTGATGTTCGTGCCCGCCGGTCCGATGCCCAGCGGTATCCCCAACAAGGAAAAGGCGCGCATCCGGGCGCTCTATGCCGAGGGCAAGGCCAGCCGTGAGGAACTGCTCGATGCCGAGGCCAAGTCCTACCATTCCCCGGGCACCTGCACCTTTTATGGCACGGCCAACTCTAACCAGATGCTCATGGAGCTGATGGGCGTGCATCTGCCCGGCGCGGCCTTTGTCAATCCGGGCGATCCGTTGCGCGCGGCGGTCACGCGGGCGAGTGCGGTTCGGGTCGCCGGGCTGACGGCGCGCTCGAACGATTACACGCCGCTGGCCGCCTGTGTGTCGGAGAAGGCCATTGTCAATGGCACGGTCGGCCTGCTGGCGACCGGCGGATCCACGAACCATGCGCTGCATCTGCCGGCCATGGCGCGGGCGGCGGGCATTCATCTGACGCTGGAGGATATCGACGATCTGTCCACGGTGGTCCCGCTTCTGTGCCGGATCTATCCCAACGGGTCGGCGGATGTGAACCATTTCCAGGCCGCCGGCGGGATGGCGTTTCTGGTGCGCGAGCTTCTGGATGCCGGTCTGGCCCATGAGGATGTGGCGACGGCGGCGGGCGGGGGCCTCAGAGCCTATGCGCGCGAACCGGTCCTGAAGGATGGCGCGGTCGTCTGGCGCGATGCGCCCGCGCGGTCGCTCGATACCGATGTCTTGCGCCCCGCGAGCGATCCGTTCGACCGGGAGGGCGGTCTTCATGTACTCAAGGGGCCCATGGGCCAGGCGATCATCAAGGTGTCCGCGGTTGCGCCGGAGCACCGGATCGTCGAGGCTCCGGCGGCGGTGTTCACGAGCCAGGAGGCCTTTCTGGATGCCTTCCAGACCGGTGCGCTCGACCGGGATCATGTGGCGGTGATCGTGTACCAGGGGCCGCGTGCCAATGGCATGCCCGAATTGCACAAGCTTTCGCCCGCCTTGTCGGTTCTTCAAGACCGGGGCTATAAGGTTGCTCTGTTGACGGATGGGCGCATGTCGGGGGCGTCCGGCAAGACGCCGGCGGCGATCCATGTTACCCCTGAGGCCGCCGCGGGCGGGCCGATCGCCCGGTTGCGGGACGGGGATGTGATCCGGATCGATGCCGAGGCGCGCCGGCTCACGGTGGCCGTCGACGATGCGGTGCTCATGGCGCGCGATCCCGTGGCCGCCCCGCCCGACGCGCCCGGTCTGGGACGCGAGCTATTCGCCCCTTTCCGCAATGCGGTCAGTGATGCCAATAATGGCGCCAGCGTGTTTTTCGCCGATCTTTGATGAGGAGACCCCGATGCCGTTCCGGATCGACATGCCCATCCTGCCGATCGTGCCATCCTATGATGTGGATCTGGCCGTCAGCGCGTCCAAGGCGCTCGAGGATGCCGGGCTGACCACGGTCGAGATCGTCCTGCGGGCACCCGCCGCCCTGGATTGCGCGTCCGCGGTCCGCAAGGCCTGCCCCGGTCTCATCCTGGGGATCGGCACGGTGACCACGCCGGACCAGATCAAGGACGCGCGCCTTGCCGGGGCGCAATTCCTGGTGACCCCGGGCGTCAGCCGCGGCCTGCTCGAGGCCGCCGTGGGGACGGGCATGCCGCTGCTGCCCGGCACCAGTTCGGCGTCCGACCTGTTGCTGCTGCGCCAGTACAACCTGACCCGGGCCAAATTCTTCCCCGCCGGTCCGGCGGGCGGCGTGCCCATGCTTCAGGCGCTCGCGGATGTGTTTCCGGACATTATTTTCTGCCCGACCGGCAATATCACCGACGAGAACATGAGCGATTATCTGGCTCTGCCGTGTGTGTTCAGCGTCGGGGGCACCTGGCTCGTGCCGCGCGATCTGGCCGAGGCCGGAAAATGGGGCGAAGTCACGGACCTGGCCCGGGCCAGCCTCGCCAGGGCCAACACCCTGACCGCGAACCGCCCCGCATCGTAAGCGGGACGCCCCCGCGCGCGCTTGTGACGCGGGGCAGGATGACGGGCCGTCATTTCCCCTGTACCGTGCGCCGGCGTTTGCGTTTGGCGCCGGATGCAGGGGGCTCCGTCATGACAGCCATTAATGGCGTTACCGATCTCAGCGTGGAAAACCGCGTGGCCGTGATCACGGTCGATGCGCCGCCGTCCAATGCGCTCTCCACGGCCGTGCGCGCCGGATTGCAATTGGCTTTTACGGTCGCTGCGCAGATGGCCGATGCCCGGGCCATCGTGCTGATCTGTGCCGGCAAGACCTTCCTGAGCGGGGCCGATCATCGGGAATACGGGCGGGATGCGGGGCAGGGTGTGCCGCTGCGCCGGGTGTTCCAGGCCATCGAAGCGGCCGATAAGCCGGTTGTTGCGGCGATCCATGGGAGCGCCCAGGGCTGCGGGCTGGAATTGGCGCTGGCATGCCATCACCGGGTGGCGGTGTGGGACGCGGGGCTGGCCCTTCCGGAGGTCCGGTTCGGTCTCATCCCCGGCGCCGGCGGCACCCAGCGGCTGCCCCGCCTTGTGGGCGCCCATCAAGCGCTCCGGCTGCTGACGACCGGGGCGGAAATCAAAGCGTCCGAGGCCCGCCATATCGGTCTGATCGATGCCGTGTTCACCGGGCCGCTGCGCGCCAGCGCGATCGATTTTGCCCGCATCGCCGCTACACGGGACGAGCCGCCCGTACCGGTCCGCGACCGGATGGACAAGCTGCGCGGCATCGGTGGAGACCCGGCGATCGTCACGCGGTTCCGCACGGCCCATGCCGCGCGCCTGTCCGGACGGCCCGCCGCGCAGGCTGCGATCCGGGCGGTCGAGGCGGCCATGAGCGTGTCGTTCGATGCGGGCCTCGCGGCTGAACGCCGGGAACTTCTGCATCTGGCGCGGGCCGAGACCCGGCGGAGCGTCTGATCCATGGCCGTCGTGATCCATCACAATCCAGAGTGCGGCACGTCCCGCAATGTGCTGGCCATCATAGAGGCCGCCGGGCTCGATCCGGTGGTCATCGAGTATCTCAAGACGGGCTGGACTCGGCCTCAGCTTCTCGGGCTGTTCGCCGCTGCCGATTTGACACCGCGCGCGGCCCTGCGGGAGAAAAAATCGCCCGCCGAGGCGTTGGGTCTTCTCGATCCGGGCGTCAGCGACGATCGGCTGCTCGATGCCATGGTCGCGCATCCGATCCTGGTCAACCGGCCGATCGTCTGTACACCGAAGGGCGTCCGGCTGTGCCGGCCCAGCGAGGTGGTCCTCGATCTCCTGGACCGCCTGCCGCCGGGGCCGTTGGCCAAGGAAGACGGCGACCTGATCATCGATGCCGATGGGCGCCGCGTGGACGGGAACGATTAGTCCGGCCGGCCGTTGGCCGTGCGCCTGCTCAGCCGCCTTCGATTTCTTCACGCCGGATCTCCAGCGCGAGCCAGTCCTCTTCGGCCTGGGCGAGGGCCGTTTCGGCCTCGTCGAGCGCCTTGGCGGTCTCGTTGAAGCGCTTGGGGTCCTTGGTGAAGAGCGCGGGATCGGCCAGCAGATCCTTGTGTTTGGCGATGGCGGCTTCGAGATCGGCCATCTGGCCGGGCAGGGTCTCGAGCGCGTATTTTTCCTTATACGACAGTTTGCCGGGTGCCTTGGCGGCGCCGCCGGATGGGGCCTTTAGCGACGGCGCGGGCTTGGCCGCGGCCTTGTCTTTGGCCTTGGGCTTGGAGTCCCGGCCCGGCGCGGCACCGCGCTGCGCCAGCATGTCGCTGTATCCCCCGGCATATTCGACCCAGGTGCCGGGCCGCCCTTCCGGGTCCAGCGTGATCAGCGAGGTGACGATCCGGTCGAGAAAATCCCGGTCGTGGCTCACCACAAGCACCGTTCCCGGATAATCGGCCAGCATGTCTTCCAGGAGATCGAGCGTTTCCAGATCGAGATCGTTCGTCGGCTCGTCGAGGACCAGAAGATTGGACGGGCGCGCCAAAGCCACCGCGAGGGCAAGGCGGCCGCGCTCGCCCCCCGACAGCGCCGAGACCGGCGAGCGGGCCTGTTCGCCGGTGAACAGAAAGTCTTTCATATAGCTCATGACATGGCGCTGGCCGTCGCCGACCGCGACCATGTCGCCGCGCCCTTCGGTCAGGGTTTCGACAAGCGTGGCGTTCAAATCGAGAGTGGCGCGGCGCTGATCGAGCGAGACCATCTGAAGGTTCGTCCCCAGGCGGATGGTGCCGTCATCGGGGGCCAGCGCGCCGGTCAGCATGTTGAGCAAGGTGGTCTTGCCGGCGCCGTTGGGACCGGCGAGGCCGATGCGGTCGCCGCGCTGCACATCGAGTGTGAAATCCCGGACGATATCCCGGCCGTCATAGCGTTTCGCGATGCCCTTGGCCTCGATCACCAGCTTGCCGGATGTCGCG
The DNA here is from genome assembly GCA_964531285.1 of uncultured Alphaproteobacteria bacterium. Taxonomy (GTDB): domain Bacteria; phylum Pseudomonadota; class Alphaproteobacteria; order JAJFIK01; family JAJFIK01; genus CAZHDI01. The sequence continues at coordinate 20,863 of CAZHDI010000016.1, read as the reverse complement.
CCGTCGCTGGCCGCCAGCGTCACGCCGCCGACAGGGCCGCGCGCCTCGCGCCGCTGTTGGCGCATATCCGCCAGCGCCCGCATGCGCCGCTGGTTGCGCTTGCGCCGGGCGGTGACGCCATAACGCACCCAGTCCTCTTCGGCGGCAATCTTGCGGTCGAGTTTGTGACGCTCGGCTTCTTCCTGCTCGAAGATCTGATCCCGCCAGGCCTCGAAGCCCTCGAACCCCCGGTCGACGGTGCGCGCCGTGCCCCGGTCGAGCCACACGGTGCGCCGGGTCAAGGTCTCCAGGAAGCGCCGGTCGTGGCTGATGATCACCAGCGCCGATTTGGTGCGCTTAAGCACATCTTCGAGCCAGCCGATGGCGGGCAGGTCCAGATGGTTGGTCGGCTCGTCCAGAAGCAGAATGTCAGGTTCGGGCGCCAGGGTCCGGGCGAGCGCCGCCCGGCGGGCCTCGCCGCCGGAGAGCGCTTTGGGATCTTCCTCGCCCGTCAGGCCCAGATCGCCCAGCAAAGTGCGCGCGCGGTGGGCATCATCGCCCGGCGCCAGACCGGCTTCGACATAGTCCAGGACACTGGCAAACGCGGTCAGGTCGGGGTCCTGGTCCAGATAGCGCACGGTGACGCCCGGCTTCAGAAGGACCGTCCCGGCATCGGGCTCGATCTGGCCGGCAGCGACTTTCAACAGGGTGGATTTGCCCGATCCGTTGCGCCCGACGAGGCACAGCCTGTCCCGCTCGAAGACATGCATCTCCACATCCTCGAACAGCGGTGTGCCGCCGAAGGTCAGGGCAAGGTTCTGAAGACTTAAGAGCGGTGGCGCCATCATGGGTGTGTAGCCAGCGGGACGGGCGCGGGCAAGGGCCGGGCGCATCGGGCTTGCCGATGGCACGCATCGTGACTTCCCTTTCGGGGATGACTATACCTTGTCGGGTGTGGGGGTCGCGGGCGGAGCGGGTATGACGACAGACAGCGGGACGGTGGTGATGGCGGGTTTGCAGCGCGCCGTATGGTGGACCGGTTTGGCCGCGTTCGGGCTCATGCTGGCCGCCTGCGATCTGTTCGCCAGCCCGGCCCGGATTGCCCACTACAACGTCAATGTCTGCACCAATCTCGGCAACGCGCTGGACGCGCCCAAGGACACCGACTGGGGCTACACGATCCAGGACGACCATTTCGACATCATCAAGGAGGCGGGCTTCGATTCGGTGCGTATTCCGGTGCGTTGGTCCGATCATGCCGGGACGCGCGCTCCGTTTACCATCGATCCGTCATTCATGGCCGAGGTCGAGGCGATCGTCGACGGAGCCTTGCGGCGCAATCTGGAGGTCGTGCTCAACGTCCACCACTACGAAGCGCTTTACGAGCAGCCAGCCGCCGAGTTGGACCGGTTCGTCTCGCTGTGGAGCCAGATCGCCGAGCATTTCAAGCATCATCCGCTGGCGCTGCATTTTGAAATTCTCAATGAGCCGCGCGATGCGCTCGAGGGCGCCATCCTTCGGGATGCGCTGAGCCGGGCGGTTGCAACGATCCGCGAGACCAATCCGGCCCGTGTGCTGATCATCGGCGGCGGCGATTGGAATTCACTGACGGGTCTTGAACAACTGCCGGTCTTCGACGACCCCTATATCGTCGGCACGTTCCACTACTACACCCCCCACAGCTTCACCCATCAGGATGTCCCGTGGGAGGAGGAGCCCGCGCCGCTGGGGGCGACCTGGGGCGCGCCGGAGGATCTTGCAACGCTTGAAACCGATGTGAAGCGGGCAACGGCTCAGGTCGCCCGGCTCAACCGGCCGGTTTTCCTAGGTGAATTCGGGGTTTATACCAGCATTTCCGATGCCGAACGTCTGGAATGGTACGCGGCGGTGCGCGAAGCGTTCGAGGCGGAAAATATCGGCTGGTGCATCTGGAATTTCGGGTCCGATTTCGCGCTGTGGGACCAGGAAACCCAATCCTGGAAGCCGGGCGCCCTCGACGCGCTCGGGCTGGCGCCGCCACAGGCCGCCGGCGGCATCAGCGAGGCCGAGTAAGCCGTCCTGCGGAACACACGGCTCCCGAACAAGAACAACTGAGGAGGACACGATGGCTTTGAAAGTGATCGGCACCGGCTTCGGACGCACCGGGACGAGCAGCCTGAAAAAGGCGCTCGAAGCGCTGGGTTTCGGGCCCTGCTATCACATGACCGAAGTCTTCGCGCATCCTGAGCATGTGCCGGTCTGGGCGGCGGCGGCGCGCGGCGAAGCGGTGCACTGGCCGGATGTGTTCGCCGGTTATCGCGCTACGGTCGACTGGCCGGCGGCGGCGGTCTGGCGGGATCTCGGGGCCGTCTACAGCGACGCGAAATTCATCCATTCAGAGCGCCCGGACGCGGATTGGCTGCGCAGCTTTACCGATACGATCCGCCCCGCCGTGATGGGGCGCGTCGATGGCCCGCCAGGTTGGGCCGAGATGGCCGACGCGATGATTCATCAGCGTATCTTCGGCGGGCGGGGCGATGACGATGCCGTTTGCCTTGAGGCGTATCACCGCAACGCCCGGGAGGTGCGGGCTGAAATCCCGGCCGACCGGCTGCTCGTGCTGGACCCGTCGGCGGGCTGGGAGCCGTTGTGCGCATTTCTCGGCGTTCCGGTGCCGGATGAGCCCTATCCCCATGAAAACACCACCGCCGCGTTTCATGAGCAAATGGCGGCGCGGCAGCGTTCCTGACGCGAGGCGAGGCTGACATCCGGCCGCGGGGCGCTAGACTGTCAGCACGGACGGGACGATCAGGCCGGGAGGACCAGATGGCGCGCACCATTGACGACTGCTACTCGATCGAGGACCTGCACCAACTCGCTGCGACCAAGATCCCCGGGCCGTTCTTCGACTATGCGCGCGGCGGCGCGGACGACGAATGGACCATGCGCCGCAACAGCACGGCCTTCCAGGAGTACGATCTCCTCCAGCGGGTTTTGCGGGACGTCTCGTCTATCGATATGACGACGCGGGTGCTCGGTGCGGAGTTGTCCATGCCGCTGGCGCTCTCGCCGACCGGCGGCACACGGATGTTTCATCCCGAGGGCGAACGGGCGGTGGCGCGGGCGGCGGCGCGGGCCGGCACCGGCTATGCCCTGTCGTCGGTCAGCAACACGTCCATCGAGGACATCGCGGCGGCGTCGGACTGTCCCAAATGGTTTCAGATTTACGTGTGGCGCGACCGCGGCCTGAACAGCGCCTTTATCGAGCGGGCGCGCGCGGCCGGCTTTAAGGGCCTTATGCTGACGGTCGATCTGCCGGTCGCCGGGAACCGGGAGCGGGACCTGCGCAACGGGCTGTCCATGCCGCCCAAACCGACGCCGAAACTGTTGGCGGCGCTGGCCGCCCATCCCACCTGGACGCGGCGCTTCTTCGCGGCCAAACGTCCGGTTCTGGCCAATATCGTCGGTCAGGTGTCGATCGGGACGGGCATGGGCGTGATGGAATACATCAACAGCCAGTTCGATCAGACGGTCGATTGGGATGACGCGGCGCGGATGATCCAGGAATGGGGCGGTCCGTTCGCGATCAAGGGCATCATGGCGCCCGACGATGCGGAACTGGCGGTTCAGGCCGGGGCCAGCGCAATCATGGTGTCGAACCATGGGGGCCGTCAGCTCGATGGGGCGCCCGCGCCGGTCGACATGATCGAGGAGATCGCCGACCGGGTGGCCGGGCGCGCCGAAGTGATCCTCGATGGCGGCGTGCGGCGTGGGACCGATGTCCTCAAGGCTCTGGCTTTGGGCGCGACCGCCTGCACGACGGGCCGGCCGTATCTGTATGGCCTGTGCGCCGGGGGCGAGCCGGGTGTGGACCGGGCGCTCGGCTTGCTCAAGGCCGAGATCAAGCGCGGCATGGCGCTTCTGGGCGTCACCAAGGTCAGTGAAATAACTCGCGCCCATGTGCGCCGCCGCCCTTGACGGGAGACGGTCAGCCGCATCGCGAGCGGGCCGCGCGGCTTGCCCTGGGCGGGCGCATCGGGAACAGTTGACCTGCGGGCGGTCTTGACGGGGCCGCCGGGACCATAGGGCCAGGAACCGGGGTGTGAGAGTATGACATGTAATGCAATGCGCGGGCTGGTAGCGGCCCTGGTGAGTGCGGCCGTGATCGCCGTGCTCGCCGTCGGCACGCCCGCACCGGCCCGGGCCCAGGCGCCGCTCCAGGATTTTTCCGGTCTTGCGAACCGGCTGCTGCCTGCGGTGGTCGAAGTCATCGCCTTCGGCGGCGCCAGGAGTGCGGCGGGCCAGGGCCGGTCCCTGGGCTCGGGCTTTGTGATCGACGCCTCGGGCGTGATCGTCACCAACAACCATGTGATCGATGCTGCCCAGTCGATTGTCGTGCGCACCCATGACGGCATCCAGATGGAAGCCGCGCTGGTCGGCACCGATCCGTCCATCGATATCGCGGTTCTGAAAGTGACCCCGACGGCGCCCATGCCGTTCGTGCCCTTCGGCGATTCCGACTCCCTGTCGGTGGGCCAATGGGTGCTGGCGATCGGCAACCCGTTCGGGCTCGGCGGGACGGTCACGCTGGGGATCATCTCGGCGCGCAACCGGACGCTCCAGGGTCCTTATGACGATTTCATCCAGACCGACGCGGCCATCAATTCGGGTAATTCCGGCGGGCCGCTGTTCAATGCCGCCGGTCAGGTGATCGGCGTGAACACCGCGATCATCACGCCCGACGGCGGTGCGCGCGGCATTGCCTTTGCCGTGCCCTCGGCCCTGGCGGAAGTGACGGCGCGCCAGCTTCTCGAATTCGGCGAGGGGCGCCGGGGCTGGCTCGGTGTCGGGCTTCAGGCCGTGACCGAGGCGGTTGCGCGGGAGGCCGGGCTGAGCGGGCGTCCGCGCGGGGCGCTGATCATGTCGGTGGTGCCCGGCGGGCCGGCGGCGCTTGCGGGCATCGAGCCGGGGGACATCATCCTGCGCTACAACAACCGGGAGGTCCGCCAGTTCCGCACCCTGCCGCGGCTCGTGGCGACCACGGATATCGGCACGCAGGTTCCGCTGCAGGTCTGGCGTAATGGTCAGCGGCTCTCGCTCACTGTGACCATCGGTAATCTCAACGAACGCAGTGCGGGCGCGATGACGCCGGAGGATTTCTCCCGCCGGCTGGGTGAGCAGTTCCGGTGACGCCTGCCCGGTTGTGATTGGTCCGGAGTTTGCAACGTCCGGACCATGATGTGGACCGTGACCAGACCCCGCCAGGCCGTCCGCGAATGGACCGATGCCTTGTGCGCCATCGCCGCCCTGATCCTGCTGGCCCTGTTGGAAGCGGCGCGCCGCCTTCTGTTGCACACGCCCTGAGAGCCCTATTTCCGAAGAACCTCTTAGGCCGGCGGACGGGTATCGACCGGCGGCGTGCCGCCGGTCTGATTTGGGGAGGTGAGCCGGGCCAGCCGCCGCTCCAGGCGCGCCAGATCCCGTTTGGCGCGTTTTACGCAATGCCACGTGACCAGCGCATAATGGGCCCTGACCTGCCAGCCGGCGGCCTTATGGGCACTGATCCGCACGCGGAACCCGGCCGGGCCGTCCGGCGTCTCCTTCAGCACCGTGAAATAGCGCGAGCCGGTCGCGGCGGTCACCGTGTCGCTGACGACAAAGCCGTGGGCCTGGGCAAGCGCGCGGGCCGCTGCATCGATATCCGCCGGATTGGCCTTCACCGGACCGTCAGCCCTCCCAGTCCTTTTTCAGACGGCTAGCGCACCAGAAGAAGATGACCGCCGCCAAGGCATAGAACACGCCGCCCGCCAGGATCGCATAGCGCAGGGATTCATTACCGAACTCGGCGCGCAGGGCGTCCGAGATCAGACCCAGCGTCGCATTGCCCAGCCCCAGGCCAATCAGATTGTTGACGAACAGGAAGATCGCCGAGGCGGTGGCGCGCATATTCGGCGGGACCAGATGCTGGAAGGCCGACAGGACCGGGCCGAGCCACATCAGGCTGAGCGCGGTCGGCGCCATGAACATGAAGAAAGCCACGGTCAGGGAGTCGGTCAGCACACCGATGACGAAAAAGGGCAGGGTGGTCGTGAACGCGATGGCCGGGATCAGCGCATAGGCGCCTTTGTGCTTGGCGCCGAACCGGTCGGCGAGATCGCCCCCGAGCCATACGCCCAGAATGCCGCCGATCAACAGGATCGTGCCGTAGAAATACGAGGCATAAAGCAGCGGTCCGGCATTGTCCGGCACCAGCGCATCCGGCATCCAGGCGAAGAACTCCGGCAGATCCGCGCCGAAACTGCGCACCAGGAACGACGGCAGCCAGAAGATGAGCCCATAGCCGGCCATGGAGGACGAGGCCGCCGCGATGGACAGGCCCCAGAAGGTGGGCTTGCCCATGAGCTTGGTGATCACCGCCGAAAACGGCACCGGTTCGATTTGCGCGTTCTCGCCGTCATAACGCCCGCGCTTGGGCTCGCGCATGGTCAGGCGGAAGATGGGCGCGATGGCGACACCCATGAGGCCGACAATGATGAATGCCGCGCGCCAGTCCAACAGGCTGGTCAGGATCCCGCCCAACAGGATCCCGAGCGCACTGCCGATGGGAATGCCGAAGGAATAGACACTCAAGGCGCGGGCGCGCTGGTGCGGCGGGAAGTAATCTGCAATCAGAGAATAGGCGGGCGCGGTGCCGCCGGCTTCGCCGACCCCCACGCCGAGGCGCGCCAGAAACAGTTGGATGAAATTCTGGGCCAGGCCGCAGATGGCGGTCATGGCGCTCCAGACGGTGAGCGCGATGGTTATGATCCAGACCCGGTTGGTCCGGTCGGCAAGGCGCGCGATCGGGATGCCCAGCAGGGTATAGAAGAGGGCGAAGGCGAGCCCGCCCATGAGGCTGAGCTGAAAATCGCTGAGCTGAAGATCTTCCTTGATGGGCACGGCCAGGATGCCGACGATCTGCCGGTCGAGGAAGTTGAACGTATAGACGATCACCAGGATGAACAGCACATAGGCTTTATAGGCCGCGCTTGGCTCATCGGGCCCGTAATCCGGTCTGGTCTGCGGTGCGCTCACGCGATCCTCCCTCGCTTCACCCCTTATCGGCGCTCAGCATAACAAGAAAAAGGGGCCGGATGGTCCGGCCCCTTCCAAATTTCCAAGGCTTGGCCGCAGCGGCGCCGCGCTTAGAACCGGACGTCGAGCGTGCCGGTCACCGTGCGCGGATTACCGAGGAACGTGGTGACGGTGCCTTCCAGACCCAGAGTCGGGAAGTTGTAGCCGGCCACATTGTAGCGCTCGTCGGTCAGGTTCTTGCCGTGCACGCCAACGCGCCACATGCCGCTGTCATGCTCCCACACGAGGCTGGCATCCCAAAGCGTGTAGCCGTCCTCGTCGATCAGCGGGATCGCCTGTTCGAACTGCTGGTGTTCGCCGCGGTAGGAGACGGTGTTGATGAAGGTCAGATTGCCCTGTTCGGTGTAGATCGCGAACGGCGTGTCGTAGGTGAGCGTGCCGCTGAGCGTCCATTCAGGGGTATTCTGAACTTTGGCTTCGTCCGAGATATCGACACCGAAGGCGTTGATGAACTCGACATATTCCGCATCGAGATAACCGATCGCCCAGGATGCGTTCAGGCTGTCGGCGCCGCGCAGCAGGTCTTCGGCGAGGGCCGCCGTGCCCTCGAATTCGACACCGAAGAATTCGGCCGCACCGGCGTTCGAGGTGATGCCGATGAAGTTGTCCTCTTCCCCGTCGCCATCGGTGTCGACGCCGACCGAGCCTGGCACCTGAACGTCGGTGTAGTCGGAATAGAACACCGCGATGCTGGAATTCAGGCGGCCGCCGAACAGGGACGATTTCAGGCCGATTTCATACGTTTCGACCGTCTCGGGATCGAACTGCATGAAGTTGAACACCTCACGCTCGCTGACCGTCCCATCGCCGTTGGTGTCCGGCGCAGCCGTCGTCACGCCGCGCGGGTCAAAGCTGCCGCCCTTGAAGCCTTCCGAATAGGAGACATAGAGATTGTAGTTGTCGGTCGGCTTCCAGGAAATCGACGCGCGGGGCGTGAAGTCCGTGAAGGTCTCTTCGCCGCGGAAGTCCGATGTGGTGGCGAGCACGATCGGATCGGGACCAAAGAAGCTGGATCCCAGCAAGCTTTGGCGCAGGATCCGGGCGCTGCGCTCGTCGCTGGTGTAACGGCCGCCCAGAGATACGCTGACGGTCGGCAGGATGTCATAGGTGAAATCGCCGAACACGGACCAGGTCTTGGTATCGACATCGGCAATGCTGAACGAGTTGAAATCCGGAACCAGGTTGAACAGCAGCACGTCGAAGCGGTTGAAGGCGTTGGCATCGAGATAATAGAAGCCAACGACGCCGTTCAGGCGGTCCCCTTCGTAGAGCAGCTGGAGTTCTTCGGAGAACTGCTCATTGGTGTATTCCGCCGGCACGTCCAGATCGGAGGACGGCAAGCTGTCGAAATCGATCGGTGTCAGCGTCTCGTCTTCGCGGTAGGACAGAATGTTCTTGACCGTGAAGGCGTCGTTGATCTGCCACTCGCCCAAGAGCGAGATGCCCTTTGCCGTGACTTCCTGCTCGGGTGCTGTGAGGCCGGCCCGCGTGTCGTATTCATTGTCGAGGATCGGCGCACCGGTCAGATTGCCGACCGTCAGACGGTTGCCCTGGCGCGGGTCCGAGTCGTCTTGGATGTAGTCGCCCGACAGACGGAAGAAGAGATCGCTGGTCGGTTCGAATTCGATGCTGGCCCGCCCGGCCCACACATCCTTGTTGTAGTTCTCGACGCCCTCGAGATTCAGGTTCTCGCCGAACCCATCCCGCGTCAGACGGGCCACGGCGCCGCCGATCCGCAAGGTGTCGGTGATCGGCATGCCGACCTTCAGAATACCGTCGAACTGATCATAGCTGCCGACCGACAGGCGCAGATCCGCGGTGAACTCGTCATCAAGGCGCTTGGTCACATATTTGATCGCGCCGCCGATGGTGTTCCGGCCGTAAAGCGTGCCCTGGGGGCCGCGCAGCACTTCGATCCGCTCCACATCATAGATGTCCAGGACGGCGGCCTGGGGCCGGTTCAGATAAACATCGTCCACATACAGACCGACACCGGATTCGAAGCCGGCGACCGGGTCCTGCTGGCCCACGCCCCGGATGAACGCGGTCAGCGTGGTGTTGGTGCCGCGCGAGACTTCCAGCGACACGTTCGGCGTTGTGTTGGACAATTCGGTGATGTCGGCGACGCCGCGCCGGGCGAGGTCTTCGCCCGTAAAGGCGGTGATCGCGATGGGCACATCCTGAAGGCTTTCCTCCCGGCGCCGGGCGGTCACCGTGATGCGCTCATCGGACTGCTCTTCAACTGCGTCGTCGGCATCCTGCGCCAGGACCGGCGTCGTGAAGGCAAGCGGCGCGGCGGCAGCCAGAAGGAGCAGGCGGAAGGTGTTGGTCTGTGATGTGCGCATGGTGCATTTCCCCGAGATGCTGCAAGATTTCTTGCTGAAGGCGCCGCACCAAGCTTCCGGCCGGATCCGGCGCACCCCTGTTTCATGTTAGATCAAGCGCCATCACGCGGACGCGATCAACATAAACCTGAATGGGTATTCATATTGGTCGCCGGGTGTTGCTTTCGTGCCATGGCACTTCGGCTAGGATGGCGTCATGGCTTTGATTGATGACCCCGCAGCACCCGATCCCGACGACCGCCGCCCGAAGACCGATCGGGGCCGGGCGACGCGCGATAAACTGCTCGACGCAGCCCTGATCGAGTTCGGCGAGCGCGGCTACCACGAAGGGTCGATCAGCGCGATCACTCAGAGGGCGGGCGTCGGGCTTGGCACGTTTTACGTGCATTTCAAGAGCAAAGAGGCGGTTTTCCGTGATTTGCTGACCCATATGGGGCGCACGACACGGGCGTTCATCGCCGAACGGGTGGCGGCGGCGCCGGACCGACTGGCGGCCGAGCGGATCGGGGTGCAGGCCTATATCGAACTGGTGCGCCAGAATCGCTATCTCTACCGCATCGTCATGGAGGCGCAGTTCGTCGCCGAAGATGCCTACCGGGATTACTATTATTCGTTCGCCGAGGCGTACCGGCAGAATCTGGACCGGGCGGCGGGTGCCGGCGAGATCCGGGCGGGCAGCGAGGTTCATGCCTGGGCGCTGATCGGAATGAGTGTGTTCATCGGGCTGCGGTTCGGCATGTGGGACGACAGCCGTCCGGCGGCCGAGGTGGCCGCCGAAGTCCATGATCTCATCGCGCACGGTCTGCTGCCCGGGGCCGGGCAGGGCCCCGCACCCTAGGACGCGGGGAAAACGACGCTGGAGAAGGCGCGGGCATGAGCACGGTGCTCTTCGATATCACGGCACGGCGGGCGGCCTCCGCACCTGATCGTCCGGCCATGGAGGATCGCGGGACCGGGCGGCGGGTGACCTATGGCACGCTGGATGAGCGGGCGGCCCGCGCGGGCGCGCTGCTGACGGCGCGCGGTGTGGGCCCCGGCGACCGGGTCGCCATTCTGTGCCGCAACCGGATCGAGTTTTTCGAACTGCTGTTTGCCTGCGCCAAGACCGGCGCGATCCTGGTACCGCTCAACTGGCGCATGCCGCCGGCGGAACTGGCGGGTCTGATGGCCGATTGTGCCCCGGCGCTTCTGATCTACGGCCATGAGGATGCCGGGACGGCTCAGGTCTTGAGCGGACCGAAGCTGGCGCTTGACGATCCGGGAGCGGAGGGCTACGAGGCGGGGGTGTCGGCGCATGCGCCGTTGGCGCCGCGCGATCACTGGCCGCTCGATGAAATCTGGTATCTTCTGTACACGTCGGGGACCACGGGTCAGCCCAAGGGCGTGATCCAAACCTTCGGCATGGCGTTTTTCAACTATGTGAACACCCGTCAGGCCATCGATATCCGCCAGGACGATGTGACATTGAATTTCCTCCCGCTGTTTCACACCGCGGGGATCAATCTTTTTACGCTGCCGACCTTGTTTGCCGGCGGACGCGTCATCGTGTTTCCCGGCTTCGAGCCCGGTCCGGTCATGGACCTGCTCAGCGCGGGAACGATCGATACGTTCTTTGCAGTGCCGGCGGTCTATCAGGCCCTCAGCCTCGATCCGCGGTTCGGGCGCACCGATCTGTCCCGGGTGCGCGGCTGGGGCTGCGGCGGTGCGCCGTTGACCGATGCGCTTGTGGAGACCTTCGCGGCGCGCGGAGCCATGGTGTGCAACGGCTACGGCATGACCGAGACGGGGCCGACGACCCTGTTCATGGATCCGGCCAAGGTGGCCGCGAAGATCGGCTCGGTCGGGCGTCCTCAATTTCAGGTCGCGGTGCGGATCGTCGGGCCGGAGGGGCAGGACGTGCCAATCGGCGCGGTCGGCGAGATTTGGGTGGCCGGACCGGCGATCACGCCGGGTTACTGGAACCGTCCGGACACGACGGCAGAGAGCTTCGCGCCCGGCGGCTGGCTCAAGACCGGGGATCTCGGCCGCTGCGATGGCGATGGATATTATTGGGTGATCGGACGGATCAAGGAGATGTATATTTCCGGCGGCGAGAATGTCTATCCGGCGGAAGTCGAAAATGTCCTCGCCGATCATCCGGATGTGCTGGAAGCGGCAGTGGTTGGCGTGCCGGACGACCGCTGGGGCGAGGTCGGCCATGCCTATGTGCTGCCGCGGCCCGGCGCGCATCCGAACATGGCCGTCCTGGCGGATTTCTGCCGGGAGCGGCTGGCGGCGTATAAGATCCCCCGCCGGTTTTTCATTATGACTCAGGATTTTCCCCGGACCGCGTCGGGCAAGGTGCAAAAGCATCTTCTGTCGGCGGACGACACAGTGCAGGAGTGAGAACGGCCATGACCGCAACGCCTGAAAGTGTGGGCTTCAACAGCGCGCGCCTTGCGCGGCTCGACCGCTTTGTCCAGGAACGGTATATCGATGCCGGACGGTTCCCGGGTGCCCAGATCATGATCGAGCGGGGCGGTCAGTGTGCACATCATACCGTGCTGGGGTGGCGCGATGTGGAGAACCGCAAACCCGTCGAGCCGGACACGATTTTCCGGATCTATTCCATGACCAAGCCGGTCACGGCGGTCGCCATGCTCATGCTGGTCGAGGAGGGGCTGATCGCGCTTGACGATCCGGTCGAAAAGCATATTCCCCAATGGGCGGATCTGGGCGTGTTCGAAGCCGGGTTCCTCGATACCGTCCGCACCCGGCGCACCGACCGGCCCATGCTGGTCGTGGATCTGTTCCGCCATACCTCGGGCCTGACTTATGGGTTTCAGCAGCGCAGCAATGTGGACGCGGCCTACCGGGCGCGCGGCATCGGCATTGTCGGGCAGGGCGGCACGCTCCAGGAGATGATCGACGGGCTGTCGGATATGCCGCTCGAATTCTCGCCCGGTGAAGCGTGGAATTATTCAGTGTCCACGGATGTTCTGGGTTATCTCATCGAAAAACTGTCGGGCCAGACCCTCGATGTGTTTTTTCAGGAGCGCCTGTTCGGTCCGCTGGGCATGGTGGATACCGCCTTTTATGTGCCGGACGACAAGATCGGCCGGTTCGCGGCCTGCTATGAACTGCGCCCCGATGCGCTGATGGCGCTTCAGGACAGTCCGGAGACCAGCGCCTATCGGCGGATGCCGAGTTTCCTGTCGGGCGGCGGCGGTCTGGTCTCCACCGTGAGCGATTATATGGCCTTCTGCCGGATGTTGCTCAATGGCGGATCCCTGGGCGGGCAGCAGGTCCTCAGCCGCAAGACGATTGAGCTGATGACCGCCAATCATCTGCCCAACGGGGGCACGCTCCATGACATGTCGATCTCGCTGTTCAGCGAGGCGGCATATGCGGGGGTCGGCTTCGGGCTTGGGGTCGCGGTCAGCACCGATCCGGCGCAAACCCTCGTGCCGGGATCCACGGGCGAGTATTTCTGGGGCGGCCTGGCGAGTACGGCGTTCTGGATCGACCCGGTGGAGGAGTTGAGCGTGGTGTTCATGACCCAGCTGATGCCGTCCACCTATTATCCGGTGCGCCGGGAGTTGCGGACCCTGGTCTATGCGGCGTTGAACGATTGACCATGGACTGGCCTCACAGGATCCAGCGCAAAAAGATCAGCAGGCCGACAAGCCGGTCGGCGGGGGCGCGAAACGGACGATAGGTGCTCGCGGCGGCCAGGGCCATCATCGGTCGGTCGCCCGGGGTGTCGCCATAGGCGCGCGCCAGACGCGCTTCGGCATCCGGGATCGCCGCGCGCAGCCGGCGCACCTTCTCGGCCCCGTGGCAGTTGGCGCCGTCAAACCCGGCCAGGGTGCCGGTGTCGTCCCAGGCCAGCCGGGTGCCGATGCACAGATCCGCGTTCAGGGGCCGGACACAGGCGGCGACCAGCGGTTCGGGCGAGGCGCTCACCACGACGACCGCATATCCGGCGCGGTGTTCGGCGGCGATCTGCGCCGTGGCTCCCGGCCGGATGAGCCGGGGCAAGACGGTCGATGCGAACCGTTCGGCAGCGGTCTCGACCGCGTCGCGGTCCATGGAACCGGCGATGAGGCGCAGCGTTCTTTCTTTCGTCATGCTCCGGTCGGCCCGGCCCAGGCCCATCGCGAGGATCGCCGGGACCGCCCGCGCCAGGCCCCACCAGAAGGCGGTCCGTCCGCGCGCCAGGCGCAGGAACGGGAACAGGGTGTCGCAGCGGGTGATGGTGCCGTCGAAGTCGTATGCCGCGATGGGGGCGGCGATGGTTTCGGCGTTTTGGATGGCGGGGTCGGTCATGGGCACGCCGTTCGTCGGGTTTTCGCGCCGCATCGTAGCAGAGTTCGTGAGACAGGCTTGCACCGCGCGCGCGGTTGGGTTTGGTATGCCCGAAACCACGGTCAAGGGGGATCGACCATGAGTGCGGATGCTGCGGCGCCGGCCGCACCGACCAACGGCCCGTCGGTGGGCCCAGCCCGGGAAGGGCCCGTGGCCTACGCGCTGTCATATGTCTGGTGGCCGCTTTTGATGGCGGTGTGCATCGCGATCACGGCGGCCGGCATGGCCGTGGATCAGGCGGTGCTGGCGTTCAACGGCGCTTACATCCTGCTGGGTGTCAGCCTTTACGTGCTGGAGCGCCGGTTTCCGTGGTCACGCGACTGGCTCAAGCCGGACGGCCAGACCTTCGCCAATATCGCCCATACGCTGATCTCCAAGGGTACGGTTCAGGTGCTGGTGATCTTTGCCGGGACCATGGGGCTGGCCGGGGCGCTGGCGGCGGGGCCGTCGGGGATCTGGCCGGGCGACTGGCCGCTCTGGGCGCAGGCGGCGCTGGGCATGGTGATCGCCGAGTTCGGGCTCTATTGGGCGCATCGGCTTGCCCATGAGGTGACCTGGCTTTGGCCGTTTCACGCGGTGCACCACTCGGTCACCCGCCTGTGGTTCGTGAATACGGGCCGGTTCCATGTGGTCGATACGGTGCTGAGCATCCTTTTGAGCCAGCCGCTTCTCTATCTGGCGGGGGCGCCCTACGAGGTGTTCCTGTGGGTCGGCGCGATCACGGCGTTTTCGGGCCTGCTGACGCACACCAATACGGTCATGCGCTGCGGCGTGCTGAACTATGTGTTCAACACCCCCGAACTGCACCGCTGGCATCACCGGCCCAATAAGCACGAGGGCAATTCGAATTACGGCGAGGTGCTGATGATCTGGGACCTGGTGTTCCGGAGCTGGTATCTGCCGGCGCATCCGGCCTCCGAGGTCATCGGCATCAAGGAGACCATGCCGCGCACCGTGCTTGACCAGATTGCCTATCCGTTCGTCACGATCGCGCGGCGGCTGATGCGCCGGCGTGTCTCGCAATAAAACAGGGCACGACTTTTCGTCGCCGCCCCGCGTTTCGCGCTTGCGCGATCCGGTAAACGCCGCTTACGCTCAAGGCATTGTCAACAGCAGAAAGGAGGTGATCCCATGTCGAGTGAGATGATTCACGGAGTGGCGGGATCCAGGCGCCGTAACACGACGGTGAAGCAGCCTTTGCTGTCGGAAGAGGTGTCTTTGGCCTGACCATACCCCGGTATGGGCAGGCAACGGTCCTGTCGACCGTGCGCTCACGGAAAGCCCCGCCAGTGGCGGGGCTTTTTTTGTTCATCCGGTTTTGTTCATCCGGATACGGAGAAGTCAAAGATCCGCGATGCGGGGCGGCTCGGCACCGGCCCAGGCGGCCTCGAACTGGGCCTCGATCCGGTCGGCCACGGCCGGCTTGCCCATGCGCTCATAGGTCGTCATCAGACCGTAAAGCGACCAACCATTGTCCGGGAACGCCACCAGGGCCTGACGGAAGGCCCGCTCCGCGGCTTCCAGATCGCCGGCTTCCAGATGGGCCGCACCCAGGCTCTGTGCCGCCGGGTAATACCAGAACGGCGGTTCCAGATAGGGCAACGCCGCCTGGGCTTCGGCTGCTTTCTTGAAATGGGCAACCGCCGCTGCCAGATCGCCCTCGGCGCGGGCAATCCGTCCGCGCAGGACGCTTTCGGCAATCTGCAGCACCGGACGCACCGGCAGGCCGCCGGTCTCCAATTCTTCGATGTCCGGACCGTCCTGAGCCGCGATGCGCGCAATGGCATCGGCTTCGGCGCGGGCGGCATCGAACTGACCCTTGGCCGCATGGGCCGCGCCTCGCGCGTAATGCCAATGGCCTTGACGAAACGGGAAGGCATCGCCCGGATCCGCCTCGGCCAGCACGGCGTCATGGGCCGCGAACTGGACCTTGGCCATCAGCGGCGCGACTGCGATGGCGCGGGTCCAGTATGCGGCCTGCATGATTTCCTCGGGCACAAGGCCTGTGAGCTTGTCGGCATTGGCGAGCGCGGTGGTCTTGTCGCCCATGGCCTGGGCCGAGACCAGCACGAAATGCACATTGTGCGGATAATAGCCGTAGCGCACGAACCCGTATTCGTCCGACTGCGCCAGGAACGCCTCGTCGGCTTCCACGGCCTTGATGTTGGTCTCCAGGGAGTCCTTGTACCGTCCGATCACGAAGTATGTATGGCTCGGCATATGGACCAGGTGACCGGCGGCGGGTACCAGCGCGGCAAGACGCTCGGCATGGGCTTCCGCCCGTTCCGGACTGTCCGAGGCCTCGGTGAGGTGGATGTAGAGATGGATCGCCGCGGCGTGGTTGGGGTTGCGCTCCAGCACCGTCTCGACAAGGGCGATCGCCTGATCGGCCTGACCCTTCGGCGTGTTGTCCTCGTTCCAATAATCCCAGGGCTGAGTATCCATGATCGCTTCGGCGGTCAGCGCCAGGATGTGGTCGTCATCGTTGTAGACGCGCGACAAAGTCAGCATGGCCTCGGCAAAGGCCGCATCGAGGGCGGCCCGGTCGGCGCCGATATCCGGGCTGTAGCGTTCGGCCAGGGCCGCAATCAGAGCGCGTTCCTTGGCGCTCGCGTTGTCGGCCAGCGCGCGGGCGCGAGAGATGGCATCGAATGCCGGGCCGACCGCATCGGCGGCCATGGGCGCATTGATGTTCGGACCCAGAACAAACGCCTCGCCCCAAGCGCAAATGGCGCAATGGGGATCGGCGGCCTGGGCGGCCTGGAACGAGCGGCGCGCTTCATAATGGTTGAAGTTGTAATGGAGCTTCAGGCCCTGATCGAAATAGGCCTGGGCTTCGGGCACATCCGTCGAAATGGGATAGCTGAAATCGCCCAGCCCTTCGTAGAGCGGCACCTCGGGTGCGTCCGCTTCGGTCGCGCCATCGGCTGCGGCGGCGTAGGTGCGCGCGAACCGCACGCGCAGGGCCATGTTCGAGGCGCCCTTGTTGCGGCCCGAGCACAGGGATTTGCGGCCCCACAGACCGTCCGCGACAATGGACGCGGCATCGGTGCTGACCCCGTCGCCAGACGCAGCCGGTTCAATATCGATGGACAGGCTCAAGGCCAGGGCCGAGACGCCGGTGGCCAGAAGGCCGGTCAGTGCCCAGCGGCGGAATGAGGTTGTCGCCATGACGGATCCCCTTTGGTGATGGTCGCGAGCGATGAAAATCAGCGGGCGCGGTCGGGGTGCATCTCCAGAGCGGGCAAAGCCGACCAATCCTCGACGATAGGTAGCCGCTCGACCGCCGCCGAACAAGCGGCGCGGCCGTCATGTTCCGGCAAGGTCTGGTTAATGATCACAGGGAGCGGGATTAGCGGTCCAGCGTCGGATCATAACCACAGACCGTTTGGGCTGCGGCCCGCGAGGACGGCCGGTCAGGCGGGCACCTCCTCGCCGTCCCAGGCAAAGACCCGTCCGGTGGCCTGTGCATCCAGCCGGTCGATGACCTGAAGAAGCGCACCGGCGGAAAAGTCCGGCGTGAACAGCTTGCCGTCCGCCACGCCGCGCTGGAAGGGCGCCGAGAGATCGGTGTTGACCGTGCCGGGATGAAGCCCGACGCAGGCCGCCAGCTTGTTCTTGCGCGCCAGTTCGATGGCCGCGCAGCGCAGCATCATGTTAAGCGCGGCCTTCGAGGCCCGGTAGGCATACCAGCCGCCCAGGCGGTTGTCGGAGATGCTGCCGACCCGTGCCGACAGGGCGGCGAACACCGATTTGCGGTCCCGGTCGAGGAGGGGCAGAAAATGCTTTGCCGCCAAGGCGGGGCCGGTGGTGTTGATGCGGAACACGGTGTCCATGCTGGCGGCGTCGAGCGCGGACCAGGATTTTTCCGGCTGCACGGTGTCCCCGGCATGGAGGATCCCGGTCGCAACGATCACCAGATGGAGCGGGCCGAAGGCTCTCGCGGTCTCGGCGGCCGCGCCGATGCTGGCCTCGTCGGTGACATCGAGGGCCAGGGTCTCGGCCCGGCGGGCGGCAAGCGCCTCGGGCCGCCGGGCACAGGCGAGGATGCGCCCCACCGCCGGATCGCTTTCCAGATGGTCCAGAAACGCGCCGCCGATGCCGCCGCCGGCGCCGATGACGACGGCGTTGAGGCCGGTTCCGAACGAGGTCAGCGTGCTCATGCGCAGGTCCTCCCCATCGCTGTGTGGATTGTGACCCGTCATATGGAGCGCCGGGGCGGCGCGGCGAGCGTTAGCCGTAGACCCCGGCCATGACGCAGTGGCGCCCGTTGAGACCCAGTTTGAAATGCGTGGCGCTTTCAGCCTTTTCCGGATGCAGCCCGCCCAAATCGAAATGGGTGATGCCGTCGGCCTGGAGCGCCTCGATGGCGGCCCAGACCAGCCGGTGGTCCGCGCCCACGGCCTGACCGATCCGGTTGGTCCAGCCCGCCTGATAAGTCGCGCTGGTGCCATGACGGAACAGCAGAACGCCGCCGACGGTCTCGCCGTGCCGGTCGGCGCGCAGCAGCCAGGCATCTCCGAAAAGGGCGGCTTCATGGATCAGCGTGCGCAGGAAGCCGGTCGAGACGGCGGGATACGGGCAGGTGTTCCGGCTGCGGCCGTAACCCTGCACGAACCAGTCGGTGTCGAGGCATGCCGCGTCGATCTCGATATCGAGACCGACCTGATCGGCGCGGTTAAGGGCATGGCGCCAACTGCGTTTGAGGCGGGCGCGCAAGCGCTCCAGGGGCTGGCGCAGGTCGAGCCAGACGGTCTCGTAGGGCGCGCCGCGCGGCTTGAACCCAAACGCGCGGATTAGAGCGTCGCTGTCCTCCGAGAACGGCAGGTCCGGCATCAGCCGGCGCCAGCGGCCCGGCCGCTTGGGAAACTCCGCCCGGAAGCGGTCGAAAAACGCCGACCAGTCGTCCACGCGCGGCGCGGCATCGAACCACAGCGGGCCCCTGTGCAACTGCACCATATGCAGCGGTCCGGCGGTGAGTTCCTGAATCTGGAACACGCCGACCGGCTCGCCCGCGCGGCGCATCACGGCGGTGCGGGTGACCAGATGAGACTGCCGGCGCATGGCCCGGGCATAGGGCCAGGATTGCGGCAGATTGGCCTGGGGCGCGCGGGCAATGAGGGCCCGCCACGCCCCGAGGGGCATGGGCGCAAAATCGAAATCCATCAAAAAACACCGTTGCGACGGGTGAGGGATGGAACTCTGATCGCGCGATCCTTGATTCACGGTTAATGCCGCCGCGCCGTATCCTCCAAGGCGGTCCGCGCAGCCTTGACAGGCAGGCGGCGCGCCGACTGCAATAGGGCAAAAGACCCGCCGCGTTATGCGGTGCCGGTCCACAGAACCCGGTTGGGAGGCCAGGACATGACGCTCGCGGACGCGGCGCGCACAATGCGCATCGCCATTATCGGCACCGGCTTTTCGGGCCTGTGTGCCGCCATCCAGCTCAAGCAGGCCGGCAACACCCATTTCACGTTGTTCGAGAAGGCGGACAGTCTGGGCGGGACCTGGCGCGAGAACACCTATCCGGGCTGCGAGTGCGATGTTCCGTCCGCGCTCTATTCCTTTTCATTCGAGCGCAATCCGCGCTGGACCCATAAATGGTCCGAGCAGCCGGAAATTCTGCGCTACATGGATCATTGTGCGGATAAATACGGCATTCGTCCGCATATCCGGTTCAATGCCGAGGTCGTCTCGGTCCGTTTCGACGAAGCGGCCGGCGTCTGGCATCTGGAGACCGCTGATGGGACGCTCGAGCGTTTCGATGCGGTCATTTGCGCCGTCGGCCAATTGCACAAGGCGGTGATCCCGGACTTCGAAGGCCGTGACAGCTTTGCCGGTCCCGCGTTCCACTCGGCGCAGTGGGACCATTCGGTGGATCTGGCGGGCAAGCGGGTGAGCGTGGTCGGCAATGCGGCGAGCGCCATCCAGTTCATCCCCCAGATCGCGCCGGTCGCCGGCGCGCTTACGGTGTTTCAACGCTCCGCGAATTGGATCGCCAAGAAGGATGACCGGGAATACTCCGAGTTCGAAAAGCGGCTTGGGAGCGTGTTTCCGCCGCTGACACGGCTTTACCGGTTCATGATCTGGATGCGCGGCGAGGGGCTGCTTTATCCGCTGATGGAAACCGAAGGATGGGATTGGCTGCGCAAGCAGACCGAGGAAAAGTGCATCGCGTATATCGAGGAGAAGATCGCCGATCCGGACCTGCGGAAAAAGCTGATCCCGGACTATCCCATCGGCGCCAAGCGTATTCTGTTCTCGGACGATTATTACGATGCGCTGGCCCGGCCCAATGTCGATGTGGTCACCGACCCGATTGCGCGCCTCCTGCCGTCAGGCATCGAGACCCGGGACGGCACTCAGTATCCCGCCGACGTCATCGTCTATTCCACCGGGTTCGACACGAACACGTTCATGGCGCCCATGGCCGTGACCGGCCGGGCCGGGCTCGATCTCAATGCTCTGTGGGCGGCCCATGGCGCGGAGGCCTATCTCGGGGTCACCCATACGGGCTTTCCCAATTTCTTCATGATGTATGGGCCCAACACCAATCTCGGCCACAACTCGATCATCATCATGATCGAAGGGCAGACCCGCTACATCCTGTCCTGTCTCGATGCGGTGGCCCGGCGCGGCAAGCGCTGGCTGGAGGTCAAAAGCAGCGTGCAGGACGCCTATAACCAGGAGCTTCAGGACCGCATGGCCGGGAAGGTCTGGGGCCAGATCCGCGACAGCTGGTATCTGACCAACGGCAAGGTCACCAACAACTGGGTCGGGCGCACGACCGAATATGTCAAACGGACCCGCAAGGTCGATCCGGATGACTATGTGTTTGCCTGACCCTTCCGGGAAAGGCGCCTAGTACAGGCGGTCGCGGCGCATCAACCCGGATTGGCGCACATGTTTGGCGCGCTCGAAGGCGCGGTCCAAACCGCTCGACGGGCGCCGGCGCATGGACGCGGCAAGCACCGCCGAGGTGGCGGCGAGAAGCAGAGCAAGAAGAAACCAACCGGCCAGCATGAGACGATCTCCATCAACTGGGACCTGCGTGCGCAGGTCGGACTGGACCGATCCGG
>CAZHDI010000015.1:45111-52458 GCA_964531285.1 uncultured Alphaproteobacteria bacterium | reverse complement strand
CTGGGCCTCCCAGATCGACGGCGCCGCCATGGCCCGCTGGGTGATCGTCTGATTGAAGCTCCAATAGAAGATCTGAATAAAGATCATACCGGTCAGCAGCGTGTGCCACGGGATCGGGGAGGCATCATCGCCGACCATGGTGAGCCGCTCGGCCGGAATACCGGACAGATCAAAACCGATGGCATAAAGCCCGAGCACCACGATCAAGAGGCCGAATCCGAGAATGCCGATGCCGCTATAGGTGTCCGACACAGCCACCGCCTGAAGCCCGCCAAAGACCGCATAGGCCGCGCCGATAACGGCAAGACCCGCGGCGATCGCCAGCAGGGGAATATCCACGTTGAACATGGATTGCAGGAAGAGCGCACCCGTATAGAGCATGATCGGCAGATAGATGAACAGGCCGCCAAGCAGGAACAAGACGGAGATCAGCGCGCGCAGGCCCTTGCCGCCGAGTTTCTTCTCCAGAAGCTCGGTTGTGGTTGTGCACTGATATTTGTAGTAAAGCGGCAGAAAGACAAAGGCGAGGATCACAAGCCCCGTCACCGCGGCGAGTTCCCACCAGGCAATCAGAAGCATCTGGTTGCCGTTCATGCCGACAAGCTGATCGGTGGACAGGTTGGTGAGTGTGATCGAGCCGGCGATATAGGTCCAGGTCAGTGAACCGCCTGCGAGGAAATAGTCCTTATTGGCATCGGTTGCATGGCGCCTGGGCTGGCGGCATTTCAGCCAGGTGAAGAAGCCGATCGCGGCCGTCAGAAACGCGAAAACGCCCAGCTGAATCCAGTCCGCGCCCATGCTCGATGTCCCTTCGCCTTCATTCTTGGTGGGGCATGATAGGCCGCCGCCCGCGGCAAGGGCAATTGCGCAGGCGAGCCTTTCTCGGCGTCCCGGCGCGTGCTACGCACCGGACTATGATCGCTGTGCGCAACGGATTTCGGGATCGTTCCCAGCCGGAGGGGCCATGACGACAGAGAGAACCGGGCCTGTAATGGGCACGGAGATGGATGCGGGCGCGGCGGACACCGCGGTCTTTGCGACGGCGCCGGATGGTCGTCCGCTTTATCGGCGGCGCCATGCCAAGGCCGATGGGCGCGATATTCTGCTTTACGGATATGTGCCGCCCATGGGGTCGCCCCTCCATGGCGGGCTTGATGCGGCGCCGGGGCAGTCGGCTCTGCGCTGGCATCCGCTGCGCGGCGAATGGTCGGTTTATGCCGCGGCCCGTCAGAACCGGACATATAAGCCGAACGCGGTACACGATCCGCTGGCGCCGGCAGCACCGGGCAGGGCGGAGACGGAAATTCCGTTCGCCGATTTTGAGTTGGCCGTATTCGCCAACCGGTTTCCCAGTTTTCGTGCAGCGCCGGGTGAACCGGGCGCGCCCATTCCCGGTGTGCAGCAGGTCCCGGCCCATGGCCATTGCGATGTTGTCGTCTATGCGCCGGAGCCGGACGGCAGCCTGGCTACGCTGAGTCAAGAACGGCGGGTCCTGCTCGTTCATGCCTGGATCGACCGCTACCGGAGCCTGTTCGAGGCGGGGTTCGATACGGTCCTGCCGTTCGAGAACCGGGGCGAGGAGGTCGGCGTCACCCTCCATCATCCGCATGGCCAGATTTATGCGTTCGGGTTCACGCCGTCCGTGCAGGCCCGCGCGGTCAAGGCTTTTGAGGACGGGTACGATCTTGCAGGGTATCTGAACGATTGGCATGAGGACTATCACATTGTGACCCAAGGCGGTATTGCGGCGATTGCGCCGCCCTTTGCCCGGTTCCCTTATGAAGTCTGGCTGATTCCAAGCCAGCCCCGGCGCGGCCCCTGGGACTTTACATGGGAAGAGGTGGACGGGTTCGCGGCGCAACTGGGCGAGATCACCCGGCGCTATGACGCGCTGTTCGGACGGGCGTGCCCGTTCATGCTGAGCCTGCATGCCGCCCCAGCCAGCGCTGGATGGAATTTTCAGTTTACAGCGCAATTTTATCCACTGCTGCGCAGCGCCGATAAGGTGAAATATCTGGCGTCCGTCGAGCAGGCGACCGGCGTGTTCACCGTGGACATCATGCCCGAACAGGCCGCGCATGCTTTGCGCGGTTTGTGAAGCCCAAGGCGAGCCACCGTCATGAGCATCGATGATCTTCACCGCCGCGTTTTCGGTCCAGCGCCGGCCTGCGCCGTCCAGACGCCCGGGCGGGTCAATCTGATCGGCGAGCACATCGATTATAATGGCGGGCATGTTCTGCCCATGGCGATCGACCGGTGTGTCTCCATCGCCGCCGCGCCATCGCCCGATGCGCGCGATCATATCCATGCCGCCGTGTTCGGTGAGACGCTTGTGCTATCGCCGGGTGAGACGGGGCCGGATGGATGGGCGCACTATGTGTCGGCCACCTTGGCCATGGCGCGCAGGGAGGGTCTTTTATCGGCGCCGGTAACCCTGGCCATCGACAGCGCCGTGCCCCATGGGGCGGGTCTTTCGTCATCGGCGGCACTGATTGTCGGCCTGTTGAGGACTTGTGCAGTCCTCTCGGGTCGGAATATTCCGGTTCCGGATGTTGCGCGCCTCGCCCAACGGGTCGAGAATGAGGCGCTGGGGGTTCCTTGCGGCATCATGGATCAGATGGCGGTTGCGGGCGCTGCTCCGGGGGCGGCGATGCTGCTCGATACGGTCAGCCTCGATTTCGATCTGACGCCGCTGCCCCGCACCCACCACTTCGCCGTGGTCCATTCCGGTGTGACGCGCCGACTCAACGAAGGCCGCTATGCCGAGCGGCGCGCGGAATGCGAGGCCGCGGCACGCCATCTGAACGCGGATTACCTGTGCCGGCTAACCGCCGGTCAGGTCGCGCAGATCGGGGCGTTACCGGCCCCTTTGGATCGACGCGCGCGCCATGCCTGGAGTGAGCAGCAGCGGGTTCAACTGATGGCTGGGGCGCTGCACGCTTGCGATATCGAAACCATCGGTCGGCTGATGACGGCTGGGCACGCGTCTCTCCGCGACGATTTCGAGGTCTCGCTTCCAGCCATCGACCGTTTGGTTGATACGGCTCTGACGGCCGGCGCGGTCGGCGCCAGGCTAACCGGCGGCGGGTTCGGCGGCTGCATCGTGGCCTGTGTTGCCAAGAGCGATCTGGCGGCCTGGCGCGAAACGGTCGAGGCACACTGCCCGGGCGCATGGTGGATCTGCTGATCAGGAGCGGCGGACCATGCTCTAACAAGCTGTTGACAAAGTCGGCATCTCCCAAAACCGTCATGCCGGACAAGCGCAGCGCAGATCCGGCATCCAGGGGCGGCGGTTTCGATTCTTCTTAAACGTTAAGCGTCTTGCAGCCTTGGATTCCCGCATGCGCGGGAATGACGCGCTCGGACAAATTTGAACCTGGACCTTGTCGCTTTGCCTGCATGACAGTTTTTCAACAGCCTGCTAGCCAGTGAACCGGGCCAACCGGAACGGTGCCAGATCGACCTCTTCAGGCTGCCCGGTAACATGGTTCGCGATGATCGACCCGATCAGCGGCGCGAACTTAAATCCGTGGCCGGAAAAACCGGTTGCCAGAAAAACCTGCCCATCGCCCGGTCGCGTGTCCAGGATGAAATCCTCGTCCGGCGACATGGTATACATACAGGCCGCCGCCTGGATACGAGACCCCAGCAAAGGCAGGTGCCCTTGCGTAAAGGTATCGATCTCGGCGGCGTCGTCATCGGTGATCTCGCGGCGGAGCATTTCGGGCGTGCTTAGGGGATCGTCGCCGCCATGCACCGCGACTTTGACGCCCGTTCCCAGATCATCCGGGAACCCATAAAACCATCGGTCAGGCCGGATCTCGAAGGCGAAGGGTGTGAACCCGAGCCCTGACCGGTGGCTGCCGGTCGGATCCCGGAACCAGCACAGCACCCGGCGTTCCAGCCGAATAAGTGGGGCCAGCGACGGATGGAGCCCGGCGATCCAAGGCCCGGAGGTGAAGACGACAGTCCGTGCTCGGATCGTGCCGCGATCGGTGTGGACGAGCCTGTCTTGGCCGTCGGTCTCAAGACCGAGGAAACGGTTTCCTGTCGAGAGCGTGGCACCATGCCGCAGCGCTTCGTCAAGCAATGCCTGGACCGCCGCTTCCGCCAGCACATAACCGGCGTCGGCTTCGAAGAGATGATCCCATCCCGCTTTGAGGCCGAATAGGTTTTCATCGATCCCCAAATCGTCGAGCGAGCCATAGGTAAGGCGGATACCGTGACGCTCGGCCGATAGTTCCACACCTGACAACAAGTCACCGCCCGGCGGCCCGGCGTAAAGGATCCCGGTTTGATGAAACAGGCGGGCGCCGGTTCGGGCTTCAAGATCACGCCAAAGTGAAATCGCCCGGTTCATCATCGGCACATAGTGGGCGCCTTCCGCGTAAGCGAGGCGCACCAGACGCGTTTGTCCGTGGGAACTGCCCTGATCATGGGGCGGAGTAAACCTGTCGATCCCTGCGACATCGACGCCCGCCCGCGCCAGCGCATTCACCGCCGCACTGCCCATAATACCGAGACCGATGACCACACAGTCAGCGCTCGCTGGCACAGGGTGACCGTCCGTCATGCTCTGTGTCCGGTCTTCTCCCATGGCTCGGTCCTTCATCGTATCTCGTGGCCGGTTGATCGCAGCGCCCATCGCCAGCCTGTGTCGCATGCGTCACGCAAGATGTGAAAGTGATGCCACCGCGTAGACGCTGTTTTCGTGCTCATGGTACCGTCTAAGACTTTCGAATCTATGGGAATGAATGACACATCGCGCCCGGCCGATCCGCTGAACCAACGGCGGACGGTTTTTCGGTCCACCGGCCGGAGGCGCGGCGCACAACGATGGGGGACATCACATGCGTGGAACGGTCAGACAATATTTTGTCATGTCCGCATCCGGCCTGGCTTTGCTGGCGTCGGGGTTTGCGGCTCAGGCGCAGGATACGGACACGGGCGTGGAAAGCGATGAAGTACTGGTCGTCACGGCGACCAAGCGCGAACAAACGATCCAGGACGTTCCGTTTTCGATCAATGCGCAGACGGAAGAAGATATTCGCCGCTCCGGCGCCCAGAATATCGAAGATGTGTCGCGCAGTGTCGCGGGGCTGACCATCCAGAATCTCGGCCCTGGCCAGAGCCAGGTCGCCATCCGGGGCGTGTCTGCCGGGCAAATCGTCCGGGACCAGCCGGGTGTGAAGGAACAGGTCGGCGTCTATCTCGATGAGTCGGTGATTTCGCTGTCGCTGTTCACGCCGGATCTGGATCTGTTCGACCTGAACCGCGTTGAAACCCTGCGTGGTCCCCAAGGGACCCTGTTTGGGTCGGGCAGTGTCGGCGGCACCATCCGCTACATCACCAATCAGCCGGTCATCGGCGAGTATGCCGCCGCGATCGAAGGCGATGTGAACTATATCGATGGCGGCGAGTTCGGCGGCCATATCAAGGGCCTCGTCAATGTGCCGCTGGGCGAAACGATGGCGCTGCGGGTTGTCGGTTACCATACGGAATATGGCGGTTTCATCGATGCCCTCCGCGAAGGCAAAGGCACGGATGAAAACGTGAACAGCGGCACCCGGTCGGGTCTGCGCGCCGCCCTGCGCTGGGATGTCACCGAGGACATTACAGTCACGCCGCGGATCGTCTATCAGACCATCGAGACGGACGGCTTCAATCGGCAGGAAGAGTTCAACCTCTTCGCCAATCCGTTCACGACGACGCGTCCGGCCATCAATCTCGATGAGCGGGAACAGTATCTGCTTTTGGAAGAAGCCTTCGAGGACGACATCCTTATCGGGGATCTGACCATCGAAGCCGATTTCGGGCCGCTGAGCTTCACCTCGATCACGAGCTACACGGACCGGGAGATCCTGGTCAGCCGCGACGCCAGCGCGCTCACCGGGTCGGTGTCGGTCGATCTGGGGTACCCGGACGAGGCGGTTCTGCTGCCCTCCAATCTGCGCGACACCACCGATGTCGAGCAGTTCACCCAGGAAGCCCGGATCGCGTCCAACTATGAAAGCCGGCTCCAGTGGCTCGTTGGTGTCTTCTATTCCGATACCGAGCGGGTCTATGCCCAGCGTCTGCCGACCCCGGGCTACGATGCCTTCACCGATGAAGTGCTCGGCGCGGGAACGTCGGAAGCGGTGGCCAACGGGTTCGGCCCGGATTCGCCCTTCAACTCGGATCTGCCCTATGACATTGAACAGATCGCGGTGTTCGGCGAAGCGACATTCGCGGTGACCGACCGGCTCGATCTGACCGCGGGCGGCCGCTATTACGACTTCGAGGAAACCCGGACGATCACCACGGGCGGCCTTTTCGCGGCTGGCGATTCCGGTACGGTCGATTCCACGGAGTCCAGCGGGTTCACGCCGCGCGTTCTGCTCAGCTACGACCTGACGGATGCGGTGACCCTGAATGCGCAGGCATCCCAAGGCTTCCGTCTGGGCGGGGTGAACGATCCGCTTAACACCGCGCTGTGTACGGAAGAGGATCTGCGGATCTTCGGCGGCTTCCAGACCTATGAAGATGAGAAGCTGTGGAACTATGAGGGCGGCGTCAAATACAACGCGAACGGCATCACCTTCAATGCTGCCGCGTTCTATACGGACATTTCCGGCCTTCAGGTGACGCTCGATGCCGGCTCGTGCTCCTCGCGGATCTCGTTCAACGTGCCGGAAGCCCATACGCTGGGTGTCGAAGCGGAAATCGGCGCGCAACTGGCGCCGGGCTTCGATGTGTCCTTCGCGGGCAGTTACGTGGAGTCCGAATTCGACTCCACGGTGCGGGACGGCACCGGCGCCATCCTGGGCGGTGTCGAGGAAGGCAATCGCCTGCCGTCCGTGCCGGAGTTCCAGTTCGCCGCCACCGCCAACTACACGCGGGCGCTGACCTGGGCGGGCGAGGGGGCCGAGGGCTTCCTCTCGGCGACGTTCCAGCATGTCGGCAGCCGGTTCACCCAGCCGAGCGATCAGGTGGACGGCGCCGGTGATTTCGTCTCCGGTCTGCCCTTTGGCGGTGCAACGGGCACCGAGGTCACCAGCCTCGATCTGGAGCTGGACAGCTATCAGATCGTGAATCTGAATGCGGGGATCGACTGGGAAACGCTCCGCCTGATGATCTATGTGAACAACCTTTTCGACGAAAACGCGCTGCTGTCCTTCGACCGCGAGCGGGGCGGCCGGGCCCGTCTTGGCTTCCGGACGAACCAGCCGCGCACCTTCGGTGTCCGGGTGCGGAAGGACTTCTGATCCGCGCAATCGCGCAGGTCTCACACCAAACCACGTGGCGGCCTTCGGGCCGCCACTCAGACTGATGACAAAGACCGCAGCCTCTTAAATATCGTCATGCCGG
>CAZHDI010000015.1:0-45011 GCA_964531285.1 uncultured Alphaproteobacteria bacterium | reverse complement strand
GCCGCCACTCAGACTGATGACAAAGACCGCAGCCTCTTAAATATCGTCATGCCGGCATCCAGGGGCGCCAAGTTCAGGTTTCCTCACAAAGTCAATATCCGACAGTCCTGTATCCCCGCCTGCGCGGGGATGACGTGTACGGATGGTGTTTCCGTGCTGCTCTGACTGACATCGGTTTGCAAACGCCCTGCGCGGCGGCCCTCGGGCCGCCGTTTTTTTTGTGCGGGCCCGGAGCGCGCGCACCAAGACAACCGGCAGACAGGCATAGAAAAACCCGCCATCGCCGGTCCGGCGATGACGGGTCGGAGTGGTGAGGCCCCGCCTTGCGGTGGGGCCGTCCGATTAGAACCGGCCGCGCAGGGTCGCACCCCAGGTGCGCGGTTCGGTGTGATAGGCGCTGATGGAGCCTTCCCGGCCAACCGAATTGAAGGGCGCGCCCTGGAAGTCCTCGTCGAACAGGTTCTTGGCCCACAGCGAGAAGTCGTAATCCCCCTCGTTGAAGGTGACGCCGGCCCGCAAATTGACCAGAGCGTAGGACTCGAAGCCTTTGTTCGGATCGTTGTCGTTACCGGCGGTCCGCTCATCGTTCCAAAGCACGTCGAGCTGGCTGTAGCCGATGATGTCGTTGACCAGCGGCTGGGTCACCCGCGCGCTCCCGGTGACAACCAATTCATTGGGGTTCACCTGATTACCCGAATTGTCGCAGGTGGCGGGAAATCCGGGCTCGTTCCGATCCGGCTCGAAACCGAAGGGCGTCAGTGTACAGGCACCGCCCTCGAAGCTCTCATACTCTGCATCGATATAGGAGGCAGCAGCCGTCAGCGTCAGCCAATCGGTCGGCACGGCCTGCATATCGATCTCGACACCCTGGGACACGATTTCACCGGCGTTCTGAAGCACGAAGCCCGTGCCGACGAAGGTGTTGGCCTGGAAGTCCTCGAAGGTGGTCCGGAACAGTGCGACATTCATCCGCAGACGGCTATCGATGAAGTCCCCTTTCAGGCCGACTTCCCAGGAATCGGACACTTCCGGGTCGAACAGCGTGTCGGTGATCGTCTCCGGTTGAACCGGGAAGGTCTCAAGCGGGAAGTTGTTGATGCCCGCCAGCCAGGCGCCGAATACCTGATCGCGGTTGGTGAAACCGATCCGCGCGATATTGGTGCCGCCCGACTTATACCCCCGGCCGTAGGACACGTAGGTCATCAGGTCCGGGTTCCAGAAGTAACTCAGCTTGGCCGTGCCGGTGACCGTTGAGTCTTCGAATTGAGCGTCGGTGACATCCGGCTGGAAGATCGAGAACGGCTGGAAGAACACAAAGCCCGGATAGATGTCCGACTCGGTGAATTGAACATTCATGTCCTTGGTTTCGTTGTTGTAGCGCAGACCCACCGTCGCGACGAGTTTGTCCGTTACCGAATAATCGACCTGCCCGAACAGCGCCCAGCTTTCCTGTTCCTGCTCGGAGACATCGGTCGAGCCGGTGCCCGCCGGGAACACCGGCTGATTGCAGAACGGAACGACCTGGGGATTGAGAGCCGCGCAGGCCTGCGGAACCGGGATGATGCCGTTGGCCACGAGGAACCCGTCAGCGTTCAGCCCGGCCGCCAGGAGGACATTCGCCGCCGGTCCCCAGAGCAGATCGTTGGTGTCTTCCAGGGTCTGATTGAAGTAGTAGCCTCCGGCGACATATTGCAGCCGATCTTCCAAGAGAGCGCCGGCCAGGCGCACTTCCTGGGTGAACGTCGTTTGTTCCGTATTGATCGTATTGACGAGGCTCGGCAGCGCGCTGAAATCCGAGTCGGTGATGGTCTGAGCATCGTAATCGCGATAGGCGGTGATCGAGGTCAGGGTCGCCCAGCCCAGATCCCATTCCAACTCGCCAGAAATGCCCCATTCGTCCAGTTGGGACTCAGGATTGACATCGAGCGCGGTGACATCGTCGTTGAACTGGTCGGCCAGAACGATGGGATTTTCGATGCCGAACAGCGCCCCGGCGGACTCCAAGGGCAGGAAGTAGCTGGCATTGGGCAGCGGGAAGCCAAATTGCGCGACGGCGGCATTGAAGCCGGCGACGGTGTCGCCCGGCCCGTCGAACGTGTTCGACGCGGAACAGCACAATTCGTCAAGGCTGGTAAAGTCGGCAATGAGGCGGAATGAAATATCATTCGTCGGCGTATAAAGCGCCTGACCGCGGATCTGATACCGGTCCCGGTCGTTCAGCTGGTCACCCGTTGTCAGATTGTCGACATAGCCGTCGCGCTGGGCCCAGGATCCCGAGAAGCGGGTGGCCAGCGTGTCTTCGACGATCGGGATATTGATCGCGCCCTTGACGTTGTAGAAGTCGAGATTGCCGATATTGACTTCATACCAGCCGCCGAACTCCTCCTGCGGCGCCACGGTGATGTACTGCACTGCGCCCGATGCCGTGTTCCGGCCGTACAGAGTGCCTTGCGGGCCTTTGAGAATTTCCACCCGCTCGATGTCCACAAGGTCATTGAGCGCGGATGCCTGACGGGAGCGGTACACCCCATCGATATAGAGGCCCACGGACGATTCCAGCGACACGCTGTTGCCGGCCGTCCCGACGCCGCGAATGCTCAGCGAGGTCTGGACTGCCGATTGCGCGGGCACCGCTGAGAAGCTGGGTTCGAAGAATTGGAGTTCGAAGATGTCGTCGACACCGGCGTTCTCGAGAAATTCGGTGGTGAAGGCGGACACCGCGATGGGCACGTCCTGAAGGTCCTGCTCGCGCTTTTGCGCCGTGACCGTGATCTTGTCGACTTCCTGGGCCAGGGCCGGCGCGCTCGGCAGGGCCACCAGCAGGGCCAGTCCGGACACGGCGGCGCTCAAGCCCCATGACAGTTTGTTCAATGAACGATCGGCCGATTGAGTCCGCATGTGCGTCTCCCCCTAAGAATTACCTGTTACCCGGTGCGGGCAGTATCTCCCCTAACCCGCGGTTCTCAAAGCTTCTGTTAACTGACAATTCATCGTAACTGAGAACTTGTCAGTTTAAGCGTAACCACCTGCCTCTTTGGCAGGGATCGAGCGGCGACTTATGTTGCAGTGCACTCGTTTCCCCTCTTATTCATCAGCTTAGGGCACAAATGCGGGGTACGCGAAGTGTTTTCCCAGCCGATTGGAGAAACAGTCAAATGGGTTTCGGCAGTGTTGTGCCAAATCCACAGCATCGGCGACAGAGGGGAAGGCAGTGCCTCACGAGTGCGCGTGATACGCTTATTCGATCGACGAAATACGACTTAAAAGGGTGCGTGCAGGTAACTCGCGAGTTACGAATGGCGCTGTTGAATCTTTAAGGGACTCGCGGGATGGTTTACACGTGACCTGCCTGATCGAGACATCGTGCCTTTATCTGCGGTGCGGCCGCGATCACAATCAATGATTGTATTTTGAGTCATTGAGCGTTATGCTTGTATAGGACCAGCACCGGTGACCCTGCCGATCCATCCGGCACCGTGCCGGGCACGCCACGGGGACTGAACGACCATGGATACCGGATCTTCTGGCGCCGCTGCCTGCCCCAGACCCTATACGCGCGGTGAGTTGATCGCCGACCGGATCGTGCATGTGGGGGCGCTCGGGCTCGCGGCCGTCGGGCTGCCGATCCTGATCGGCACCAGTTTCGATACCGGCAACCCGGCCGTTCTGGTGAGCCTGCCGCTCTATGCCGTCGGTGTGTTCGCGATGCTGACCTGTTCGCTGCTCTACAATGCCGATTGGCAGCCCGATCTGAAGGCATTCCTGCGCCGCTTCGATTATGCCGGCATCCTCATGATGATCGCCGGCACCTACAGCCCGTTCACGCTCATCAAGATCGGCGGGCTATGGGGCATGGGGCTGTTTGCCAGCGTCTGGGCCCTGGCGGTCGCGGGGATTATTCTGGCCTTCATCCTGCCCGAAGTCATGGACCGCGCCATGATCGCCTTCGCGCTGGCGATGGGCTGGTGCATTGTGGTCGCGATTGAACCGCTGCTGGAAAGCGTCACACTGACCGTACTGGTTCTGCTCGCGGGCGGCGGCATGCTCTACTCGGTTGGCGTGCTGTTCCTGATGGCCAAGCGGATTCTCTATCATAACGCGATTTGGCACGGCTTCGTTGTTACCGCCGCGATTATCCATTTTTCCGCCATTGCCATCGCCATTCGTCAATAGCTCTGGCTGAACCCGTCGCCAAAACTACACTTTTTCCGCGTTTGCACGCCTTGATAGGTCCTGGCTCTTAAATGCGGGCCGATGGTTGCTCCCTGCGTGTCAAAAT
Organism: uncultured Alphaproteobacteria bacterium; assembly: GCA_964531285.1. Taxonomy (GTDB): domain Bacteria; phylum Pseudomonadota; class Alphaproteobacteria; order JAJFIK01; family JAJFIK01; genus CAZHDI01. The sequence goes on along the minus strand of CAZHDI010000015.1, from coordinate 40,732 downwards.
GGGAAACTAAGACACGGGCACAGGCGCGCGCAGGGGGCGGAGCGTGGCATCACTGGTTTTCACTGGACCGGCAGCCAATGACCAACTTGGCTCGATGGTCGCCGGCGTCGGCGATATCGACGGCGATGGCCGTCCGGATATCGCCATCAGTGCCGTCACAGCCATTGTGGATGCCCTGAACTGGGATGGTGGAAACCCTGCTCAGCTTCAGCCCGTCCAGCGCCAATCCGGTGAGACCTTCGTCATTTTCGGCGCGGCCATCGATGCCGCGCTTGCCGGCGGCGCGCCCATCGATCTTGCCAATCTCCAACCCAGTCAGGGCGTTTATATTCCAGGCCGGTGGGAAGATGCCACCGAGACGCATATGGCCCTCGCCGGGGCCGGCGATGTCAATAATGACGGGTTCGATGATCTGTTGATCTCGCGAGCCTTTGACGACTCCCGCGTCACCCCGGACGGCGTGCTCACGTCCGGCCAATCCGAAGGCTTCCAGGCTGGCGAGACCTATCTGATATCCGGCGCGGCGATTGCGGCGCAAAAATCCGGTACCGGCACGCTTCCGCTCTGGTCCGTTCCCAATGCCTCCGATGCGCAACCTGCGCTGGACGGCATCATCATTTTCGACGGCATCGATGATGGCGATGTCAGCGGCTGGGCCATCGCGGGCGCGGGCGACGTCAATGACGACGGCTTTGCCGATATCATCATCGGTGCACGGGACGCAGCGAATCTCGACGATATCGATCAGGCTGGGGAGACCTATGTCATCTTCGGCAATGGCGATGCCATCGACGGGCAGATTGTCAGTCTGGACAGTGTCGATGCTGCGACCGCGCCGAGAGACGGCATAGTCCTCCACGGCAGCGATTCCGGCGACCGCAGCGGTTATGCCGTCTCGAGCGCGGGCGATGTGGATGGTGACGGCACGGACGATGTGCTGATCGGCACGAATTACGGCGAACCCGATGACGGCACCCGCAATTCGTCCGGTGAAGTCTATCTGATCTTCGGCGATGCTCTGGCCGCGGAGCGCCTCGCGGACCGGACCCTCGAAGTCGACGCCCTCACGAATACCCAAGGCGTGACCATCATCGGTCGGACGATCGGTGCCGCGCTCGGTGAAGAGGTGGCCGCTTTCGGCGATATCGACGGCGACGGCAATGGCGATATCGCCTTGGCCGGGAACTTCGCTGACAGTCAGGGCCGCAGCGACAATGGCGAAGTCACGGTCATTTTCAGCTCGGTCCTGGCGGCGGAGCGGGAGCCGGGCGGTGACGGCATTCTGGACCTCGCCACCCTGACCCCGGCACAAGGGGTGCGTATTCTGGGCGCGTCCCCCAATGACCGCCTGGGCGACCGCATTCTCGGTGAGCGGACGGTCGACAATGCCGGCGATGTGGATGGGGACGGGCTCGACGATCTCTTGATCGGCAGCAGGCTGGCCGAAAACGCCGACAATGAGACCGGGGCCGGTCAAACCTTCCTCGTTTTCGGATCCGCTATCGCCGCAGAACAAACGGCGGACGGTATCATTGATCTTGCGGCCCTGACCAAAGAGCAGGGCATCGTCATCGACGGTGCCGATGCCAATGACCGCAGCGGCATTTCGGTCGCCGGTATTGGTGATGTGAATGCCGACGGGTTTGATGACATTCTGATCGGAGCAGATCTTGCCGACGGCGAAGCCGCAAGCGCGGCGGGTGAAGCCTATCTCATCTCCGGCGCCGCTCTTGCCTTCGAGAAGACGACGGATGGCCGGGTCGATCTGGCCAATCTGGGCGATTTGCAGCAGGACACCACGCCGCCGGATGTCTCGGTCGATCCGCTGGCCACCACCGACACCACGCCCATGCTCACCGGTCTGGTGGACGATCCTGCGGCGACCGTGACGGTCACCGTGGGCGGACAAACGGTTGCGGCCACGAATAATGGCGACGGCACCTGGACCCTGGCCGACGATATCCTGGCGCCCTTAGCGCCGGGCGCATACGACGTATCCGTCACGGCTGTCGATCCGATCGGTAATGATACCGTCGAGACGGCGGTCAATGCTCTGACCATCGATCAGCCCACGGTTCTGATCGAAATCACGCCCGGCAGCGGGCTGACCGCATCGACCTTCAGCGCCTCCAGTTTTCAGGTCACCAATCTGAACTTCTTTGCCCAAATCGAGTCGGTGTCGCTGGATCTGAGCACCGCCATTTTGCCGGATATGGTGTTTGACCCCTCAGGCACCGGCGGCGATACGACGGCGAAGGTGTTGACGCCTGACAGCGGCGCCGCGCAGACCGGTCTCGTGGTGCCCGGCAATCCTGCGACCGATCCGTTCTCCCAGCCGCGCAATGGCGGGTTCGATGTGGTCACCGCGGCCTTCACCGATTTCGATCAAAGAGAGGAATTCACCTTTTCGGTGGATGTCGATCCGAACAGTCTCCAGGGGCTGGGCTTTGGCGGCAGTGCCGGCGCGGTCAGCGGTTTTGAGTTGATCGGTGCGACAGTGACGGTCGGGCTGTCGGACGGCACGGTCCTCGTCGGTACTCTGTATGAGGATGGCAGCGCGGGCGGCGCGCAGGTCGTTCTCACGGAGACACTGCCGCTGGCCCCGTTGATCGCGTTTGACGGCAGCGCGTCCAGCCCGGTTGAGGTCGGCGCCTCGGATCTGGCGCAAGCGGTCCTCATCACCGGCACGCCGGATGCCTATTTCAGCCTGCTTCAGGTCGATGGGCGGCTCTTGATTGCAGGCGGCGCGGACCCGTTCGATGTGCCGGATGCGGATCTGCCCTTCTATGCCAATGAGGCGCTGGCATCCGTCATCTTTAATGGCCAGTTCGATGCCGATGGCGAAGCACGCGTCGATGTCACGCTGCTCCAGACCGCGGGCGCGGGGAGTGATCCCGACGGCGGGATCAATACCTTCGTTGCCGTCGAGTCCGTGGTCCCCTACGGCGTCGATCAGGCCACAAGCCCCATCAGCAACGTGCTGATCGCGACTGTGAATGCCGCGCCGCAGGTCAGCGTCGATCCTTTGCTTACGAACGACACGACACCGGCGCTATCGGGCACGGTCGATGATCCGTCTGCGTCGATCACCGTGACCGTGGATGGTCAATCTCTCGGCGCCGTCAACAATGGCGACGGCACCTGGACCCTGGCCGATGATCTCCTGACCGCGCTCGATGACGGCGACTACGACGTCGTGGTGCGTGCGGTCGATGACTTCGGCAACACGGGTACTGATACGACGACGGATGAACTGACGGTCGACACCGAGGCACCGATGGTCGGCGTCGACGGTCTCGTCACCAATGACCGGACCCCGGCGCTCACCGGCACCGTGGACGACCCGGACGCCACGCTGTCGGTATCGGTCGCAGGCCAGACGGTTGCCGCGGTCAATAACGGTGATGGCACATGGACGCTGCCCGATAATACGCTCACAACACTGGCGGACGGCGTTTACGATGTCGTTGCAACGGCACGCGATGCGGCGGGCAACGAGGCGACGGATGGTACCGCCGGTGAGTTGGAGATCGGTAACGCGCCGGAGACCTACACGGTCACGGTCGCCGCGGATCAACTCGATGCTTTCGGTCCTGGCCTCACTGTGGACGATATGGGCGGTGCGGACGACCTGTCATTGCGCGAAGCGATCGAATTGGCCAATCAGCGGCCTGGCATAGCGGACCGGATCACGTTCGATGCCGCTGTTTTCAACGGCGAGGACCAGGACACCATCCGGCTCGAGCTGGGGACGCTCAGCCTGACGGCCAGCCTCACCATCGACGGCGACCTCAATGACGATGGCGCGCCGGATGTCACGGTCTCAGGCGATGCCTCGGGGAACGATGAGGCCACGGCGGATCTCGACGGCAACGCGATCACGGATGCGCTAGCCAATGCTCTTGCAGGTACCGATCTCGACAATGTCCGCGTCATCGCCATCACGTCCGGCACGGCGGTCCTCGACGGGCTGGTGATCACCGGCGGCGCGACGACTGGCACGGATGGCGGCGCGGGCGTTTATGTGGCCGCCGGCGCGGGCGTGGAGATGCTCAACGCCAGCCTGTCGGGCAATGCGGTTCTCGGTCAGTTTGCGGGCGGCGGCGGCCTGTTGAACCGCGGCACGGCGTCGATAGACGATACGCTGATCTTCGCCAACAGCGCTTACGGACAGAATGCGGGCGGCGGCGGCGTCTTCAATGCTCGCGCGGCGGATCTTGAGATTGCCGGCTCCCGGATCACTGGCAATACGGTCATATCGGCAGCCTCCGACGGCGGCGGGCTGGCGAATTTCGGAACCGCTTTACTGTCCGATACAGCGGTGTCGGACAATACGGCCGGATATGGCGCGGGCATCAGTTCCTATGGCGCCCTGACCGTCAGAGACGGGATCATCGATGGTAATATCGCGGCGCGCCAGGGCGGCGGTGTGTTCATCGGCTCATCCGGCGATGCGCTGATCACGGATACCCATATCGATGGCAATGACGGTGGCACGACCGGCGGCGGTGTACTCAATCGTGGAACCCTGACCCTGGCCAACAGTACGCTGAGCGCCAATGACGGCGGCTTCTTCTCCGGCGACGGGCTGTCGAACGGCGGATCGGCCTATCTTTTGAATGCGACGATTGCGGACAATGTCAATGACGGCAACGCGTCCGCGATCGCGACCTTCGGCGCATCGTCCGGCGTATCGTCCGATCTGGTTTTGACCAACACCACCGTGACCGGTAATGAGGGGCGCGGACTGTCGGTGTTTATAGGGGCCGACGCGACCGTCGCCAATTCGATCGTTCTGGGCAATGGTGCCGGTGTGTTTGGCGAGGTGTTTGGCGGTTATTCGGCGCTCGGGCTCAACATCATTGGCGAGGGCACCGACACCGATGCCGGTGACGGCGTCATCAACGCTGCCGCGGTCAATGTCTTTGCGGATCCGGTCTCGAACGGCAGCACGACCGCGGGACGGCTCGCCGACAGTGGCGGTCCCGTGCCGACTGTCGCTCTCAACCCTGTGTCCTTCAATCCGGCCCTCGACACCGGCACCGCTCCTCTGCCCACGGAGCAGGATCTGGGCGCGGATATCGATGGCGACGGATCCATCGCAACCGCCACGATTGCCCTGGATGCTCTCGGCCAGGCCCGCGATGTGGACTTGCCCGGTGTTGGCGGTACGCCCGATCTGGGTGCGGTCGAGGTTCAGGCCCTGCCGGGCGGCGAGGAAACACCGAGCCTGACGGTGACGACGGCGCTCGATCGTGTCGACGCGTTCGATGGTCTGACCTCTCTGCGGGAAGCGATCGCACTTGCGGAGCGCACCCCGGGCAGCCAGACCATCACCTTCGACAGCGGCGTGTTCGACGGGGAGGCCGGTGATGTCATTCATCTGACCCTGGGATCGCTTGGCCTGCGGTCGGATGTCACCATCGACGGCGATCTCGACGATGACGATACGCCGGATGTCGTCCTTTCTGGGGATGCGGCCCGGAACGACGCGACGGTTCTATCCGCTGGCGGACAAGTGATAACGGACGCGGCGGCCAATACCGAGGGCAGCGACAATACGCGGGTTCTCGATGTTGTGGGAGCCACCGTCGACCTCGACGGCCTCGTGATCACGGGCGGCGTTTCGGGATCGGCTTATTTTGGCGGCGGCGGTATCCGGATCGATGCTGCGTCGGATGTGGGGGTCCGCAATACGCTTATTGCCGGTAATTTGGCGTCCGCAGGATCGGATGGCGGTGGCCTCTGGAATGGCGGCATGCTGGATCTGTCCGGCGTCACCCTATCCGGCAACCGTGCCGAAAACGGCTCGGGCGGCGGCCTTTACAGCGATGGCGTACTGACGATCCAGGGCGGGTCGATCGAGGGCAATCAGGCCCTCGGCCTTTATGGCGACGGCGGCGGCCTGGCCACCCGTGGCAGTCTATTCGTCGACGGTACGCGCATTGCGAACAATCTGGCGGAAGATGATGGGGGCGGTCTTCGGGCGAGCTCCGGGACCGCATCGCTTGAGGGCGTCGTTCTATCCGGCAATCAGGCGGTGCAAGGCGGCGGTATCGACAATACGGCCGCACTGGCCGTGAGCGGGTCGCTGATCACCGGTAACGAAACCACTGGCGGGTTCGGCAAAGGCGGCGGCTTGCGAAACGGCGGTGCGGCGACGCTTCTGAACACGGCGGTTACGGATAACAAGTCCGGATCATCCGGCGGCGGCATTCAGAATGATGACACGGCGACACTGGTGAATGTCACCTTGTTAGGCAATACCGCTGACAGCAGCGGGGGCGGTCTCAATAGCGACTTTTTCTCCGACAGCAGCCTCGTCAATGTCACCACGGTCCAGAATACGGCGGGCCAGGACGGCGGCGGCATTCGCAATGGCGGCACCCTGAGCCTGACCAGCAGCACGCTCACCGGAAACAGCGCCGGGGACGAGGGCGGCGGGCTCAACAATGACAATGAGGCAACGCTCACCGACACGATCCTTCTGGGCAATGATGCCCCGACCGGCTCCGACCTCGCCGGCGCCTCGTTCGGCGGCGAGACGACGCTCTATGCCGGGCTGAATATCGTCGGGGACGGCGGTGATACGGACCCTGGGGACGGGGTGATCAATGCGGCGCCTGCGGACGTGTTCGCGGAGACGAGCCCCAACGGCACGGTCCTTGCCGGCGTGATCGGCGATAATGGCGGGGCGGTCGAGACCGTTGCCCTTAATCCGTTTCCGGTGAATCCGGCTCTCGATGCGGCCGCCGGTCTGTTGCCAAGCGAAACTGCGTTGGGCCTGGATGTCGATGGCGACGGCAGCACCGATACCGCAGCGGTCAGTGTCGATGCGCGTCTGGAAGACCGGTCGGTGGATCTGCCGGATTTGCCCGGCGGTCGGGATCTCGGCGCTTTTGAGCTTCAGATCGACGAAGTCCCTCAGGCCGAGGTCTTTACTGTAACAACGGCTAATGATGAACTGGATGCCACCGGCTCCGGTCTTACCCTCGCGGATATGGGCGGTGCGGATGATCTGTCCTTGCGGGAAGCCATCGCGCTGGCCGATCAAGTCCCGGAGATTGCCGATACCATCACCTTCGACGCCAGCCTGTTCGATGGGGAACCGGCCGATGTCATTCGCCTGACGCTGGGTACGCTCACGCTGTCGACGGATGTCACGATCAATGGTGATTTGAACGGCGACGGCGTCGCCGATGTCACGATCTCAGGGGATGCCGGCGGCAATGATGCGCTGACGGCGGATCCGGACGGCCGGGTCATCAGCGATATCGACCAGACGCTGAGCGATGGGACCGACACGGATAATGTGGGCGTCTTCGTCGTCACCGGCGCGGCGGTCGGCCTTGAGGGTCTGATCATTACCGGAGGCGTGACCGGCCAGGGCGGCGGCATCTATGCCGACACAGACAGCACCTTAACGGTTACACGCAGCAGTGTATCCGGCAACCGGGCCGTATCCGATGGCGGCGGCATCTTCAGTGCCGGCCGTGTGACGATCAGTGACAGCACGGTTGCCGGGAACGGAGCCGCAAGCGGCGGCGGATTGTACACGGCCGGTGAGGCCGATCTCACCGAGACCGTGATTGCGAACAACGATGCGGCCTTTGGCGGCGGTGTGAACGCACGGGGCGTCTTGACCATCTCCGGCGGGGCGATCCGGTCGAACGATGCCTCAGACACGGGCGGCGGTCTTTATACGACCGGTCAGGCCGATATCGACGGAACGATGATCGCGCTGAATACCGCCGGTACCGGTGGCGGTATCGCGAACCGGGATGGCGGCTCGCTGGTGTTGACCAATGCGACAGTATCGGCGAATGAGGCGGCATTCAGCGGCGGCGGGATCTCGAACCGGGCGATGCTGGACATCACCGATAGCGCCATCGTTGATAACACAACGGGCGAGTTCGGGTCCGGTGCGGGACTGAAAAATTTGAATACCGGCACGGTGATTCTGTCGGGATCGTCCGTCACGGGCAATATCGCGTCTTCTCTCGGTGGTGGTATCTACAGCGCCGGCGATCTGACGGCGGACAATCTTGTCATCACACAGAACAGCGGGTCCGGCGGCGGCGGTATTGTCAATCGGTCCGGCGGGACAGCACGCATTACCGATAGCGTGCTCTCGGAAAACACGGCGACTGCCAACAATGGCGGCGGCGGTATTCTGAGTACAGGCGATCTCATCTTGACCAATAGTACGGTCGAGAACAATACGGCGACAAGCAGTGGCGCACGGGGCGGCGGTGTCAATGTCTCAAATGGCGCGACGTCAACGGCCATTATCGGGTCGACGATCTCCGGCAATGAGGCGCCCGGTGCTCAAGCCCGCGGTGGCGGTGTGGCTGTGAGTATCAACAGCATCTTTACGCTCGTCGACTCTGTTGTCAGTGGCAATTCTGTCGGTGGGCGGGGCGGTGGCCTCGATCTTTACTCTGAGACCCAGATCCTGAATACGACGATATCGGATAATCAATCTGGACAAAGTGGCGGTGGTGTCCTGGTGGTATCCGGAGGCACCTTCGCCGATGCCCCAGTCGTCTCGCTCACCAATGCCACAATTTCCGGCAACCGGTCGGGGTTCGATGGGGCGGGCCTCTCGGCTTTTGGCGAGTCTCAGGTCACGCTCGTCCAATCCACGGTGTCCGGCAATGTGAATACCGATAATTTCGGGTATGCGGGCGGCATCCATGGGGGCCGAAATGCCCAGGTCGGATTGGCCAATTCAATCGTGTTGGGCAACAGCGCGGCCTATATGCCTGAACTCTCAGGATCCGTCAGCTTCAGTGGGCTGAACATTGTCGGCGAAGGCAGCGATGCCGATCCGGACGACAATGTGATTAATGCCGCGGCCACGGATGTCTTCGAAACGACGGTCGCCGCGGGCGATACCATTGCCGGAGGACTCGCCAACAATGGCGGTCCAACCCCGACCATCGCGCTCAAGGCGGATCCCGGCAACCCAGCCGTCAATACAGGTACACTCGCGGTGCTCCCGGCTGACAGTCTTGATGCCGATGATGACGGCAATTTACTTGAGACCGTCCCGGTCGATCAGCGCGGGTTGTCCCGCATTGCCGAAGGGTCGCCGGATCTCGGGGCGTTCGAAACGGCGGCGGGCCCCGTGCTGTCGCAAGACGATGTCTTCATTGGAGACGGCGGCGCATTCGCAGGCGAAGGCGGTCAGGATCTCTATATCGACGGTCCCGGCGACGGCACGTTTGACGGTGGCGACGGCATCGACACGGCGGCCTTTAGCGGCGTTTCGTCCGGCTTTGCCGTCACGCAGGGTTCGGTGCTCGTGACCGATACCGATCCACTCGATGCGTTCGGCGATCTGGGTACCAACCGTCTGACCGATGTCGAGATTCTGCTGTTTACCGGACCCGACGGGCGTATCGGTGGCGGCGACGACGAGCGGTTCATTCTGGTGGGATCGGAAGGCTTCGCCTCGGTAGCGGATGCGGCGGCCGCGTTGACCATCGGGCCGGGCGATACGATCCTGGGCTTCGGGTTGAGCACCCAGGCTCTGGCGGATCAAATCGCTGATGCCGGCCTGACCGATATCGTCGAGGCACGGACAATCGGCGCGGCACCGGCTGTGCCGGAGCTCATTCGGGTGAACGATTGGTTCAGCGAGACGACCGGATCGGGCGGCTTCAATGCCACGTTCAGGCTGCATCTCAGCGATGATCTGATCATTGGGGACACGGTTTCCGACTGGACCCTGACGGTCGGTATTGATGACGAAGCGGCCCGGTTCTCGACCGGCTGGCTGACAGGCTATAACGCATCGGTGGATTTCGATCCGTCGGCGGGCACGTTCTCAACGCTCGGTAAGAGCTATCAACTCGACCTGGAATCCTCCGATACCATCACATTCTCGGTTCAGGTCCAGGGCACCGGATTCGATGAGAACGACTTCTCGTTCACCTTCTCCGATCTTGACCCCGCCCCGGACGATCCGCCGCCTCCAGGCGGTGACGGTCTGGTGCTCGATGCCTCGGATGTCAATGACTGGGGCCGCGGTGCGCGCCAGGACATCACATTGACCAATGTTTCCGACGAGACGGTGTCGGGGTGGAGCGTCCTGATCGATCTCGATCCCGGCGATCTGGCCAATCTCGCGTTCACCAAGGTTTACCGGGCTGAATTGACGATCCTCAACGGCGAGGATCTGGTGTTTACCCCGCTTTTCTATACCGAGGAGATTGCGCCGGGTGACACCGAATTTTTCGGCCTCAATGTCGATGTGCTGGACGATACGGGCCTGCCCTGGACGGCGGACGATATCTCGCTGCTCTGACACCGCGGACACCTGCGCCGGTTAACGCTCGCGCCAGGCCCGGCCCAGGCTGTCTGTCAGGGGGCTGACGAGGTAAGCAAAGGGCGTGCGTGCGCCCGTCTGGATGAAGACATCGGCGGGCATGCCGGGTTGAAGGCGGATGCCATGACGGTCCGCGTCCCGCGGATCGATATCGACATGTATATCGAAATGAGCGCGCCCCGTTGACGGATCCTCGACCGCATCCGCTGAAACATACGTGATCCGCCCGTCGAGTTTCCCGATATCGCGTGCCGCATAGGCCGAAAGCTGAACATTGGCGGCTTGGCCAACATATAACGTCTCGATATCACGCGGATCGACCCGCGCTTCGATGACGATGGCATCCCGGTCGGGAACGATCTCCATCAGGACCTGGCCTGCTGAGATGACCGCGCCCTCGGTGTGAACCGCGAGACCGACAATCGTGCCGGCGACGGGCGCTGTAATATCGGTACGCTGAAGGGTAGCCGACATCGTACTCAATTCATATCCAAGATCCGCGATCGTCTGTTCCAGACGTTCGAGTTCCCCGACGACCTCCTTGCGGTAAGTTGTGCGTTCCTGCGTGATCTGGAGTTCGGACTCGGCAATGGCCTGGCGTGCCTTCGCGATGGACGCCAGCAGACCGGCCCGCTCACCGTCGATCCGGGCCTGCTCCCGTTCCAGCGCCATAACGCGTGTCTTCGGCGCAAAGCCGCGCTCAAGCAAATCCCGCAGCCCCTCAAGCTCCTGGCCGATCAGCATTTTCTGGCGCGCCATGGCGCTCGCCTGCGCTTCAAGGCCGGTAATCTCCTCGCGCAATTGCGCGATGCGTTGACCCAAGAGGTCAACGCGGCCCAGATGGTGAGTCTGCCGGGTCCGGAAGGTTTCCTGCTGGGTTGCCAGAAGCGCGGCGACATTGCCTTCGCTGCGTCTGGCCATAAGATCGTCGGGAAAGCCGACGGCGTCGAGGCCGTCTCGTTCCGCCCGCAGGCGGGCCGCGGCTGCGCGCGCGCTATCGTATCGGCCGCGCACGGTGGAATGAAGAGCCTGTTCCCGCGTGCTGTCGAGTTGGAGCAGCACATCGCCCGCGCCGACCGTGTCGCCGTCGCTCACCAGGATGTCGCGGATGATCCCGCCGTCGAGATGCTGAATGGTCTTGCTCTTGCTGGACACGGCGAGGCGGCCCGGCGCAATGATGGCTCCCGATAATTCGGCCGTCAATGCCCAAGAGCCGAACCCGCCGACCGTCATCGCGATAATGACAAAGCCGCCGATGATCGGATCGCGTACGGTCCGGGCTTTGCGCCGTTGGCGGCGGGGTCCCGTCTTGGAGGGATCGTCTTTTCGGGGCGCTGTTTGTGTCATGATTATCCGACCACCTCGGATGGGGTGCGGCTGGCGCTATGGGACGGTGTGAGCACCCGGGCGGCCTGGGGTGCCGGACCGACAAGACGCTTCATCACCTCTGCCGTGGGGCCGAGTACCTGCATGCGGCCATCCCGCAGGATCATCATGGTATCCGCGAGTGCGAGAAGGGGCGGGCGATGGCAAATCAGAACGATGGTCGAACCCCAGGCCGTCACAGACTTCAGGGTCTGAATAAGATCGGCTTCACCTGCGGCATCGAGATGAGAATTGGGTTCATCGAGCACAAGGAGCGCCGGGCGCCGGTAAATGGCACGCGCCAGATAGATCCGCTGGCGCTGCCCGGCCGACAGCCAAAGCCCCCCTGCGCCGACAAGCGTTTCATACCCTTGCGGAAACTGAAGGATCATCTCATGGACGCCCGAGAGCTTGGCGGCCTCGAGCACCGCATCCGAATCGACGGGCCCGAAGCGGGCGATGTTCTGAGCGATGGTACCCTCGAAGAGATCGGTATCTTGCGGCAGAAACCCCAGATGAGGCCCGAGGTGGTCCTTATCCCAATGATAGATATCCGCGCCATCCAGGCGCACGGCTCCCTGGAGCGGTTGCCAGATCCCGACCAGGAGAGAAGCCAGCGTCGACTTTCCGGCGCCGGAGGGGCCCGCGATTCCAAGGAACTGTCCGGCCACCAATGAAAAATTCAAGCCCTGGACCACCGGGGTCCGGGCGCCCGGCGGCCCGCCTGCGAGTGTTTCGACGGTCAGCGCCCCCTCTGGCCGCGGCAGGACGACCCCCTCTGCCTTTGCCGGGCAGTGGCGGGTCAAAAATTGGATCAGGCGGCCATAGGCGTCGCGCGCGGCAACGACCTGCTTCCAATTGCCGACCGCCTGTTCGATGGGCGCCAGGGCGCGGCTCGAGATGATCGAAGCGGCGACGATGGTCCCCGCCGTGATGTCTCCCCGCAAGGCCAGCCAGGCGCCGGTGCCCAGCATGGCAGCCTGAAGCGAGGGACGCAGAAATTTGATGACCGCCTTGATCCCGCCGCTGCGTTCTGCGGCAACGGCCTGGTGATGCGCCGCCTCGCGATAGGTGCCAAGCCATCGCTTGAGGATCGGGCCGCCCATGCCCATGGACTCAATCACCGAGGCATTGCGCAGTGTACGGTCCACATAACCCATGCTCTGTGAGCGGTGCCGGTGAGCTGCCTTAAGGGGCGCGCGGCTCGTCGTCTCGGTCATGACGGCAAGCACGCCGAGCACCAGGGCGCCGCTGGTGGCGACGATCCCAAGCCACGGGTGCATGAGAAAAATGATCGCCAGAAAAAACGGTGCCCACGGTGCATCCATCAGGTTGGTCGCGCTGCCTTGCGACAAAAAGCCTGTCAGCGTGTCGAGATCGCGCATGGGCTGGGTTGGATTGCCCGTTGTCGGGCGGTTGAAGGCCCCCAGCGCACCCCGGAACAGGCGTTGGTCGAGGGTGCGGGAGAGTTCGGTTCCGAACCGGATGAGGAGCTGCGAGCGGTAATGTTCAAGCGCGCCCAAGGCGCCGAGCAGGGCGATCGCCGCCAGAGTCAGATAGAACAGCGTTGCACCGCTCCCTGACGCCAGAACGCGGTCATAAATCTGAAGCATGTAAATGGGACTGACGAGCAGTAGAAGGTTGATCACGATACTGAAAGAAAACGCGATCATACCCAACCGGCCGGCGCGCTGTTTAAGGTCAGCGATTACCGCGTCCGGGCCGGTTCCAGCCGGATGTGATTGTGTCATAGGCGCCGTTACCATTCCCCTGCCATAAGAATTGTAGCACCGAATGCGGCATTGCGCGTTGTGAGGGATGTCACATGCATGAAAGGTCCCGTGCTCGGGAGGCAGGCATTCAGTATGCGAAGAAATGACAAAATCATGTCAGAGCGGCGGTTTCCTATCCGTGTTGGATATTCGGCACCGCAGCATTGAAATATGGGCACATTGTAATCTTCTCGAAAGGTCCGCACAGGTCCTTTTTTGCCAAAGACTTGGCCAAGGGCGCGTCAAAAGCCTTACCAGCGTTACGGCTTTGTGTGGGACAGCGCCCGGGCCGCGTGATAGGCCGGCAAATGTCCGGTCAGGCGCGGGGAGGCGTCAGCCGGTTTGCGGAGTTCATCATAGGGCGTCGTGCATGCGGAATAAGTCCGCGGCCGCGCCATGGCGCGAGGGACAGCGATCATGAGTTCGGCCGGCACGGTCCATGGGGACCTGAAGACATGGCACAAAATCACACTCGATTTCGTTTCACCCGAAACCTTTTCGGAAGAGCCCGAAACCTTCCGCGATTACCGGTTGGACGTCACCTTCGAGAACAAGACGACCGGTGAGGTGATCACGGTACCGGGCTTCTTTGCCGCCGATGGCGATGCGGCGAATTCCGGGGCGACCGAAGGCGCCGTTTGGCGTGTCAACTTCAACGCGCCGTCGGAAGGGGAATGGACCTATACCGCATCCTTCCGCACAGGAACGGACATTGCGGCAAGCGCGGATCCGAATGCCGGAACGCCCGTCGGATTCATCGACGGCGAAACCGGCACCTTCGATGTCGCGCCGACCGACGCCACCGGGGATGATTTTCGCGCCAAGGGCATGATCCTTCAGGATGAGGGCACCCACTTCCTCCAGTTTCAGGGTGATGAGGACTACTTTATCCGCGGCGGCCCCGGGGTTCCGGAGAATTTTCTAGCCACGACCGATTTCGACAATACGGGCGATGGCCGGCACGATTTCTCCACCCATTTGAGTGATTACCAGGGTGACGGCACGACCTGGGCCGGCGGCAAGGGCGAAGCGATCCTCGGCGCGGTGAACTATCTGGCGGACCAGGGCCAGAACACGATCTACCTGCTTACCAACACGGTCGGCGGCGATGGCCGCGATGTTGGCCCTTGGGTGGATCCGGACATTTATGATGTGCCGACCCACCGGACCTCGATTGAAGACGCAGCGGCCGACACCGGGGGGCTCTCAGCAGAGGCATTCTCCGTCTACGATGTATCCAAGCTCGCCCAGTGGGAACTTCTCTTCGACCACATGGATGATCAGGGCATTTATAAGAATGTCCTGTTCCAGGAGACCGAGAACGATCAGCTTCTCAATGGCGGCACTGATGTCGCCGGATCGACGCTCAGTGTCGAGCGCATGGTTTATATGCGCGAGATGATCGCCCGGTTCGGCCACAACAACGGTATTCAGTGGAACCTCGGCGAAGAGAACACACAGACGGATCAACAGCGGATCGATATGGCGGCCTGGACCAAGCAGGTCGACCCCTATGATCATCTTGTGGTGATCCATACCTATCCAGGCGATCACGGGAAAGTCTACGACCCCTTGCTGGGCGTTGAAGACTTCGATGGCCCGTCTTTCCAGACCGGCGCCGGCAGTATCCGTAGTAAGACCGCTCAGTATCGGGACGACTCGGCGGCGAATGGCGATCCGTGGGTGCTGGCTTGGGACGAGGATTCCGGCAGCCGGGCCGTCGTCAATGCCTATGAAAGCGACGCTGATAGCACGAATGAGCGCCAGTTGCGCGATGGGTTGTGGGGGCATCTGACCGCCGGCGGTTCGGGCGTCAACTGGTATCTCAAGGGCAACAGCTTCGGCGGTCACTCTTTCGATCAGAACCTGGATGACTTCAAGGGGTTCGAAAGCCTCTGGACCTGGACGGCAGCAGCGACCGACTTTTTCAATACGTATATTCCGTTCTGGGCGATGACCGAACAGGACGGCGTTACTCAAAATACGGGCGATTATGTCCTCGCGCGTGACGGCGCCTACTATACGATCT
The DNA here is from genome assembly GCA_964531285.1 of uncultured Alphaproteobacteria bacterium. Classification (GTDB taxonomy): domain Bacteria; phylum Pseudomonadota; class Alphaproteobacteria; order JAJFIK01; family JAJFIK01; genus CAZHDI01. Next base: position 25,233 of record CAZHDI010000015.1, on the reverse strand, counting down.
ATCTCGACTATGGGCAGGCGGATGATGTGCGCCTCGATCTCACCGGTCACGACGATAAGACATTCGACGTGTTCTGGTATAATCCCCGTCTTGGCGGACCGCTCATTGACGCCGGAGAAATCGCCGGGGGCGCTGTCCAGCAGATCGGCGGTGCACCGGCCGATCAGGGCAAAGACTGGGTGATCCTTGTCCGGGATGCGGCTTTGTCGGACAAGCCGGACGGGATCGCCTTCGACGACGTGCCGGATACGCCTGACAATCCGGATGACGACGGCGGTACGCCGCCACAGGACACCGGATCGCTGACCATCGATCTGTGGCTTGTCGATCCGCAGACAAATCAACGGGTGGAACAACTCAGCGCGGACGCGGTGATCGATCCCGATGATCTCTCATCCGGACAATACAGCATTGAGGCCGTGCCGTCGGGGTCCGCGGGGAGTGTACGCTTTACCTTAGGGGGTCACAGTCAGACGGAAAACGTCCAACCTTATGCGCTGTTTGGGGATAGCAGCGGCAACTTTGACGGCAGCGCGCTGCCCAGTGGTCCGCAGGCGCTCAAAGTCGACGTGTTTGCCGGGCAGAACGGCTCCGGCGGACTGATTGGCACCGCGCAGCTGGCCTTTTCGGTCGGCGAGGCAGGCAGTGAGCCGCCTGCGGACGATCCCGATGCGGGTGATATGCCGGATGGCAGCGAGGGCGCGCCGTCCGATCCGATGGATATCGGCGATGGCTATTACGAAGGTGTTAAGACCGCCAACAACTTCTACTTCAAGATGCAGATCGAAGACGCCGGCACCGATCCGAACGGGAAATGGCGCTTTGTTGATCAGCCGGACGGCGCCGGGAATCAAGCCGGCTTCGAAGGGGCGGGCTACTACATCTATGGCGGGGAAGACTCGCTCGGCATCAACAATGTCTTCCAGGATGAAATCCTCAGTTTCCGGATCTATGTGCCGGAAGGCGAAGAGGGCGTTTATAATTTCCGCTATCGCGTGGCGCGGGATGGCCAGCACGAGTCCGACAAGCAGAATGATGCCTGGGTCGGATTCCAGGCGGTGGGACAGACCGATGAGATTGAGGATTATCTGACCGGTCACGGCGGTAATCGGCCGCATCCGACCAACAGCGACATGGTCAAGGTCTATGGCGGGCCGAACAACGGTTCCTGGGGATATGCGACCCATTTCGATGGTGAGCCGGGGAATAAACCGCTCAAACTCGATATCAAGGAGGCTGGTTACTACGATCTGACGATTGCGGGCCGCTCCCAGGGCTTCCATATCGATGCTTTGGAACTCTACAAGGGCGACAAGCCGCAAAACGGCGCGGATAACTCCGCGTTTGTCAGCGAAGCTCCCGGCGATGGCGATGGTGGTGACGACGGCAGTGACGCCGACACGCCGCCGCCTCCGCCGCCAAATGTCGAGCCGTCCGCGCTCGATGACATCGCCGAAACGGATTCAGGCGTCAGTATTCTGATCGATGTTCTGGGTAATGACAGCGATGACGATGGCGGTGTGTTGAGCATCGCTGCGTTTGGGCCGGCAGCGAATGGAGCGCTGGCTGAGGAGGCGGGACAGATCCGCTACACCCCGGGGAATGGGTTCAGCGGCACGGACAGCTTCACCTATAAAATCAATGACGGGCAGGGCGGTCAGGATACCGCTACCGTCAGCGTCACCGTAAATGCGCCTCCACCTCCGCCGGTGGAGGATGATCCCGATCCTGTTGAACCTGGGGCCAAGGCGCTCCTTACGGCGATCAATATCGGCGGATCGCAAAGCGTGACCGCGGTGGACGGCACCGTGTTCGAAGCGGATACCGTCAGTACGGGGAATCAATATGCCGTCACGGCATCGATTGCCGGCACAGAAGACGATGGCATCTATCGGAGTGAAGCCTGGTCACCCCAGGGTCTGTCTTATGACTTCGATGTGGGCAATGGCACCTATGAGGTGGTTCTGCATTTTGCGGAAATCTGGGGTGGCGCCCGGACGGTCGGTAAGCGGATCTTCGATATCGAGATCGAAGATGTTCAAAAGGTCGATGGGCTGGATCTCTTCGCGACCGCCGGTTTCCGGACCGCGCATATTGAAACCTTCACTGTCGAGGTAACCGACGGCACGCTCGACATCGACCTCATCAAGGACGCGCAGAACCCCAAGCTGAGTGCTCTGGAAATTTGGTCGGTGGACGCATCGGAGCCGGCGGCTCCGGCCGAGCCGGATGATGTGCCCGATATTTCGGAGCCGGAACCGGCCCCCGGCGGGAGTGATCTGCCGGAGCCGTCACCAGACACGGACGACGCGACGTTTACCCCGACATTCGGCACGTACAAGCTGGCGGATACGTCCGAGCAAAGCGTTCTGTTCGATCTGAAGGCCAAGACGGTGATTGATGCCGGCGCGGTGGACGGACGCAATCTCAGCCTGGTGACAACCACGGACGATCCCGCTGTGGAGAGTGTGACGCTCGAATGGAACGGGGATTATGCGCGGACGGAAAATGTGACGCCTTATACCCTGTTTGGTGATACCGATGGGGATCTCTTCGAGGGTAAGGAGTTTGCCGCCGGAGATCATGAGATTGCCACCACCTTCTTCGACCGGGCCTTGGCCAAAGGTACGGCCTTGGCATCCGATACGCTCGAAATAACAGTCGCAGCGGGCACGGTGGAAGGGACGGACGCCGCCGAGATGTATCTTCTCGATACGGATGCCTTGACCCTCAACCGGATCGACGGTTTCGGTCCGGGCGATCAACTTCAATTCCGGGGCGAGGAGGCGCCCGGCACGGCTCAGGACATTCTGGACCGGGCAACGGTGATTGACGGCGATACGGTGATCGATTTCGGCGACGGGCATGTTCTGACACTCGGCGACTTCACGGATCTCCAGGACAGCGACATCTACATTCCCGAATACGACACCGCCGGGTAGCCGGCGGCGTCTCCGGGCAGGTCCTGCCGGGGCCCGCCTCCATGATGTTCAGTGATCCGGCCCGGAGCACCGCTGCTCCGGGCCGTTTCGTTCTGATTGCCGAGCCGGTCATTCACCCTGCGATCGGTCATCGTGCACCGGCGTCTCGTGTCATCTGAAAGGACGCGCGCAAGGCTGGTTTTCCCCCAGGTTTCGGCTACTCTTGCCGGATAATTACACGTTTGGGGGCAGTCACCATGAACCGGTCAAAGCAGGCAGCGGCGCAAGGACAATCCGGGACGACGTTGCAGGCGGTCGTGCGCCCGGAACTCCTCGATCTCTATGACAGCTACCGCTCCGCCGAAACCGGTGATGTCGCCATCCTGAACAGTCGGTCGGCCGCGCCGATGAGCGTTTCCGGCGACATGGTGGTGGTCGATATCTACACCGAGAGCGGCGCCGGGGGCGCTGTTCTCAATGCGCTGAGCGCGCTGGGCCTTGAGGGCGGTGCGCAATACGGGCGGATCGTCTCCGGCCGCCTGCCGATTGAGGCCATCGGGCTGCTCAACCAGGTGGACGGTGTCCAATCGGCGCATGCCTCATTGATGACCAGTTGGGCCGGCTCCGTGGAGAACCAGGCGGATCAGGCCATGGGCACGGATCTGGTGCGCGCGCAGCTTGGCTTTGACGGCACCAGCACGACCGTCGGGATCATCTCGGATACCTTCAACGCCAATGGCGGCCAGCCCGACGGGGTGCGCAGCGGCGACCTGCCGGACGATGTGCTGATCCTCGAAGACGCGCCGTTCGGCATCGATGAAGGCCGGGCCATGGCCGAGTTGGTCCATGACATCGCGCCCGATGCCAAGCTCCAGTTTCACACGGCGCTGGGTGGTATCGCGAATTTCGCGCAAGGTATTCTGGATCTGGCTGAGGCCGGCGCGGATGTGATCGTCGACGACATTATCTATTTCGCAGAACCGATGTTTCAGGACGGCGCCATTGCGCTGGCGGCCGATGCCGTGTCGGCGGCGGGCGTGCCCTATTTCTCATCCGCCGGAAACGGAGCGCTGAACAGTTTCGAAAGCGCGATGCGCCCGGTGGCAACCGATGTGCCGGGGCTGCGGTTCGCGACCTATCACGATTTCGACCCCGGTGAGGGTGTCGATCCGACCCTCGACCTGACGCTTCCGGCTTTTGCGAGCATCCGCTTCGCCTTTCAATGGACGGATCCGGCGCCGGTCCTTGACGGCAGCCCTGGCGCGGCGACGGATCTCGACATTTTTCTTCTCGATACGGACACCGGCGAGGTACTGGCCTCCAGCCTCTTCTTCAATGAGGGCGATGTCCCGTTCGAGTTTGTCGAGTTCTTCAATGCCAGCGATCAGCCCCGCAATGTCCAGTTTGTGATCGAACAATTCAGCGGGCCGGACGTCGATCTCTTCAAGGTTGTCGATTTCGGTTCGGCGGATGATCTCGGTGCGGAACTCGCACCGGAATATCCCGACATCTTCGGCAAGCCGACCAATTACGGGCATGCCAATGCCGAGAACGCCATTGCCGTCGGGGCGGCATTTTATCAAGACACGCCGGCCTTCGGCACCGATCCTGCAGAGCTGGAGCCGTTTTCGGCGCTGGGCGGCGTGCCGATCTATTTCGCGCCCGACGGCACCCGCCTGCCGGAACCGGTGATCCGCCAGAAGAACGATATTGTCGGGCCGGACGGTACGAACAATACCTTTTTCGGCGGCGACCGGGACGGCGACGGTATTCCCAATTTCACGGGCACCTCGGCCTCGGCGCCCCATGTGGCAGCCGTCGCGGCCCTGATGCTGGATGCCAATCCGTTCCTCACCCCCGCCGAGATCCTGGAGATCCTGCAAAGCACCGCGCTCGATATGGATGATCCGTCCACGCCGGGCTTTGATGTGGGGTTCGACCCTCGGACCGGGGCGGGCTATGTCCAGGCCCTGCCTGCGGTAGAGGAGGCACGCGCCCGCCTCAGCGCGCAGGAGGCTACACCCGACCGGCTGGAAGACAATGACACCCCGGCGAGCGCAACCGATCTGGGTACGGTTGACCAGCCATTGACCATCGACGATTTGTCGATTGAGCCCGGGGACGACGACTACATCCGGTTCACGACCGTCCGTGATGGTGAGGCCGGCGATTCCATCCGTATCGATTTCGAGAACCCGGCCGGTGATCTCGGCCTGCAACTTCTGAGTACGGATGGCCGCGTCCTCGGCAGTTCCGACGGAGTCGGCGACAGCGAAACAATCTCACTGGAGGCGCTGCCGGCGGGCCCCTATATCGCGCGGGTCTTCGGCAGTGACGGCCAAGGCAACGCCGATTATCAACTGGTCATCGATCCGCCGGAAATTCCCCTCGAGGCGAAAAGCGATCGGATCGAGGTCGGCGAGAACGGATCGGTCTTCATCAATGTGTTCGATGACAATGGGGGCGGAGCCGATACCGGCCGGGACGCCCGCGTCGTCGCGATCAACGGATCCGAAGGCGATCTGCGCGACCGGATTGAATTATCCTCAGGCGCTCTTGTATCCCTCAACGAGGCGGGGTTCTTGACCTATAATCCCGCCGGCGCGTTCAGCACTCTGGGCGGCGGCGAAACCGCGACGGACAGTTTCACTTACCGCATCGCCGATCTTGAGGCCGCGGACAGCGCGACGGTGACGGTGACCGTTCTGGGGGCGGACGAAAGTGACGATACGGTTCTGACGGCCCAGTTGTTCGATGCGGTGAACTTAGAGCGCGATGTCGAGAATAACGATGGCTCATTCTTCGGCGGCATCAACGATCCCTCCGGGGCGGTGGGCACCGGCCACATTTTGAATTCGATGAATGCAAGTATCGAATGGTATGCCAAAGACGGCGTTCTTGAGGCGTCGCGCAGTCTTGCCGCATTTTTCGGAAGTGATCTGAGCCCATTCGAGCCGGGTGCACGACCTGCGGAATCCGCCCAGGTGCTGTACGATCCGTTTGCGGATCGGTATCTGGCCCTGACGGTTGAATCCGAGGGCGTGTTCAGCGAGGGTGAGGATGCCGCACGGTTTCTGATCGCTGTGTCGCGAACCGGCGATCCCAATGACGGCTTCACGGTCACCGAACTGGATGCCCTGACCCAAGGGCCGGATGGCACCAGTTTCCGGCCCTCTGATCTTCGTGTCAGTGTGGACGAAAATGCGGTCTACATCGTCGGCGCCGACCGCGCGTTTGAGCCGATCGGGTTTTCCACCAACGATACGCTGACGATTATCGACAAAGGCATGGGCACCGGCGGCCTCTATGATGGCGGCGGCGCCACCTCGGCCAGCATCCGGCTGTCGGATGCGCTCGATCCGCAGGTCTCCGGCGTGGCGCCCGTGCGGCGTCTCGACGAAGCGGAGGACGGCGCGCCAGCCTATCTGCTCCAGAATGGGAGTAGGGGGGAGACGGACGATACGCTGCGCTTGATCGCCATTGAGGATACGCTCGACACGCCGGATTTCTCCGTCACGGAGCTGCCGGTCGGGGATTTGGGCCGCACGTTCAGCAGCCAACCGGCGCCGCAGCTCGGCACGCCGGTCTCGGTCAGTCAGTTCCGCTCTCTCGGCGACGGATCGGCCGTGCAGCGGGGCGATCAGATTTACACCGCCTTCGAAGTGCTTCCCGAGGCAGGGGCCGATGCCGGCCAGACCACCGTGTTCTGGGCACAGATCGATGTCGGCGGCGCCGCGCCCGTTCTGGTCGATCAGGGCTTTGTGGACGGGGAAGACATTGCGCCGGGCACCCACACCTATAATCCTGGCATCGCGGTCGACGGGGCCGGCACGGTGGCGATCAGCTTTTCGGCATCGTCCGATGAGCGGTATATCGGCGCCTATCTGACGACCCGGACGGCAGACCGTGCTCCCGGCGAGGTCGGCGCAAGCGTGCTCGTGCGCGAGGGTGTCGATCCGTTCGAGGGCGTTTTCGGCGCGTCGGGCGATACGGTGTTCTGGTCGGACCGCTCATTCGTCGGCGCCGATCCGGAAACGGACGGCGTGTTTTGGACTTATAATCTCTTCGCGGATGACCCCGAGATCCCCGAACTGCCGTTTATTCAAGATCAATGGGGATCGGCCTGGGGGCAGTTTTTCATCGGCGACGATCCGTTTGTCGATGAGCCGCCCGTAGCACAGTCCGACCGGGCCGTCACGTCCGAGGACCGCCGGGTTTCCATCGATCTTCTGGCCGATAACGGGTCGGGCGAGGACACCGATTCAGACACGCCGTTCGCTGATCTTCGGGTCACGGCAATCAATGGATCGTCCTCGGCCATTGAGGCAACCATCACCCTCCCATCGGGCGCGCTGCTGACCACGTCGGGCTTCGGCTTGGTGCGCTATGACCCCAACGGGGTCTATGACGATCTTGGCGATGGGGAATATCTGACCGACAGCTTTACCTATACCCTCTCCGACGGCACAACGGCGGTGACCGCGACCGTGACCGTCACCGTGGAGGGGCAGGGCTCGACCACCAACACGCCGCCCGAAGCCGCCGATGACCGGTTCGAGACGGCTGGCGCTCTCCCGGCGCTCGGAAATGTGCTGTTCGACAATGGTTCGGGTCCGGACACCGATCCTGAGGGCGCGGCCTTGCGCATTGAGGCGGTGAACGGCGAGCGGGCGGATGTCGGCCAAACGGTTACACTTGCGTCGGGTGCTCAAGTGGTTCTGGAGCGTGACGGCACACTGACCTATACGCCGGCGGCCGCCGATGAGGAGGTGACCGACAGCTTCGAATACACGCTGGCCGACCGGCGCGGCCTGACCGACATTGCCACGGTGTCGGTGACGGTACTCGTGGCGGATGATCAGCCGACCGATGGATCGGATGTGCTCGCCGGAACCGGTCAGGACGATGTGGTCCAGGCGCAAGACGGCGCGGACAAGGTCTTCGGCGGCGGCGGAGATGACATTCTCGGCGGCGGGGCCGGTGACGATGTCATGGACGGCCAGGGCGGGAACGATTTGCTGTTGGGCGGTGACGGCGATGATGCGCTGAGCGGCAGTGCCGGCGACGATGTGCTGGAAGGCGGCGCGGGCGACGATACGCTGAGCGGCGGGACCGGACGCGACCGGCTGGAAGGCGGTGAGGGCGAGGACCTTTACCTTGTCGGTGTCGGTCAGGGCACAACGCGGATCCGTGATCTGACCCTGGAGAGCGGCGAGGTGGACGCGATCGTGTTCGATGCCAGTGTCATGGCCGAGGATGTGCGGTTGAGCCGGGCCGGGTCCACCGACCGCGATCTTCTGATCAGCTTCGGTCCGGCGGCGGAGGATACGATCCTGGTCGAAGGGCAGTTCGCCGCCCATGGGCTTCTGGGCATCGAGGAGATCCGGTTTGCCGATGGCTCCGTGCTGGATCGCGGCGCGATTGACGGGACGGGAACGGCGACGGCCTTGCTGAATACGGCATCGGTGAAAGCGGTCCCGGAAACCAATGAGTACGCCTTGTCCGGTGTCTTCCTGGAAGCATCCGATGCGGATGATCCGGGCGCTCTGGGGAGCTTTATTCAGACCTATATGTCGGCGGGGGATGCGTCGCCGGCCGACCGGCTCGGTCTCGTCTCGCAAATGATCGACGATCTGTTCGACGCCGCCTGAGGGGACGCGCCGCGGCGTATGGATATGCGGTCCCGGGCCGGTCTGTCGCCACACAGACCGGCCCGGTCCGTTCGATCACTTCACCATGCCGTTGAGACGGTGTTTGATGATCACCTCGGCCTCCGCGACGATCCGGTCGATCAGCTCCTTCACGGTCGGAATATCATCGATCAGACCCTGGATCATGCCCGCCGACCAGATGCCGCCATCGGTGTCGCCGTCGGCCATGGCCTTGCGGCCGCGCACGCCCGCGACCAGGTGCTGAATGTCCTCGAACTGAGTGTTCCCTTCCCGTTCGATCGCCACGACCTCATCGCTCACGGCGTTTTTCATCACTCGCGCGGTATTGTGCAGGGTCCGGAAGATGAGGCGCGTGTCCCGCTCATCGTTCTCGACCATCTGCCGCTTGAAGTTCTCGTGGATTGGCGCCTCCTTGGTCACGCAGAACCGCGTGCCCATATTGATCCCGTCCGCGCCCAGGGCAAGTGCGGCCGCAAGCCCGCGCCCGTCGCCAAACCCGCCCGAGGCCAGCATGGGGATCTTGACCTTGCTGGCCGCCGCCGGGATCAGAATGAGGCCGGGAATATCGTCTTCCCCCGGATGACCGGCGCATTCGAACCCGTCGATGGAGATGGCATCCACGCCCATCCGTTCCGCCGAAAGGGCATGGCGCACGGCGGTGCATTTGTGGATGACCTTCACCCCATGGGCCTTGAAGTGATCCACATGCTCTTTGGGCTTGTAGCCGGCGGTCTCGACGATCTTAATCCCACCCTCGATGATCGCCTGACGGTACTCCGCATAGGGCGGGGGTTTGATCGCCGGGAGAATGGTGAGGTTCACGCCGAACGGCTTGTCGGTCATCTCGCGGGTGCGCGCGATCTCCTTGCTCAGATCTTCCGGAGTCGGTTGGGTGAGTGCGGTGAGAAACCCCAAGCCGCCGGCATTGGCCACCGGTGCCACCATCTCGGCATAGCCCACCCATTGCATGCCCCCTTGGACAATCGGGTGGTCGATGCCGAATTCCTCGGTAAATCGGGTCGTAATCGCCATGGCGTGCGTCCTCCCTCGTCTGGCGTCTGCCTTTTGACCGCGTGAGTGTCAGTTTACACGCAAGCGGCCGGCTGGCCAGGGAGCACGACAACACCTTTGGCGCGTATTGACGCCCGGGGCTCACGCGCGTGCGGGATTGACGAATGGCCGCCAGAGTGGGGTAATCCCCTGACAACCCGGTCCGACTGCGGCCCCTACCGCAGCGGACTGTGGCGAACAGCCATGCGGTCAGGCGCACTGCCGGGCCGCCGGGGGATCAGGGGAAAGAAACACGAGGGAGGGACACGTGTCTTTTGAAGGGATATCCATGCGGCCGGTCACCGGCTTTGCCGCCGCGCTTTTGATTGCGGGCGCGGGCCTCGCCGGGTGCGTCCCGGCGACAACCGGCGCCATGACCAATCCGACGCTTGGGGTCGTGCCGGCAACCTGGCCGGACTATGCCTCCGAAGCGGCCGGGCCGGCGTTCTCCGAGGACGGGATCGCGGCGCTGGAGCAGGCGATCGACGATTTCGTGACGGACGGTCATGTGCCGGGCGCGGCGGGCCTGCTTCTGAAGGACGGTGAGGTCATCAGCTATAATCAGGCCGGTGTGCGCAATGTGGTGACCGGCGAGCCCATCACCGAGGACACCATCTACCGGATCTATTCCATGACCAAGCCGGTGACCGGCGTGGCTCTCATGATGCTGTGGGAAGAGGGCAAGTTCTCGCTCGACGATCCGATCACGAAATACATCCCGGAGTTCGAAGATCTGATGGTGCTCGTCGATTATGACGAGGACGGAACGGTTACGCTGGAGCCGGTCGAGCGGCCGGCCACCATGCGCGAGCTGATGTCGCACACCGCGGGTTTCGCGTATGGCCTCGGCGGCCGGGACCCGGCCAATCAGGCGTTCCGCGATAAGGCCATTTTGCGCTCGCCGGACATGGAAACCTTCATGGAGCGTGTGGCCAGCGTGCCGCTGCTCTTCCAGCCGGGCGAACGGTGGTATTACTCCGCGGCCGTCGATATTCAGGGGTTCCTGGTTGAGCACTTCTCGGGCATGACCTTCGGCGAATTTCTGCAGATGCGCCTTTTCTCGCCGCTTGGCATGACAGATACCGGCTTCTTCGTTCCGGATGAGGATCTGGACCGGTTTAGCCAAGTGTTTGCATACGTCGAAGAACACGGTGGTCTGGTGCCGGCCAATCAGCCGCAATTTGCCTTCGAGGAAGACACCATCGGCTTTGAATCCGGCGGCGGCGGGCTCGTCTCGACCATGGGCGATTATGCGCGCTTTTCGCAGATGCTCGTCAATGGCGGCACCTTCAACGGCGTGCAGATCCTCAAGCCTGAGACCATCGAACTGATGCGCACCGATGTGCTCGGCGATCTGTCGGTGACGCTGGGGGGTGCCTTGGAGGCTCAAGAGGCCGGCACCCTCGGGTTTGGGCTCGATTTCGGCATTGTGCGCCAGGACGATCCGGTGACCGGTGTTCCGGGCGGAACCTATTTCTGGGGCGGCGCCGCGGGCACCTGGTTCTGGGTCGATCCAGTGAACGACCTGACCTATATCGGCATGATCCAACGCTTCCAGGCGACAGCAGGCGGCGCGGACTACCGCGGCACCACGGCCGATCTCGTATATGACGCTCTGGAAGCCGGCGACGGCATGTGACCTTGGGGCCAAACGCTCTATGGCAGGGACCCGGTGCCGGTTGGTGCCGGGTCTTTTCATTGGGAAAGGATTATGTCATGCGTTTGCTGATCATGATGACGCTCGGTGGCCTGCTTATGGCGTGTGCGGCGCAATCGGGTCGTATGTCCGCATCCGGCCCCGTCTCGCTGGCGGATCTGGCGGGTCCGTCCTGGGTATTGACGTCCTGGGATGGCGATCCCGCGCGTCCGGTGGCATTGGACCTGGACGCCGACGGCCGCCTGTCGGGCTTTTCCGGCTGCAACCGTTTCACCGGCTCGGCCCGGCTTGAGGGCGACCGTCTGGTGCTCGACGGCCCCATGGCGACGACGCGGATGGCCTGCCTTGACAGCGCGGCCTCGGCGATGGAGCAGCGGATTCTAGCTCTGCTGGAGAGTGGGCCAGTCGTGCGGTTCGACGGTGCGGGGCGCCTGACCCTGAGCAATCCTCAGGGTCAGGACGGTCTTGTGTTCAGCCCAAGGCCCTAGGGCAGGTCAGGCTTTCAGCGCTTCGAGAACGGCTTCGGGCCGGATCGGGAGATCCCGCATCCGCACGCCGGCCGCCGCGAAGATGGCGTTGGCGATGGCCGGGCCGACAACTGTCGTCGCCGGTTCGCCCATGCCGACGGGCGCTTCGGTGCTGTCCATCAGTTCGACAACCATCTCCGGTACATCGCCCATGCGCAGCGGCGTATAGGTATCGAGATTGCGGTCGCGCACCTGCCCATCCTCGAACTGGGTGCCTTCGTGGAGCGCCATGCTCAGGCCCCAGAGCGCCGCACCCTCGGCCTGGGCCATGGCGCCTTCCGGATGGACCACCGTGCCGCAATCGATCACCAGGGTGAGCTTCTTGCAGGTCACTTGTCCGGTGTCCCGGTTCACGGCCACTTCCGCGACACACGCGGTCCAGGTCGGCTGAGGACGCTCCTGGCCATAGGTGGTCGCGATGCCGAGCCCGGTATCCTTTGGCATGGACCGTCCGAACCCGGCAAGCTCCGCCGCCCGCCGCAACACCGCCGCCTGACGGTCCGCGCCGCCGACCGCAAAAGGCGCCGAGCCGGCATTCTTGCCGGTGGCCTTGAGCCGCGACAGCCGGAACGCCACCGGATCCTCGCCGATCTCGTGCGCGGCTTCGTCGAGGAAGCTTTCCAGGGCGAAATTGACCCAGCCGGAGCCGACAGACCGTAACCAGCCGGGCCGGAAGGTATCGTTCGCCAGCCCGTTTGAGATGGCCCGCAGCCGGTGGGCGCCCAGCGAATACCAGTGCACCGACCCCTGAATGGCAAAGGGGTCGTACGGTTCGCCGTTGAGCCCTTCGGGCATGAAGGGCGGTGCCATGACTTCAGTCGGCCAGCCGGCGGACGCGTGATGTTCCATGGCCGTGATGGTCTTGTCCGCGGTGAGGGCCATCCGCATACGCTGCACCGATGGCGAGCGTACCGAGTCGAAGCGGGAGTCGTCCTCGCGGGTCCACACCAGCTTGACCGGACGCCCGACCGCTTTGGACGCCAGTGCCGCCGGGACCGTGTAATCGCCGTTGAGGCGCCGCCCGAAACCGCCGCCGATCAGATAGGTGCGCATGACGATCTGGTCCTGCGGCACTTCGAGGGCCGCTGCCAGCACCGGCAGAATCAGGGATTGCCACTGATTGCCGGTGTGGATTTCCCAGCGCCCGTCCGTCCCCTGATAAGCGATCGCATTGACCGGTTCCAATTGGAAATGAAGCACGGTCGAGGTGGTGTAGGTCTGGTCGAGCACCGTGGCGGCACCGGCCAGGGCGTCATCGACGCCTTCATCATCGACCACGAGCGAGCCGCCGTCCGAAGCCGCGACCTGTTCCCGGCCGCGTTTGAGAATGTCCGCCTCAGACACTTTGGCCGTCGGTCCGGGCGCCCAATCGACCGAGACCTTCTCACTGGCCGCAAGCGCCGCGGCATAGCTGTCGGCCAGCACCACGACCCAGCCGGGAACCGTGCCGGACGGATCATCGAGGGCAACAGTCTGGACATAGCCGGGCACGTCGCGCGCCGCGCTGTCGTCGATCGCCTTGACCGTGCTGCCATAGCGCGTCGGCGGCACCAGCGGGCGGCCATAGACCATGCCGTCGATCTTGGCGTCGATGCCATAGATCGCCGCGCCGGTGGTTTTGTCCGGCACATCGAGCGCGGTCGTCTCTTCGCCGATCAGGCGCCGCTCATCGGCGGGCTTGACCGGCATCTGTTCGATTTCATCCTGAGTGAAGGTGCGGCTCAGCGATCCGCGCTGAATGATTTCGGCATAGGTGATGGATTTCGATCCCGCACGGACGACACTGCCGCGTGCGGTGCACTCCTCGGGTGCCACATCCAGCAGCCGGGCGCCTTCCTCGATGAGTGCGATCCGTCCGGCGGCCCCGGCCTTGCTCAGCGGGGTGAAGTTCTGCCAGACCGACCAACTGCCGCCGGTGACAAGATAGCCCCAGGTCTGCTCGGCCTTGGCGTCGGCGTCGATATAATGGAGCCGCACATCGTCCCAGTTGGCCTCGAGTTCGTCGGCAACGATGCGGGCAAGAGCCGTGCCGACATGCTGGCCCATCTCGGCCTCGGCGACATTGACCGTGATTGTCCCATCCGGATCGATCCGGTACCAGACAGTCGGTTCGAACCCGCCGCCCGCAAGCGCCTCTTCGGCCTGCGCCGTGGTCAAACCGGGCCGTGCGAAGGCGAAGGCGATCCCGGCGCCGGCGGCACCGATCAGAAACCCGCGCCGTGACAAGGGGCTGGCAGCCCCCGATGAAAGCAGTTGACGGACCATCTTACTCATTGCCCCGCCTCCTGACGCAGCGTGGTGGCCGCGATCTTGATGGCCTGACGGATGCGGACATAGCCCATGCAGCGGCACAGATTGCCGTTCATCGCCGCGTTGATGTCCTCATCGGTGGGGTTCGGCGTGTCTTTCAGAAGCGCTGCTGCCTGCATGATCTGGCCCGACTGACAGTAGCCGCATTGCGGCGCCTGGGTTTCGACCCAAGCGCGCTGAAGCGCGTGGTCGCCGTCCGGATGGAGCCCTTCGATGGTCGTGACATCGGCACCGGCGGCGTCCGCCAGCCGGGTGATGCAGGACCGGACGGCCTGGCCGTCGAGATGCACGGTGCACGCACCGCACATACCGATCCCGCAGCCGAATTTCGTTCCCGTGTAGTTCAGATTGTCCCGGATGACCCAGAGCAAGGGCGTGTCGTCCGGTGCGTCCACCTCGACGGCGTCGCCGTTCAATTGAAACGACGTCATTGGGTTGCCTCCCTCAACTGCGCGGCGATTTCGGGCCGCGTCCCGGCAAAGCGTAGTAGATCGAAGGTGCGGGGCGCAATGCCGTGCCTGTCAGCACGCAAAGCTTGTATCCTTTTTGGATATGTCTTCGGCGTTCGGGCGGTTTCCGGGTTAATCATGCCCATAGGGTGCAATCCCGGAGGGCATCCGTGCGCGCCGGGCCTTGCGTCGCCGCGGAACGCCCGTATGGTGCTGTAACGAGGTGCTAATCTCTTTCAGCGTATAGCCTTGACCGACCGTGCCGCGACATGGTCGACGGCAACGCATCGGCGCTGAATCCCCAATCCATCGATGCGAACGCCAAATAAGAGCTTATGCCGCCCTGCGTTCCGCTTTGACGCGATCACGCACCTGAGTAATTCTCTCGTCGTGATTCGCCGGGGGGCCTGTCACGAGTTTACAGGGGGGAGGGGCACATGCCACGCGAGTCTTCTGAGGACGTTGCGAAAACAATCGGTTTGAGCGGACCATCGGCACGCGCGCGCGGATGGCGCATGTGGGGCCTGTCGGCGGCCGCGTTCGGCGCCGCCATCGTCATGATCATGGCCTTCGTGCCGGGCGGGGGAAAGCCGTCCTACCGCACCGAGGCGGTCACCCGCGGCGACCTCGATCTGCGGGTCACCGCGACCGGCACCCTGGCACCGATCAATCAGGTCGAGGTGGGGGCGGAGACGTCCGGACTGATCACCGAAATCCTGGTCGATTATAATGACGAGGTCGAGGTCGGACAGGTTCTGGCCCGTCTCGACACGGAGCAGTTGGAGGCTACGGTCACCCAGCGCGAAGCGGCTCTCGCCCAGGCCGAGGCCCATGTCGCGCAAGCCAAGGCCACGGCTGCCGAACTGCGGTTACGCCGGTCCCGGACGGCTGAACTGCGTCGCTCGGGCAATACCTCCCAGCAGGCGCTTGATCTGGTGAACGCGGAACTGAAGCGCGCGGTGGCCGCCGTTGCCGCCGCCGATGCCGAAGTGGCCCTGGCCGACGCCAAGCTGCGCTTGGAGCGCTCGCGCCTCGCCAAGACCGTGATCCGTTCACCGATCGATGGCATCGTGCTGGAGCGCCTTGTTGAACCCGGCCAGACCGTTGCGGCCAATTTCCAGACCCCGCGCCTCTTCACCCTCGCCGAAGACCTGCGCGAGATGGAATTGATCGTGGATATCGATGAAGCCGATATCGGTGGGGTTGCGGCCGGTCAGCAGGCGACGTTCACGGTCGACGCCTATCAGGGCCATGAATTCACCGGTGAGATCGTCCAGATCCGGAATGCCCCGCGCGAGTCCCACGGGGTTGTCACATATGAAGGTGTTTTGCGAGTCGGCAACGCGCAGCTTCGCCTGAAGCCCGGCATGACGGCGACGGCGAGCATTCTGATGAACCAGCTTGATGATGTACTGCTGGTGCCCAATCAAGCCCTGCGCTTCAGCCCTCCGGGCCAGCAAACCGCCCGCATGGCGGTCGATCCGGACGGCCGCCGGTCGGGCAGCGTGTGGGGGCTCGGCAAGAATGGCGAAGCAACGGCGCTGCCGGTGGTGCTCGGCCAGTCAGACGGCCGCTGGACGCAACTGCTCGACGGTGTGCTGTCGGCGGGCGATGAGGTCATCGTCAATCTTGCGGCCATGGAGCGCTGAGTATGGGCGACGCGGAGGCGGCCCCGCTCATTGAACTGCGCGACGTCGTTAAGGTTTACGGACGCGGCGAAGCTCAGGTCAGGGCGCTCGATACGGTCGATCTGGTGATTGAGGACGGCGAGTTCGTTGCGGTGATGGGGCCGTCCGGGTCCGGCAAATCCACGATGATGAACATTCTGGGCTGCCTCGATGTGGTGTCCTCCGGGAGCTTCTGCTTCCGCGGCATTGCGGTCGAGGGGTTGGACCGGCATCAGCGCGCGCTGCTGCGCCGGCATTATCTCAGTTTTGTGTTTCAAGGCTTCAACCTGCTCAAGCGCACGCCGGCCCTGGAAAATGTGGAACTCCCGCTCGCCTATCGGGGCATGCCGGCGGCCGAACGGTCCGAGCGGGCTCGCGAGGCTCTGACTCTGGTGGGCCTTGCGGACCGGGTCGATCACTGTTCCTCCGAATTGTCCGGCGGCCAGCAGCAGCGTGTCGCCATCGCTCGTGCGATTGTCACGGAACCCTCTCTGCTTCTGGCGGACGAGCCCACGGGCAATCTTGATACGGAGCGCAGTCACGATCTCATGCGCCTGATGTCGGGTCTCAACAAGGACAAGGGTATCACCATCTTGATGGTGACCCATGAGCCCGAAATGACCGAATACGCCAGCCGGATCATCGAATGCCGGGACGGCAAGATCGTCCGGGACGAGCGGAAGGGCTGATCCATGCTGCGCACGAATATCAGTCTGGCCTGGCGCGCGATCGTCGGGAACATGATGCGCTCCACCTTAACGGTGCTCGGCATCGTGATCGGCGTGGCGGCGGTGATCGTGCTCGTGACCGCGGGGAAGGGCGCGACCACGGACGTGACCGATGAGATTTCCGGCCTGGGGCGTAATCTTCTGGTGATGTCGAGCGGCCAGCAGCGCTTCGGCGGACGGGTCCAGGCCGCCAAGCGCCTTACGGTCGAGGATGCCGAAGCCATTCGCGAGCAGATCGACAGTGTTTCGGCCGTCACGGCCATGCTCCAGCAGATGGAGCAGGTGGTCTATGGCAATGAGAATGTGAACACATCGATCATTGGGGCGGATCTGGCCTATTACGACGTGCGCGAATGGGACGTTGCCCTGGGGCGCCGCTTCACGTCGAGCGAGTTGTCGGCGGCGCGTCCGGTCTGCGCTCTGGGGGCGACCGTGCGCGAGGCGCTCTTCGGCCCGCAGAATCCCATCGGTGAGCAGATCCGTGTAAAGAATTTTGCCTGCCG
Source organism: uncultured Alphaproteobacteria bacterium (assembly GCA_964531285.1). GTDB lineage: Bacteria > Pseudomonadota > Alphaproteobacteria > JAJFIK01 > JAJFIK01 > CAZHDI01. The sequence continues at coordinate 7,749 of CAZHDI010000015.1, read as the reverse complement.
GGTCATCGCGGTCATGGAATCCAAGGGTCAAAGCGTCTGGGGGCAGGACCAGGACGATTTCGTGCTGGCCCCTTTGCGGCTGGTTCAGCGCCGTCTTGCCGGCGACCCCCGCAGCGTCGGCTATGTGCTGATGTCGGCGGCGTCCGAGAACGTGACCGGCTTGGCGCAGCAAGAGGTTGAGGCCCTGATGCGGGAGCGCCGGCAGATCGCCATCGGGGAGGATGACGATTTTTCCGTGCGCGATCTAAAAGAACTGGAGAACATGATCTCGGTGGTCGCGAATATTCTCACGGCCCTGCTGAGCGCGGTCGCCGCGATCAGCCTGCTCGTGGGCGGGATCGGCATTATGAACATTATGCTCGTCTCGGTCACCGAGCGGACGCGGGAGATTGGCATCCGTCTTGCCATCGGCGCCCTTGAACGGGACGTGCTTACCCAGTTCCTGGTCGAGTCCGCGGTTTTGGCGGCCCTGGGCGGGGCCCTCGGTGTCGTTCTGGGCACGGCGGTCGCCTTCGGGATCGTCCAGTTCTTTGGGTGGCCCTTCTTGCCCAGTATCCCGATCATGATCATGGCGGTGGTCTTCTCGGCCGTAATCGGCGTGGCGTTCGGCTATCTTCCGGCCCGCCGGGCGGCGCGTCTCAATCCCATTGATGCGCTGCGCCACGAGTAACCGGCACGCGGAACCCCTCTATGATATAATCCCGCTCACACAAGACTTATTGGGAGGGATCGTCATGATGCGGAACTCGATTGGCAGGCTCGTCACCATGGGAGCGGCGGCATGGCTCGCCCTTGCCGCCGGTGCGGTGCAAGCTGAGGATTATAAGGCCGCGCCGGGGCCGCACACGGTCACCGTCGAGCGTGGCGTGTGGACCGATGAGGCCCGGGACGGGCGCGCGGTGCCCTGGAAGCTATTCCATGCCGATGACGCCGATGACGCCATGCCGGTGGTCATTTGGTCCCACGGCGCGGGCGGATCGCGGGAAGGATCGACCTTCCTTGGCGAGCATCTGGCCAGTCATGGCTATGCGGTTTTTCATATTCAGCATGCTGGCACTGACATTGAACTGCTGCGCCGCGAGGGCGTGCAGGGCATGTTGGAGGCGCTGCGCGGTAATGTTGATGCGACCGTCAATCGCCTGCGTGATGTGCCTTTCGCGGTGGCACAGATCACGGCGATGAGTGCGGACGGACCTTATGCGGGCCGTTTCGACACGGAGCGTATGGGCATGTCCGGCCATTCCTTCGGGGCGATCACGACCATGTTCGTGGCCGGACAAAAAGCCGCCGGGCTCGGGCAGGTCTTTGCCGTCCCGAGCTTCGATGCGGCCTTCGCGCTCAGCCCGTCGCCGAACCGGGACGACCAGCCGATCGAAGAGGCATTCGGCGATATGGCGATGCCGATCTTTCATCTGACCGGCACCAAGGACGAAAGCCCGATGCGGGACTTTGAAGCGGTCGACCGTCAACGTCCGTTCGAAACCATCGATGATGTCGATCAGTATCTTCTGGTTCTGAATGAGGCGGTGCATATGACCTTCTCGGGCCGGACGACACTGCCCGGCGGGCGGACGTTCAGCTATCCCTCGCTGGACCGGCACCATGCGCTGATCAAGATGGCCGCCGTCGCGTATTGGGATGCCATGCTCAAGGACGATGCCAACGCGCGCGTCTGGCTCCAGGACGGCGGTTTCAGCGCCGCTATCGCCGATGACGGCACCTTCGCGTATAAGCCGGCCGCCGAGTGATACTGACCGGCTTCCGGGATGACAGGTCAGGCTCGTCACTCCGATGCCGCGTCCTGCTCTTCCCGGCGCGCGCCGGCCAGAATGCCGGGCAGGGAATAATTCGTCTCGTGGCAGGCATATTCAAGCTGCGGCTGATCCGTCTGCTTGAAGACCATTTCGCCGCGATGGGTGCCGACATAAAGATCCGGATCGGTGATGCTGAATTCGTAGAAGATGGTATCGTCGGCGACGCGGGTGAAGCGCTCCTCGACCACCGTGTCTTCCTCGATGATCAGCGCACGTTGGCGGATCATCATGTCAGGGTGGTGGTTGACCGTGCGGACCACGAGGGCATCGCCGTCCCAGCGGGCGACCGAGTCGCCGAGCCACGGATCGAGCCGCATGGACCGGTGCTCGCCGCCGATCCGGATCAGGCGCGGCTGATGGACCATCTCGACGACGATGGCCAGGGTATCGGCGGTCTGCGCGACCTCGTAAATGTTGTTGTAGAGCACGTTCATCATCGGCGGCCCGCCCGTTCCGCCGAAGCCGGCAATGCAGCGCTCGGCGACGGGCCGGGTCTCCGGATTGTCGAAATTGCGCCGCTGGGCAAAGCGCGCCCGCAAACGGCGCTGCGCTTCCTCGGTCAGGCGCGCCTTGCCGTCTTCCGGTTCGATGAGCCAGGAGGTGCGGATCTCTCCGTCGATGATCGCCAGATTGCTTCCGGTATCGATCCAAAAGCGGTTGTAGCCGCCAACCCCGTCGGCGTCGCCCACGGGCAGGGGCGGGGCATCCGGATCGGTCTCGACCTCGTCCTTGCGGTATTCATTGGTCAGTGACCAGACAAGGTCCCATGCCTCGCGCGGAGTGACGGCGAGCGACTCCGCACCCTCGACCCGCTCCAGCGTGGTCAGGGAGACATTGGTCCAGGTGCCCTCGAAGCTCGGCTTGCCGTCCGGCGTGCGCGGCGGCTCATAGGCCGGATCCCAGGGCGTGGTGTCAAAGAACTCTTCGGAAAACGCCAGGGGCGGACGATCGAGGTCCAGCGTCTGTTGCGCAAGGCCCATGCCGGGCACCAGAACAAGGGCGGTGGCGGCGAGCAGTGTTTGAGGCAGTCGTGTCATGGCGGGCCCCCTCAATCCAACGGGTCTTTGCGCAAATGGCCGTAGAGCAGTTCCTCTACGAAGGCCACGCAATTGAAATCATAAAGGGCCGCCTCTTCCTCCAGCTTCTTGTGCAGGATCATGCTGATCGTCCACGGTTCCGTATAGGTCGCCGGGTCCTCGATCGTGGCGGTGTAGCGGATGTGATAGGGCGTGATCTTGGTATAGCGCTCGGTCACCGTAGCCGAGGGCGAATAGTGATTGCCCGCCCGGTCGAGCCAGGCCTTGCCGTTGAGGGCGGTCACTTCGATCACGAAGGTATCGTCGTCCCAATAGCCGTAGGATTGACCCATCCAGGAATCGATCAGGGCGTCGCCGGGATCCTCCAGGGCCACATGCCGGATCGCATTGGCATACTGATAAACGATCGTCATCTTGCGGTCGCTTTGGAGGATATGGAACGGCATGCCGATATAGGTCGCGCGCGGCACGCCCGGGAGATAGCATTTGACTTCCGGATCGCGGTCGATCCAGTTGGCCTTGTTCTCATCACGCTTGGCCCGGGCTGCCGGGGTGTACGGAATATCGCCGCCGCCGGCCAGGAAGCTTTCGCCGCCCGGCACCGCGCCTACGGCCCCAAGTGCTACGACGCTTTTTGCCGGCACCGGCTTGACCGGTCCGTCGCGCATCTGCATTGCGGCCTGGGCCGGATGGGCTTCAAGATTGTAATTGGCGGTATTGACCACCTGCCAGACGCCGGACAGGTTGCGGTCGACATCGGCGGCGCTGGTCGTCGGCGACGATTGGCCGGGCGGCGTCACACAAGCGGCCAAGCCGCACAGGACGGCGGCGAACGCACCGGTCCGAAGCAGATGCTTCACGGGTCCCCTCCCTCAAAAGGACGATGCCGGTGTTCTGTCGTATGTGTCCGGCGATGCGGCCTATTGTGCACCCCCGCCGCCGACCGTCAACGCGGCCCCGTGCGTATGCGCCTGACAAAAGATCAGGACGGCCCGTCGATCCGGATCACCGGACCGTCCGGATGAGGGTCGATCTGCGCGCGCACCCCGTAGACCGCCTCCATGCGGGCACTGGTCAGGGTCTCGCCGGGCGGACCGTCAGCCACGATCCGTCCGCCGGTCATCCACACCATGCGGTCAACGAACCGGGCGGCCAGCGCCACGTCATGAAGGATGACAAGGGCGCCGCCGCCCTGATCCACGAAACGGCGCACCAGACCCATGATCTGATACTGATGGCGCGGATCGAGCGCGGCGACCGGCTCATCCGCCAGCAGGATCGGCGCCTCGGCGGCGAAGGCGCGGGCGCAATGGACCCGGCCGATCTCCCCGCCCGACAGCGTGTCCATGCGGCGATGGGCAAGCGCGGTGAGATCGCAGGCGTCCAAGGCGCGATCAACCGCATCGGCATCCGCTCCACTGAGCTTGCCCAATGATACACCGTGGGCGAACCGTCCGAGTGCCACCACATCGCGCACGCAATTGGGCCAGGCAATGGGCCGGATCTGCGGCAGATAAGCCAGTGCTTGGGCGCGGTCACGGTGGGAGAAGGTACCGACCGGCGAACCGTTCAGCATGGCCAACCCGCCCTGGACCGGGATCAATCCGGCGGCGGCGCGCATCAGCGTGGTTTTGCCCGCGCCGTTCGGACCCAACAGGGCGGCCAGTTCACCGGTCCGCACCTCGAGAGTGGCGTTTGTCACCAGCGGCGCGCCGCCGGCCGTGACGGTGATATTTTTCAGGCGCAAGGACGATCCGGTGTCAGCCATCGCTCGCGCGCCTCCGCATGGCGATCCACACAAAGGCCGGCGCGCCGAGAATGGCGGCCACCACGCCGAGTTTGAGTTCCACGGCGGTCGGAGCGGTCCGGATCGCGATATCGGCCAGAAGAAGGATCACCCCGGCCAGGAGGGCGGACGGCACCAGACTGCGTGCGGGATCGTATCCGGTCAGAGGGCGGATTAAATGGGGCGCAACGATCCCGACAAAGCCGATGGCGCCTGCGAGCGAGACCGCCGCACCCGTGGCCAGGCCCGCACCGAACACCACCGCGAGCCGCTGACGCCGCAGGTTGAGACCCACGCCGCTGGCGGCTTCCTCGCCCAGGGTGAGCGCCGAGAGGCCCCGCCGCGTCGTATACAGAAGACCGAGGCCCAAGCCCATGAACGGCGCTGCGAGCGCCAGATCCTGAAAGCTGCGGTTGGCGACGGTGCCAAGCATCCAGTTCACCATGTCCGACAGCGAGAACGGGTTGGGCGCGAGGTTCATCAGAAGCGCCATCACGGCGGCCGCGAAACTCGACAGGCCGACGCCGACCAGGATCAGGGTCACGACAGACTGGGTGCGGGCAGCCGCGGCGGCGATCAGGCCCGTTGCGACCAGGGCTCCCGCGATGGCCGCCAGGGGCAGGCCGAACCCGAAGCTTGTGGTCAGGCCATAATAGAGTGCGACGGTGGCCCCGAGAGAGGCCGTGGCCGAGACGCCCAGCACGCCCGGTTCCGCGAGCGGATTGCGCAACAGCCCCTGAAGCGCGGCCCCGCTGGCGCCCAGCGCCGCGCCGGTCACGAAGGCCGCCACGCCGCGCGGCAGCCGGATGTCCCAAACCACGATGCGGTCGCCCGTGTCCCCAAAACCGGCAAGCGCAAGCAGCACCCGGTCCGCGCTCAGCGGCGTCGAGCCTAACAGGCAGGCCGCGAAGAGCGACAGCACAGCGAGGCCGATGAGAGCAGGCGTCAGCCAGGGGCGGGTCATGGGGCTGCCTCCAGCCCGGCGCGTGCCGCGGCCAGCGCCTCGACCGCATCGAGGATGAACCAGGCGCCGCAAGCGGTCCATGCACCGTTAAGCGGCACTACGGGGCGTTCCGTAAGCTGACGGCGTGCAACCGGGTGGCGCATGGCGCTCCAGGCGTCCGGGTGTGTCTCGATCACCTCGAAAAAGGCCGCGGCAACGAGGTCGGGCTGTTCATAGGCCAGCCGCTCCAGCGGCAGCGCCCGCCATCCCTGTTCGGTCTGGAAATTGGCGAGCCCCGCTGTGGTCAGCATGTCGTGGATCAGGGTGCCCGTCCCCGTGGTCACCCCTGCCGGTGTCATGTAGAGCGCCTGCGGTGCCCGGGCCGTCGCCGCGGCAAGCGCGGCCAGCCGCCGGGTCATCCGGTCAATGATCGCGTCACCGCGCGCCGGCTCGCCCAGCCCTTTAGCGACCGCCCGAAGCGTTGCGGAGAGCCCCACGACACTCGATGCATAACCGATCTGGACCACGGGGATGCCCGCCCGTTCGAAAAACGCCGGCGCATTGGGGCCGCCGCCATAGCTGCGCACGATGAGATCGGGCCGGAGCACAAGGATATCTTCGGCCCGCGCGCGTACACGCGGCACTCCATCCGCAGCCGCCCGCATATAGGAGAACGGGCGCCCGGCATCGGGTGAGACCGCCAAAATACGGTCCCGGTCGAGCAGCTTCAGGACATATTGATCCGCACAGTAATCAAGACTGACGACGCGCAAGGGCCGGTTCGGCGTGCCGCCGTGTTTGGCCGGCGGCGGCGCGGAGCAGGCGCCAAGTGCCGCCACCATCAGCATGGCAGCGATGGCTGAAATCGACCGGGGGATGACGGAGCGCTCCATTGTGGGCTCGCTTATTCCGTGGGGCGCCGATGATCCGTGTCCGGCGCCTGGTCAACGACAGCGCCCGCCGGATGGTCCGGCACGGTCAGGGCACCCATGTCGTTTCGGCGGAAAAAGCGGTTTTCCGATCCGCGCAGGCTGGTCCCGGCCGCGGGATGAACGACGCGATGGCAGGTCTCCTGGCTTGCCGATCCTTGCCGCTGGCCGTCTTCCCAAAGACAGAGCATGCTCATGCCTTTAGTGACATCAATGGCCGTTGGCTCCTGGCTCACAGTTGCGGGTACAGCCCCGGAGTTGCACCGGGTTCCCTTTTCACCGGCGGATCCCGCCGGCACCATCTTTCTCCTACATACCCAATGGCGCGCGCCCTGAAAAGGCGAAAAGTCGCCTGCCATGTGACCGTGCTAGACCGTTCGGTCAGGCGGTACGCGTCACCGGGTCCAGTAATAGGCGGGCGCGGTCCGGTCACCGGTTGTGATTTCATCCAGGGTCGCCGCGTCATAGAGACGGCCATTGAGCATGACCAGCGCCACTTTATCGCTGGACCGAATATCCGTAAGCGGATCACCGTCGATCACGACGAGGTCCGCCAGCTTGCCCGGCTCCAGAGAGCCGATATCGCCGCTCAGTCCAAGATGGGTCGCCGGCACGATGGTTGCTGCCCGGAGCGCTTCGAGCGGGCTCATGCCGCCGCGTACGAAGGACCACATTTCCCAATGGCTGGCGAGCCCCTCGCGTTGGCCATGGGCGCCAATGCTGACCAGGACACCCCGGTCGGCGAGCGCTTTCGATGTCGCGGCGCTCACCTGATCGTAATAATCCGCTTCGGGCGCCATCTGACGGCGAACCGAGCGCGGTTGAAGCACATGGGGCGGCACATGGCGCGACAACAGCGGATGCTTCCAGACATCATCGACTTGGTACCAGTAATCCTCCGATGAGATCCCGCCGAAGGTCACGGACAGAGTGGGGGTGTAGGCCGTCTTGCTCGCGGCGAAAAAGCTCAGCACATCCTCATAAAGGGCCGACTGGGGCAGATTGTGCTCGATGCTCGTGTTGCCGTCGGCGATCATGGACATGTCCATATGGAAGAGGGCGCCGCCTTCGGCCATAACGGCGATATTTTCTTCACGCGAAGCGGCCGCCACTTGCTGGCGTTGGTCCCGGCGCGGCTGGTTGTAGTTCTTGATCGCGTGAGCGCCTTGGGTCTTCAGCCGGCGGACATGTTCTCGTGCATCGTCCACGGAGTCGATCGCGGCGAAGCGGTCGGGCCGCC
>CAZHDI010000014.1:48813-52763 GCA_964531285.1 uncultured Alphaproteobacteria bacterium | reverse complement strand
CGCTTGCCGACATGGTTGGCCGGTGACACGACGCCCTCTTCCTCCATGCGCTCGATGAGGCGGGCGGCGCGGTTATAGCCGATCTGGAGTTTGCGCTGGATGTAGCTCGTCGAGGCCTTCTTGTCGCGCGCGACGATGGCCACGGCCTGATCGTAAAGATCGTCGCCCGAGCCGTCGCCGTCGCCGGCCAGCATGTCGAGGAAGGACTGGGGATCGTCGTCGGATTCTTCCGTGATCGCCTCGACATAGGCGGGCGTGCCTTGCGCCTTCAGGTCGGCGACCACATCCTCGACTTCCGAGTCGGACACGAACGGTCCGTGCACCCGCTTGATGCGCCCCCCGCCCATCATATAGAGCATGTCGCCCTGACCCAGGAGTTGTTCGGCGCCCTGTTCGCCCAAAATGGTGCGGCTGTCGATCTTGGAAGTGACCTGGAAACTGATCCGGGTCGGGAAGTTCGCCTTGATGGTACCGGTGATCACGTCCACCGAGGGGCGCTGGGTGGCGGTGATCAGGTGAATACCGGCCGCGCGTGCCATCTGCGCCAGGCGCTGGACCGCGCCCTCAATGTCCTTGCCGGCGCCCAACATCAGGTCGGCCATTTCATCGACCACGACGACGATGAACGGCATCGGCTCCAGGGACAATTCTTCCTGCTCGTAGATCGGCTCCCCGGTTTCCTTGTCGAAGCCGGTCTGGACCTCGCGGGTGAGCACTTCGCCTTTGGTGGCGGCCTTCTTCACCCGCTCATTATAACCGCGAATGTTCCGCACGCCGAGCTTCGACATTTTGCGGTAGCGGTCTTCCATCTCGCGCACGACCCATTTGAGCGCGACGACAGCCTTTTTCGGGTCGGTGACGACCGGGCTCAACAGATGCGGAATGCCTTCATAGACGGACAGTTCCAGCATTTTGGGGTCGATCAGGATCAGCTTGCACTGGTCGGGCGGGAGCCGGTAGAGCAGCGACAGGATCATGGTGTTGATCGCCACCGACTTGCCGGAGCCGGTGGTGCCCGCGATCAACAGGTGCGGCATGGTCGCCAGATCGGCGATCACGGATTCGCCGCCAATGCTCTTGCCCAGCGCCAGGGCCAGGCGCGCGCTGGCTTTTTCATAAGATTCGGCGGCCAGAAGCTCGCGCAGCATGACCATCTCACGCTGCTTGTTCGGCAGTTCGATGCCAATGACGTTCCGCCCCGGGATCACCGCGACGCGGGCCGAAACCGCGCTCATGGAGCGGGCGATGTCGTCCGCCAAGCCGATCACACGGGCCGATTTGATGCCCGGCGCCGGGCGCAATTCATAAAGCGTGACCACGGGGCCGGGGCGCACATGGATGATCTCGCCCTTGACGCCGAAGTCCTGGAGCACGGTTTCGAGCTGGCGGGCATTGGCCTCCAGCACATCGTCGGAGGTGGTGTCGGCGAGATCCTTCTCGGGCGCGGGCGCCAACAGGCTCAGCGGCGGCAGGCTGTAGCTGCCCGGCTCCAGATTGAGCACCGGCTGGGCTTCACGCTTTTCGCGCTTGCTTTTGCGGGCTTTCGATCCGCGTTTGACCTTTTTCGGCTTGTCTTCGGGGGCAGGGGAGGGGGGGTGCGCCACAAACCCCGCATCCTCCCCGCCGTCATCGGCCGGTGAAAGGGGCATGGGCGGCGGCGGCGGATCGTCCGCATCGGGCGCGCCGCGCCAGCGGTCGGTCAGAGCGCGGACCGGACCGGCGGACAGAAGGCGGGCCATGGAGAATTTCGGCTTGGAAGGTTTCTCCGGCGCGGCCCCGTCATCCCATGGCGCATCATCGTCCCAGTTCGGATCATGATCTTCGCGCAGCGAGACCGCCGGGCGGGCCGGCTCCGGGTCCGGCGCGTCCTCGAGGGCATAGGCCTGATCGCTGTCGGGCTCGAAATCATCCTCGTCCGGATGGGGATCGGCCTCGGGCAGGGTGACGGGCGCGGACGGATCCGGCTCATCGGCCAGCGCCGGGTGGGGGACGGGGCGGTCGCCCGGCAGGGGTGCGCGTTTGCGGGCCCTGGCCTTGCTGGGGGTCTTGCCGGAGGCTTTGCCGGATGGAGTGGACGCGGCGGCTTGCCCGCGTTCCCAGGGCGCGGCCGGAATCCCGTCGTCGTCCTCGAAGGCGTCGTCCGGGTCGTTGTCATAGTCCGGCGCATAGGCGTCCGGCGCATAGGCCGCGGCGGGCGCGTTCTTGCGCGACGATCCGAACAGGCCCGACAGGGCCGCCGCCGCGCCGCCCACGGACGGTACCCCAAAGGGAAGCCCGTCGATCCAGTCCCGCATCCGCTCGCCGATCCCGGAGCCAATGCCCTGGCGCGCGGACCGGCGGCGAACGGTACGGCTGCGCCGCGCGGCCCCCGGCTCGGCCTCGGCGTCGTCGATCCGGTAGCGGTAATCGGTGAAGCGCATGCCGGTGGCATAGCCGAAACTGACCAGTGCCCCGGCAGCGGCCAGGGTGCCGGACACCATACGCATGGTGTCGGGATCGGTGAGGCCGACCATCGCGGCCATGCCGGCCAGAAGATTGGCGGTCCAGTCGCCGATGGCGCCGCCAAGGCCGGTCTGGAGCGGCGCGGGGGCCGAGAAGGGCAGGCTGGCGGCCAGCGCGCTGGTGCACAGAATGGCCGCGATCCAGGCGAGGCTGCGTTGCCACAACTCACCTGGGCTTTGTTTGGCCATGACCCACCAGCCGGCAACCGCAATGGGCACCACCAGCGCCATCGCGCCAAGGCCGATGAACTGCATGACGAGATCGGCGAAGTAAGAGCCGGTCTCACCCATCAGGTTCCACGGCGGATCGGCCGTCGCGTTGTTGAAGCTGGGGTCCCGGGGATTGTAGGTGGACAGCGCCAGGGTCATGCCGATGGCGAGCGCGATCAGCGCCAGGCCGGCCGCCTCCAGCGCCCGGTCGCGCATGAAGCGCAGGCCCGCGTGCCATAGATTGTTCAGCACGCCCATTTGATCGTGATCGTCCAGGTCCAGCATCGTCGCCCTTGTGGTCGTCGTCTTGATCGGATGGCCGGGTCCGGTGTCTGCGGCCGGTGTGGTCGGTCTGTGTCAGGTCGTCAGGTTACACTGCTTCGCAGATGCGGCGCAGCGCTTCGGCAGTGGTCGCCTCGTCATGGACCAGCGCGATCCGGATATAATCGGCACCCGGATTGCCTTGTCCCGTGTCGCGGGCCAGATAGGCGCCTGGAAGCACCTTCACGCCCGCCGTGCGCCATAGCTCCAGGGCGGCCTCTTCGCCGCTCAGGCCGGTTTCTCCCATATCGAGCCACAGGAAAAAGCCGCCGGGCGGGCGGTAAAAGCCGAATCGTCCGCCCAGGATCTGGCTTGCGATGTCGATTTTGGCCCGGTAGAGGGCGCGATTCTCCGTTACGTGAGCATCGTCTTGCCACAGCGCTGCGGCGGCGGCCAGAACCGGCAGCGGCGAGGGCGCCCCGCCATAGCTTTTCAGTTTGCGCAGCCGCGTGATCAGCCGTGCGTCGCCCGTGACGAAACCGGACCGCAGCCCGGGCACGCTGGAGCGCTTGGACAGGGAGTGAAACGACAGGATGCGGCGTAAATCGGGCGCGGCGGCTTTGGCGGCTTCCAGGCAACCGGGCGGCGGCACCGACTCGTAAATCTCCGTGTAGCACTCATCGGCGATGATCGTGAAGCCGTACCGGGCCGACAGTCCCATCAGGCCGGTCCAGAAGCGCGTATCGGCAACCGTGCCCTGCGGGTTGGCCGGGGAGCACAGATAAATGGCGCGCGTCCGGGCGAGCAAGGCGTCGCTCAGGCTCCAGACATCGGGTAAATGGCCGGTTTCGGCGGTCGTATCCAAAAACACCGGCTCCATGCCGGCGGCCACGGCGGCCGCCGCATAGCATTGATAAAACGGGTTCGGGATCAGAATCGCGGGGCGCGGTTCGTCCGCCTTGGCCGTTGATGGGGCGG
>CAZHDI010000014.1:20160-48713 GCA_964531285.1 uncultured Alphaproteobacteria bacterium | reverse complement strand
GTTGATGGGGCGGCAAGCGTTTGCGCGGCCATGAACAGCCCCTCGCGGGTGCCGTTCAGCGGCAGGATCTGCGTATCCGGATCGATCATGCCGTCGGGAAGACCATAGCGCCGGTCGGCCCAGGCCTTTGCGGCGGCCCGGAAGGCGGGCGTGCCCTCATTGGGCGGATACCGGCCATATGCGGCGGTCTCGCGGGCCAGGACATCGGCGACGAGGGCCGGCACCGGATGGCGCGGTTCACCGATCGACAGATTGATTTCGTCCGCCCCCGGGCGCGTGCCGTCGAGCAGCGCGCGCAGGCGCGGGAACGCATACTCCGGCAGGCTGTCATAGCGCCAGCGCGTCAGCGCGGGCTGATCCTCGATGCGCGCCTTGGCCACAGGTGATCTCCCCGGAACGGCTTTCCCGCTGCCCCTCGGGCCGCCCGCATGGCCTGCCCTGTTACGCGAAAGCACCGCTCATAGTAGCCGTTTCGCGCCCAGAGGGTCTACTTTCCAAATCGTCATCAAGGTAAAGAAAGTCTTAAATGCCCGATACTTGGCGCGGCGGGTGCCGCCCGCGCGGCCGTGGTGTAGGTTGGGACCGGTGACAGGGAGCAGAGCCGATCATGACAGGCGGATGGCGGATCATTTTGGGACTGATCAGCGGCGCATTGGCCGTGCCCGGACCGTCCGCAGCCGGATCGGCTGAGGCCGCGGACCGGACCCGGTGCAGCCTGCGCTATGCCATGGAGGCGCTCGGCCCATGCCTGCCCCCGTCTCCCGGCGCGCCGGGCCTGAAAGGTCAGACCCGATATGATTGGGGAGCGGCCAATGTCCGTTTCAAGGCGCTTGAGGGGTCGGTCGCCGGTGCGGCAGGCGGTGCGGACTGCCGCACCGCACGGATGCAGGTCCGCTATCCCAAAGGCAGTCTTTTTCCGGGCGAGGACCGGACCGCCGGCGGCATGAGCTTTCGCTCCAAAGCCGAAGGAGCGCCGGCCAGGAGCGGATGCCTCGCCTATACCGTCCGTCTGATGCCCAAATTCAAGTTTGCCCGGGGCGGCAAGCTGCCCGGCCTGTTCGGCGGGGATTCGCCCGATGGCTGCACGCCGGACCGGCGCAACGGTTTTTCCGCCCGGCTGATGTGGCGCGAGCGCGGGCGCGCCGAGGTCTATCTCTATGCAGCGGATACGACCGGCCCGTGCGGCGAAAGCCTTGGGCGCGGGGCGTTCTGGCTGACGCCGGGCAAGGCAAGCCGCATGGAGCTTGAGGTCGTCTTGAACGAGATCGGCAAGCAGAATGGCACGGTCCGGCTCTGGCAGGACGGGGTGCTCAAGGTCGAGGCGCGGCGCCGCCATTTGCGGGTCACCAGCGCGGTCGGCGTGGACGGGCTTTATTTCAATACGTTCTTCGGCGGTGCCGGGCCCGATTGGGCGTCGCCCCAGGATCAGTATTCGGAGTTCACCGATATCCGCATCGGATTGAGGCCGGTCTCCGGCGGGCGTTAAAGGGGGGCACCCTTCCGGAAATTTGAAATTGCAGGCAAAGCCGATTTTCGATGCCTCTCCGTCCGTGTCGGGTACACTGGTCGCGACCGATGAAAAATGGGCCGGGGGATGACCGTTGCTTGAGTTTCTGGCGAAGATCGTCTCGCAATTTCAATCGCCGTCGCTTGCCTTTCTCCTGGGCGGCATGCTGGTCGCGTCGCTCGGCTCCAAACTCCAGATCCCGGACGCGATCTATCAGTTCGCAGTGTTCATGCTGCTGATGTCGGTGGGCCTCCATGCGGGCATGGAAGTGCGGGACGCCAATCTTGCCGACATGATCCTGCCGGCGCTGGCGGCCATGGGGATCGGCGCGGGCATCGTGCTGATCGGCCTTGTGACCCTGGCGCGCCTGCCGGGGCTGTCGCGCGACGATGCGCTGGCAACGGCGGGCCTGTTCGGCGCGGTCAGTGCCTCGACCCTCGGCGCGGCGATGGCGTCCTTGAACGAACAGAACATCGATTACGAGGCCTGGGTTCCGGCGCTTTACCCGTTCATGGATATTCCGGCGCTGGTGCTGGCCATCGTGCTGGCGGGCATGGGCAAGGCGAAATCCGACACGAGCGGCCGGTCCCGGGTCACGCCCTTGCAGATCATGAGCGACTCGTTGCGCGGCTCGGCGCTGTCGGCGCTGCTGCTCGGCCTGCTGCTGGGGCTGGTGACCCGGCCCGAGCAGGTCTATGAGAGCTTTTACGATCCGCTGTTCCGCGGCTTCCTGTCGATCCTGATGCTGACCATGGGGATCGAGGCGTGGCACCGGCTCCATGAGCTGCGCAAGGTTGCCCATTGGTATGCGATCTATGCCGTGCTGGCGCCGATCACCCATGGGATGATCGCGTTCGGCATCGGCTATGTGCTGCATGAGACGACCGGGTTCAGCCCCGGCGGCGTGGTGCTGCTGTCGGTGATCGCAGCCTCGTCGTCGGATATCTCCGGGCCGCCGACCCTGCGCGCCGGGATCCCGCGCGCCAATCCGTCCGCCTATATCGGTGCGTCCACCAGTCTGGGCACGCCGATTTCCATCGGGGTGTGCATCCCGCTGTTCATCGCCCTGGCGCAGACGGTGTTTTGAGGGCCTATTTCAGTTTGAACTTGTGGGGCCGGACGATTTCCACCTGCTCGATATAGGTGATGCCCGAATAATCCTCGAAGAACCGCGCGGCGACGGCATCGCTGATGGATTCGGCGGTTTCCCGGTCAGCCACGATGGTTTCGATTTTCACATTGGTCATGACGCCGGAGATGGCGGCGCGGTCCTGGCTGCGGATTCCCCGGCTGCCCTTGCCGCCGGCCGTGGTGTGGGTGTAGCCCGTTGCGCCCATTTCCTCGATAATCCGGCACACGGCCTCCAGGATCGTGCGTTCCGTGATGATCACGACCTTCATCGCCTGATACATGACACTCTCCCGCCCTCACCCTGCGCGCCCGCCGCGCGGTGTCTCGCAGTCTGCCCGATCGTTTGGGCGGGCTCCAGAAAATCCGCGTGGCTCAGAGGGCGTCGGCGCCGGTCTCGCCGGTGCGGATGCGCTGGGCGTCTTCCACGTCCAGAACGAAGATCTTGCCGTCGCCGATCTGGCCGGTATGCGCGGTCTCGCGGATCGCCTCCACGGCCTTGGCGGCGGTATGGGCCGGCACGACGATCTCCAGCTTGATCTTCGGCAGGAAGCTGATCGCGTATTCGGCGCCGCGATAGATTTCGGTGTGGCCCTTCTGGCGCCCATAGCCCGTCACTTCGGACACGGTCAGGCCGGCCACGCCGAGCCGGGTCAGCGCCTCGCGCACGTCGTCCAGCTTGAACGGCTTGATCACGGCGATGATGAGCTTCATGGGGTGGTCCTTGCCCTGTCCTGTGTCGGCCGCGCGGGGCGGCAGGGACCGGTCGGTCCCGGAAAGGCCCATAGTGTGACCATTTCGGAGCCCGGCCTGCAATCATGCCGGCGCGCCAAGCCCGCGTCTTGCCCGATCTTTACGCGTGACTCGCACAAGAAATAGTCACGAATGCAGGGCTTTTGTCGGTTTTGGCGCCGGCACATGCCCTGCCAGGGGTAACATAGCCCAAAGTTTATGCGTGAATGGGTGGCCGGCCCGGGAGCCGCCCAAGGCGCGGGCAACCGCGCCCGGCAGCACGGATTGGCGGCCGGGATCCTTCGGCCCTGGCAAGGACTGCGGCGCCGCGGCGCTGGATTTTCCCGGGCACCCGGCTCATGCTCGCGCTTATGACACGCGTATCCCCATCATCCCCCGCGCCGGACCTGGAAACCGAAGCCCTTGTGGTTGGCGGCGGCCTGGTTGGCCTGACCCTCGGCATCGCGCTGGCGCGCGGCGGCATCGAGACCCTGGTGGTCGATGCCATGGACCCGGCCAAGACGGTCGATGCGGCGTTTGACGGCCGGGTGTCGGCCATTGCCTTTGCCTCCTGCCGCATGCTGGAGAGCCTGGGTCTTTGGGCGCATCTGGCGCCCCATGCCCAGCCGATCAACGACATTCTGGTGACGGACGGCTCGGGTCCGCGCGCCCGGGACGACGGTGCCGCGTCGCTATTGCATCTGCATTTCGACCACCGGGAAATCGGCTCGGATCCGCTCGGCAATCTGATCGAGAACCGGCATATCCGCATTGCCCAGCAGGCGGTGATCGACACCACGCCCGGTCTCACCGTTCTGGCGCCGGCCAAGGTCGCGCGGGTCGATCACGACGCGTCGGGCGTGACCGCGGTTCTCGGCGACGGACGGTCGATTACGGCGCGGGTATGCCTGGCGGCGGACGGGCGCGGCTCGCCGTTGCGCGAGGCGGCGGGGATCAAATCCGTGTCCTGGTCCTATCCCCAGCACGGCATCGTTACCACGGTGGCCCATGAGGCGCCGCACGATGGGGTGGCCCAGGAATATTTCCTGCCCGCCGGGCCGTTCGCGATCCTGCCCATGACCGGCAACCGGGCGTCCCTGGTGTGGACCGAGCATGCCGATTTGACGCCGCATTTCATGGGATTGCCGGACGATGCCTTCGCGGCGGAGGTGCGGGCGCGGTTCGGGCCCTATCTGGGCGATGTGCGGCCGGTCGGTCCGCGCTGGTCCTATCCGTTGGGCCTGCATCTGGCGTTGGACTATGTCCGCCCCCGGCTGGCTCTGGTCGGCGATGCGGCCCACGGCATTCATCCCATCGCGGGACAGGGCCTCAATCTGGGCCTGCGGGATGTGGCGGCGCTGGCCGAAGTCATGACCGATGCGGCCCGGTTGGGGCTCGATCCGGGGTCGGAGGATGTGCTGGCCCGGTATCAGACCTGGCGGCGCTGGGACAATGTTTCCCTGGCCGCCGCGACGGATGGGCTCAATCGCCTGTTCTCCAACGATCTGGGGCCGGTCCGGCTGGCGCGGGATCTGGGGCTGGCGGTGGTCGATGCCATCGGGCCGGCGCGGCGGTTCTTCATGCGTCAGGCCGGCGGCGGCGTGGCGCTGGGCGGCGAGCGCCATCTGCCCCGCCTGCTGCGCGGGGAAGCCCTTTAACCTGAGGCGCTTGGGCACATCCTGAAGGTGACAGTTCGTCAGGCACGCACGCGTCCCCGAAACGTCATAAAATTCTCGTTGCACTAGCGTCGGATTGGGCGCTTACTCGTATATGGTCATTCTCGACCGTCGACACGGAACGGCTTGTGCGACGCGGCCCAGCCGCTCCGACTTGAACGCGCATCAAAAACACAGCGCATGGTTCGTCGGGCGTGCATGACTGCGGGCCCGTGTTTGGTTGCGCACAAAAGACGGGTCAGTCCTGAACGCTCGTGCGCGCTTGGAGACGAGATATGGCGACTGGTGTCGTAAAGTGGTTCAACCCGACCAAAGGCTTTGGCTTCATTGCCCCCGATGACGGCGGCAAGGACGTGTTTGTGCATGTGACGGCCGTGGAACGGTCCGGCCTGCCGCAGATCACGGAAGGTCAAAAGCTGAGTTTCGAACTGGTCGAGGAACGCGGCCGCACCGCTGCGGGCAATCTCAAGGCCCTGTGACACCGGACAGGCCCGCGGGCCGATCCCGGATTTTCCCATGACACGAGACAGACGCCGCGCCGCGAGGAGCCCCCTTCGCGGCGCGGTTTTGCTTTAGGGTTTTCAGTGTCCTGACGTAAAGGCGCGGCCCTTGCGGACATGATGTTCCACATGGGCCTGGAGCGCGGCGATGGCGTCCGGCGGCTCGCCAGTGACATGCTCCGGCTGGATCGCCGGTCCGAACATCAGATCATAGCGGTAATGGCGTTTGTTCAGCAGTTCGTTGAACAGGGTCATATTCCGCAGTTCGGCGTTGACGAAGTGAAAGAAGTAATAAAGAAGGGAATTCCGTCCCCGGATGTTCAGGGGAACGATCGGTGTGTTGTACCGGCGCATCAGATTGATGGTGGTCACGAGCCAGGGCCGTTCCTTCAGTCCCGAAAGGGTCATATGCGCCAGACGGCCGGACGGGAAGATCACAACGGGCCGGCCATCCTCGAACGCCTGACGCGAGCGCACAAGGGTTTCCCGGGTTTTGGCGCGTGAGCGTTTCTCCTCGACCCATTCGACCGGGATCAGCAATTCGGTAAAGCGCGGGCAGACCCGCTGGGCGTCGCGATTGGCAAAAAAGGTCAGGTCGGGCCGGATGGTCTTCATGGCATCATAGACCGCGATGCCGTCGGCGATGCCTGTGGGATGATTGGCGATGACGATGAACGGTCCCGTGCGCGGGATATGCTCCGTTCCCGTCACTTTCAGATCGAGCCGCAGAACCCGGCTGACATAGGTCATGGCGCCGATCCCGCTCATCGGCGCGACGGCGTCGGCCATGGTGCGGGCCGCCCGGTAGCGCAGCAGGGGATAGACCGTGGACCGGAGCAGCGGCCACAGGGGCGAGTGCAGCAGATGCTCCGCGCGTTCTTCAATCAGCACATCGACGATATGGCGCCCGGTGGTGTCCTGAGCGGATGTCTCACGCGGTGGCGTCATCGTGTCCGCCGCCCGGTCAGCGACCGGTAATGCTGGTCCAGATCGACGTAAAAGCCGCGTGCCTCGTCCAAAATCGCCTGATCGCGGGCGGTCTTGGCGCCGTCTTCTGAGTCGAAGGTCCTGGCGCGCCATAAAAAGCGTTTGACCATGGTTCCGGTCGCGGGGTCACGCGCCCAGACCGTCTCCACCGGCTCGGTGCGGGCGGCGATTTCCTCGATGGTCAGGCGCATATGGGCGTTGGGGGTACGCAGAGCATCGGCAAAGCGCTGGCGCTTTTGCAGATTGGATCTGTCGAAGCGTTGCAGGGCCGCCTCGATCGCATCGCGCTTGGCGAAGGCCGCAATGCCCAGACCCAGCAGCACAAATCCGATCACGCTCCCCAGCACGGCCCCGGCCTCCCTTACGGTCCGGGGTCGCGGGACAGGCCGCGGCTGGTCAGTGCCTCAAGATAGGCCGACCACAGAGCATCCTGGTCGCGCCCGAACCGGTAGAGCGTGTCCCAGGTGTAAAGGCCGCTGTCATGGCCGTCATCGAAGAGCAGGCGCACTGCGTAATGGCCGACCGGCTGGGCGTCGGTGATGGCGACATCGCGTTTACCGGCAACGATGGTCTTGCCCGCGCCGCCATGGCCCTGAACCTCTGCACTCGGACTTTCAACCCGCAAGAGTTCCGCCGGAATATCGAACTGTTCGCCGGAGTCGAACGCAACGGTCAGGCGCCGTTCGGCCCGTTGAAGGCGGATCTCCGTCGGCCAGGGGGTGTCTGCGGTCGCGGTCATGCTCAGACCCGGCGGTTGCGCTCGGCATCGGTCAACTCCCGTGCCTCTTCGGGGAGCATGATCGGTATGCCGTCGCGGATCGGATAAGCGAGCCCAGCGGCACGGCTGACCAGTTCGCGGCGGTCCGCGTCATAGGTCAAATTGGTCCGGGTCACGGGGCAAACGAGGATTTCCAGCAGCTTTGGGTCCACCGGCTTGCCCTGATCCGTCGCGCCCGCATCCGGGCGCATACCGGCCGTTTCCTGCGAGGTGCCGTCTTGCGGTCCGGTGTCGTCCTGTCCGGTGTTGGCGGTCATATCGGTCTCATCTCGTTGGCTCAAGCCGCGAAGGGTCGGCGGGCCGATCCCTCCTCACCGGCCGTTATTACTGAATGGGCAGGTCGCCCTCATCATGGGACGCCGATGCCATTTCGAGCAAGGCTATCAATGCGTCGGCCCGCGCCGACAGGGTTTCCGCCTCCAGAAGCGCCTGCTTTTCGCCCTGCTCGAACGGGCAGATCATCGACAGCGAGTTCACCAGCGTTTCCACCGGCGCCTGGGTGATGCTGTCCCAATCGGCCTCCAGCCCGAACTTGTCGAGATAGCCCCGCAAGGTGCCGAGCAGCCGGTCGGTCGGGATCGCGGTTTCGTCCGGCGCCGGGCGCAGATCGCCGGCATAGGAGCCGAAATCCACCCGGGCCTGACGATAGGGCGTGACGGTTTCCAGTTCCTCCACCACCGCGAACCGGCACATGCCGGTCAGCGTGATCAGATAGCGTCCGTCCGGGGTTTCGGTGAACGAGGTCAGACGGCCGACACAGCCGGTCGCATAGGTGTCCGGCTTGGCCGCGGCGCTCTGATCGGGGCGCGGCTGGACCATGCCCACCAGCCGGTCCCGGGCCAGGGCATCGTCGATCATGGTCAGGTAGCGGGGTTCGAAAATGTTGAGCGGCAGCCGTCCGCGCGGCAGCAACAGCGCCCCGCCCAGCGGAAAGAGGGGGACGGTCCGCGGCAGGTCGCCCGCCGCGTCATAGGGGCTGAAATCGCTCATCACATACTCCCGGGCGGTCTCGAAGACGGCCTTGTCAGCGGAGATCCTTACGAGAACAGGATCGACGACAAACGCCGGCGTCCGCTCAGCGTGGCCTCGTCCTGGGGCCCATAGGCTTCGAACAAGGTCAGCAATTGCTTACGGGCGGCCTCGTCGTTCCATTGCCGGTCGCGCTGCACGATCTCCAGAAGCGCATCCACCGCGCCGGTCTTGTCCCCTGCGCCGTTGAGCGCCAGGGCAAGATCATAACGCGCCTGATGGTCCTTCGGATCAGCCTCGACGCGGGATCGCAATGCGTCGATTTCGCCCGTATCGACATCCGTGCCGGCGAGTTCGATCTTGGCCTTGGCACTCAGCACGTCGGGATGGTTGGCGTGTTCGGGCGGCACGATGGCCAGGGTCTGTTCCGCGCGCTCGACTTCACCGGTCGCCAGATAGCACTCCATGAGCCCCGCCAGCGCCTTGGGGTTGCCCTTGTCCTCGCCAAGCACCGCGGCATAGACCTGAGCGGCCATGCCGATATCGCGGGACTGGAACGCGGCTTCGGCCTCGCTGAGCAGCATCTCCACCGGGGTCGGGCCCAGCGCTTCGCCGCCGATCACCCGTTCGATGAAGGCTTTGACCTGGCTTTCGGGCAGGGCGCCCATGAAGCCGTCCACCGGCTGGCCGTTGCGGAAGGCGAACACCGCCGGGACCGACTGGATCGCCATGCCCGCGCGGGCCAGCATGTCGATGATCGGCCGGTTGGCGTCGATATCGATCTTGACCAGCCGCACCTTCCCGCCGGCGGCCTTCACGGCCTGTTCCAGGATCGGGGTAAGCTGCTTACAGGGACCGCACCAGGTGGCCCAGAAGTCCACCAGGACCGGGACTTCCGAGGAGGCCTCGATCACGTCGGCCACGAAGCTCTGGGAATCCGCGTCCTTGATCAGCGCCCCATCGCCGCCGGCGGCGGGCATGGCGGGGCTGCCGGGTCCGAGATTGAATGTCATGTTGGCTCTCCTTGGCGCCGGCGCGGTCAGGCCCGGCGGGCGCCTGTATTGTGCGTTTCATCATGTCACATAAGCGGCCCGGAGCCCGGCGCCAAGCGCGCCGGACGATACGCCAAGGCACCGTCAATCCAGGCTTAGCGCCGTAAAGTCAATGATTTCGGGCTCATGGCCGCAGGCTTGGGCGAAGCGGACCAGATCGGCCGGTGCAAGCGCGGTGCTGGCGGTGTTCACCAGCGGGTGAAAATGCACCGTTTCGCAGGCCATGAGCGCGGCATCGAGACAGAAGCGCACCCGCCGGTCCGCATCGTTGATCAGCGCGAAGGCGGTCACCGACCCGGGCGTGACACCGAGCACCGTCTCCAGGGTCCCGGCGCTTGCGAAACTGAGCCGCCCGCAGCCGAAATGCCGATGCAGGCGTTTCAGAGGGATCTCGGTGTCGTCCAGGGCACTGATCAGGATCAGCGCGGCCTTGCGGTCGGTCAGGAACAGGTTCTTGGAATGCCCGCCGGGCCATTGGGCCTTGAGATCCGCCGATTCCGCGACCGTGAACACGGCCTCGTGCTCATAGGTTGTAGCGTCGATCCCCAACGCCTCCAGGCGGTCCAGAAGATCGGCGCGGCTGGCACGCGGCTGGGTCATGGCGCCACTAGAGCAGAGCCGGCCCGGTCCCCGCAAGGCGCTAGTTCGGGCGATGCGGCATCGGCCCATGAGGGGCGCGGTGACCTGGCTGCCGGGGTGTCGCCCAAGGCCCCGGGATGGGCCTGGCGAGCCGCGGGGCCCAAGGCGCCGACAGGGCTGCGGCGGGGGTGCGTTTCGGCCCTTGCATGGACCCCGGTTTTGCGCAATAACCCTCGCCTACCTCCCGGGCCGGAGCCCTTCCGGCCCTCATCTGGACAAGCGCGGGCGTAGCTCAGGGGTAGAGCACAACCTTGCCAAGGTTGGGGTCGTGAGTTCGAATCTCATCGCCCGCTCCAGATTTTCAATGACAGTGCGTGTTTGAGCGGCGAGGGGCGTCATTCTTGCCCGCCGTCACGCTTCGACATCGATATAAACCGGATTGCCGATCAGCAGCAGGTCGCCGCCGAGAGCGCGGAGATTGGCGCGCAGCCACGGCGTGTCGGGCGCCGCAGTTGTTTCGAAGGTGACCCGGTGACCGTCCGGCCCCATGGTTTCGGGGCCGATGGGCAGGCGCGCCAGGGAGCCGGACGGGCCGACGATTTCGACCAGACCGAAGGTCAAACCATCCGTGTGCACCTCAATCGTCACGGGGTCGCCCGCGCGCGCCTTGAGAATACCGCCCATGACCGCCGACCGGTCCCCGGTCCGGGCCGTGAGATCGAGCCGCCGGCTGGGGTCATCGCCCAGATCGATAAAGACGCGGCCCGACCGTACGCCCTCCAGAATGGCGTCCTGGCTGGCATTTTGGGTCCAGACCACGGTGGCGGGCGCGCCGATGGCGGGCTGGGCGCCCGACAGGTTCAAGGCATCATGATTGTCGCTGCCGCCGATGCCGGTAAGGCGGTGCCCCTGGTTGAGCAGGGTCTCCCAGTAGCGCACGCCCGCGATGGGACCTTCGGCGCTGGCGAAAAATTTCCGGATGCCGCCGCCCACGGCCTCGACTGCGGTCAGGCCGGCGCCGACGGCGATCTCCCCCGACCAGCCGCAGCCCATGCAATCCTCGTCCGACGGAATGAGCGGGTGATTGATCGACAGGATGGCCCCCTTGGCCCGGGCGTCGCGGGCGATGCGGTCGGCGGCCGCCGGATCGTCGATGCGGAAGTCGACAAAATCGGTCACGCCGATCAGATTGGCATGGCCGAAGAAGGTTGTGATCTCCGTGCCCGGAATGATGGTGATCGTGTCATAATAGGGCCGCAGCTCTTCGATCGCATTGTGATGCGAGATGGTGTTGTGATCCGAGATCACCACGAAATCGAGCCCGGCCTCCAGGGCCTTGTCGACCGTATGATGCACCGGGCACGGCACGCGGCGGCCCGACAGGCTGTCGCAAGAGCCGTCGCTATGGCCGGTATGGGTGTGGAGATCGCCGCGCCGCCAGCCCGGTCCGGTTTCCGCGCGTACCGGATTGGGCGTGAGGGCTCCGGCGCCGTCATCGAACCAGATGCGGGCCGTATAGGTCGCTTCGATGCCGGGGCGGATATTCGGCACACCGATGATCAGGCGCCATACCCCCGGCGGCAGTGCGCCCGGCAGATAGGACGGCGTGGCGAAACTCTCCGCCACCGTAAAGCGGGCTTTGTTGCCGCCGCTCCAGCCGCGAAAGCCGTTAGGGTCGAACAGGCCCAGATCGAGGGTCGTGCGCGCCTCCCGGCCGGTATAGTCGAAAGCGACCGTGAGAGCGCCGGTGCCCTCGGGCACCGTGAATCGGCGCTCGATATAGCTTTGATGATCGGCGCGGGTCGCCGTGCCGTCGAGCACGATATCCGGCGCGCGCGTCTCGTCGGCCTGGACCGGGAGCATAAGGCAAAGCGCCGCGAACAGGGCGGCCATCATGACGGCGGCGAGGCGCATCGGGGATCTCCTGGGTGCAACGGGCCGATGACCGCAGCTTAGGCCCTCCGGCCACGGCGATATGTAGCATCCGGAACACGCTCGTGAACAAATGTCATCTTAGGGGCCGGCGCCTGAGGCCGGCGCCTTGACCCCGGCATCGGAACCGCCAAGGGTGCGCGCGGGATTTGGGCGCGACTGACATCATCCGTAGTCTGACATAAAACTGTCATACTTCGTTCGCCCCAATGAGATGCATGTGGGATTTCATACGTTTTTGGGCTGCGCGAGGGACCGGGACCATGACAACGTCTTCTTTGAACCAGCGGGCGATGCGCAAGGCCGCCTTGTGTGCAACCGTCTCCGCAATCGTGCTGGCGGGTGCGTCCGGCCTGCCGGTGCGAGCCCAGGAGGCCGGGGACGCGGAGCCAGACTTCGCTGAAGTGATCATCGTGACGGGTGAAAAGATCGAGCGCTCGCTTCAGGATACGGTGACGTCCGTTGGGATTGTCACCGGAGAGCAGCTCGAAGCCGATGCGATCACGTCGCTGGGCGAGAGTTTCGCCTATATCGCCAATGTCAATCTGGGGAATACGGAAGGCGGCTTCTCGATCCGCGGGGTGCCGTTCGATAATCTTCTGGGTGCGGGCTCCTCGCCGCTGGCGCAAGTCTATGTCGATGATGTGACACTCGGCGATCAAACCACGCGCTTCAATGTGGATACGATCTGGGATGTGAGCCAGATCGAAGTACTGCGCGGCGCGCAGTCTACCGTTCAGGGGCGCAACGCGCTGGCCGGCGCGGTGATCATCCGGACCGCCGACCCGACCTTTGAATGGACCGGGAAGGCGCGCGGTCTTTATCTGAACTCGGACGAAGGCGACAGCTATTCCCTCGCGGCGGCCGTGGGCGGGCCGATCATCGAGGATGTGCTGGCGTTCCGGGTGTCCGCGGAGCGGCGCGAAAGCGACGGGTTCGTCTCCAATGCGTTGAGCGATAACAACGGCGCTGATTTCAACGATCAGTGGCAGGCGCGGGTCAAGCTTCTGTTTCAGCCGACGGATAATTTCACGTCGCTGTTCACCTTCGGTTATTCGCAGGCCAAGGTGGCCGATGCGGTCTCCGACCGCCGCTCGCGCGATGAGGACGGCTTCGTGAATTTCACCGATGTGGTCGAGGGCCATGAATCCCTGCGCCGGACGCTGGTGGACGTGCCCGATTTCAACGAGAACACCAATTACGCTTATTCCTTGAAATCGACCTGGGACATCACCGACGCAATCGCGCTAACCTCGATCACCGCCTATAGCGATTCCGAGAATGACGAGCGTCTCGATACGGATGGCACCTATCTCAACCCGGCGATCTTTCCGCAAGGTCCCGTCGAGATCAACAATCCGTTCAACATTCCGACGGTGCCAGCGCGTCTCGATCAGTATGCGCCGTCGGGCACGCAGCTTGAAGAGCAGACGATCTTTACCCAGGAACTGATTGCCTCGTTCGACAATGGCGGGCGGTTCCGCGGCCTTCTGGGCGCGTATTATGCGAACTCCCAGGAGGAGGAATTCAACTTCACCCCGGGCATCCAGACCGGCATTCTGGGCGTCGTCGAAGGGGCGACCCGGCCCGGCGCGCAGGCAACGATCGCGGCGGAACTCGGGCCGCTGCGCGGCGTGCCGTTCCCCGGTAATCCGGTTGCGGACATTCCGCCGGGTCCGGAAGGCGATCCGTTCTTCGATGCGTTCGTGGCGGGCACGACGGATCTCACCGTTGCGACGATCCTGGCGAATTATACCGATATCGGATCGTTCATCGCGCTGACCAGCGAGCCGCTCGACGTGGAGAACTTCGCGTTCTATGCCAGCGGCGAATATGACGTGACCGACCGGCTGACCGTTGGTTTCGGTGTGCGCTATGACAACGAAACCCAGGAAGAGGGGCTCACCTTGAGCGGCGATCCGCTCGGCCTGCCGAACCCGGCCATGCCCTTGATCGCGCCGGGCTTCCCGGATCTTCTGGTGCCGGTGGTGCAGGGTTCGCTCGCGCTGGTGAACGGCTTTTTCGAGGACACGCTGGCCGAGGCGTCGACGGTCGCGACCCAGGAGTTCGAGGTCGTCCTGCCGTCTGGCTTTGTGCGTTACGATATCGACGATGACCGCTCGGTGAGTTTCTCGGTGCGGCGCGGATACCGCTCCGGCGGCTCGGATCTCAACATTCCGCGCCAGTTCGTCTCGCAATTCGACCCGGAATTCACGATGAACTACGAACTGGCGCTGCGCTCGTTCTGGTTTGACCGGGCGCTGCGCGTGAATGCGAATATTTTCTACACGGATTGGACCGATCAGCAGCTTGTCGTTGGCCTGTCGACCCTTCAGCAGGATGAGGTGGGCTTCAATGTGGGCAGCTCGACGGTCAAGGGCTTCGAGATCGACAGCTATTGGCAGGTCAATGCCAATTGGGCCGTGCAGGCCGTGCTCGGTTATTCGAACACGGAGTTCGACGATTTCGACGTGGCGCTGGCCGAGGCCCTGATCGCGGCCCAAAATCAGACCGCGCCGATCGATCTGGACGCCACCCTGTCGGCGTTCGAAAGTCAGCAGTTCAGCTTCGCCCCGGAATGGACCGGCGCGGCGCGGATCATGTATACGGCGGACAACGGCCTTTTCGGCACGCTGGGTGTGACGTATGAGGACGAATCCTTCGTCAACAACGCGAACAGCGGCGCGGGCACGTTCCTCAACAATGACAGCCGGGTGCTGGTCAATCTGACGGCCGGTTACACCTGGGACCGGTACACCCTGGCCTTCATCGCCAAGAATCTGTTCGATGAGGAATATGTGGCGTCGGGCGGGAACGAGCGGGTGCGCCTCGGTGCGCCGCGTGAGCTTGGCGTTCGTCTTCAGGCGGAGTTCTAGAGCGCTTTCAGGAGTAAGCGTAGCGAACGGGTGAGATTTTCCGCCCGGATAGCGCGCAAAACAAAGACCTGGAGCCGTTTCATCGGCCTCCGAATAGATTGCAACGGCTCTTAGGATCCTTTTGGAAATGCGCCGGAAGGCGCATTTCCGAGTGCTTGGCCGGCGCCTCTCCAAAAGCACTGTGGTCCACCCGGGCGGTTTCATGTTTTCCTCTCGTTCTGGTCAACGGCGCCTTCGGGCGCCGGCGAAGGGAGGGGGCATGGCGCTTCTCGTTCTTCAGACTGTCCATTCCGGCATCGTCACAGTGAGTTGCGTGGCGACCGTCTGGCTTTGGGTCTGTCTGATCACCGGGCGCCGGGACCGCTGGCTTTGGATGGGCATCGCTTGGCTCGTGGCCATCGCTGCGGGTTTGGCGATGAATGGCTGGGTGTGTCCGCTCCAGAATGTGGCCCGCTGGATCGAAGGCACCGACCGCTATGTGCCGGATCTCCTGACCCCGAACTGGTACAACGCCCTCATCGTGCCGGTCTTGACGCCGCCGGCGGTTGTCGCCATCGGCGCCATTGTGTGGCTCGATCATGTGCGGCGGCGGCCCGGCAAGCCGGACAGGTGACCGTCCGCCGGCCGCCGCGTCATGCGGCCGAGGGCGCGGAGGGGTCGGGATAAAGATCATTGAGCGGAACAGATCGCCCGTCGTCCTGGACGATGCGCACATGATGCCGCTTGAGCCGGCGCGGCTCGGGCACCCCGCAGGAATGGGCGATTGTCTCGACCTCATGCACCAGGTTCGTGCAGTACTGGGCGACGCGATTGGCCTTCACGCGCGGATCGAGCCCGGCCTGAAGCCGTTTGTTGTGGGTCGTGATCCCGGTGGGACAGGTGTTCTTGTTGCATTTGAGGGCCTGGATACAGCCGAGCGCGAACATGAACCCCCGTGCGCTCGTGACCGCATCGGCCCCGGCGCACAAGGCCCATGCCACGCCCGACGGCGTGACGAGCTTGCCGGAACAGACCAGCCGGATGCGGTCTTTGAGGCCCGCACGGGTCAGGATGTCGGCCACGAGGGGCAGGGATTCGCGCAAGGTCAGACCCACGCTGTCGATGAGCGGCATGGGCGCGGCGCCGGTGCCGCCGTCGCCGCCGTCAATGGTAATGAAATCCGGCGCGCTCTCGATCCCGCGTGCATGAATGGCCTCGCAGAGGTGCTCCAGCCAGCCATAGGCGCCAACCACCGTCTTGAAGCCGACCGGTTTGCCGGTGATCGTCCGGACCCGGTCGATAAAGTCGAGCAGATCCTCGACCGAGTCGATTTCCGGATGGCGGTTCGGCGAGATGGAATCTTCCCCGGCCGGGATCCCGCGCACCTTGGCGATTTCCGGCGTGACTTTTTCGCCTGGCAGGATGCCGCCCTTGCCCGGCTTGGCGCCCTGGCTCAGCTTGATCTCGAACATCTTGACGGTCTCGTGGACCGCCACCGCCCGCAGCTTGTCTTCATCGAGGCTGCCGTCCGGCTTGCGGACGCCGTATTTCGCGGTGCCGATCTGGAAGACGATGTCGGCGCCGCCATCCAGGTGATAGGGCGACAGCGCGCCCTCGCCGGTGTTCATCCAGCAGCCGGCCATCCGCGCGCCGTTGGACAGGGCCAGCACCGCCGGTTTTGAGATCGCGCCGTAGCTCATGCCGGAAATATTGACGATGGACCGCGACGTGTAGGGCTGCGTGCAATAGGGGCCATAGACCTGGGGGTCGGTTTTCGCGGCGTCGGTCTCAAGGGTCGGGAACGGACAATTGACGAAAATCGGCGTGCCGGGCACGGCGAGCGACCGGGTCGAGCCGAAGGCGACCGTGTTGTCCTTGGCCATGGACGCCCGGTTGACCCAGTCGCGCTCCGCCCGGTTGAACGGCAATTCTTCACGGTCCATGGCAAAGAAATACTGCCGGAAGAATTCGCCGAGCGTTGAAAAGGCATAGCGGAAATGACCGACCACGGGATAATTCCGCAGGACGGCGTCCTTGGTCTGCACCGTGTCCAGAATGAAGGTCACGATGATCAGCAGGACCGCGAGGCCGACGCCGATGACAAAGAGCGCGACCATGAGATCCATCGCACTCACGATCCAATCGGGAAGCCAAATCATTGTGCCTGTCTCCTCACCTGCCCATGCCGACAGCCGGGCCGCGCCGGCGCCGCCCGTTCCGACTTATAGCGGGTCCGGCGGCGGAGCGCGACGGGGCGGGTTCGCGCCAGCCCGGCGCGGGCGCGGCACACGTCACAGACCTTGCCGCGATTTCGATGTATAATCCCGCGTGTGGGCCGGGAGAGCATGAGGGGAACGACCATGATCAGCCGTCGGATTTTTCTGGGAAGTCTTGCCGCCGTCTTGGCCGGGACGGGGTGCGTTGCCGCGAATACGGCGCCGGATGCCGCGCCGTTGGGGGAGTATCTGGGGGTGAACCGGGTCCTTCTGATCTTCGCGCCCGTGCCGGAGGCGTTCGATGTGCGCCGGCAATATCTGGAGTTTCAGATCCAGGAGCGCCAGCCCCTACGCGACCGCGATGTCGTCGTGCTAGAGGTCGGCCGTCGTCTGGTGACGGAACGACGGGATCTGGTCAGCCCTCAGAAGGCGCGTGTGGCGCCCCGTCTGAGTGCGGACGATCTTCGGGCGTTCTACGATCTGGGGTTTGTCGAGTTCGGGGTGATCCTGGTTGGCAAGGACGGGACCGAAAAGCTGCGCTCCAGCGATCCCGTCCCGGCCACGACCGTGTTCGAGACGATCGATGCGATGCCGATGCGCCAGCGCGAGATGCGCGAGGACTGACCCTCGCGCCGGAGCATCTCGCCGGTTGCGGTGTCCTCCCAAGACGAACGAACGGACACAGTGTCGCGCAATGCCGCCGATCCGGGCAAGGGCCGTGTGATCGATGGGGTCCCGGCCTATGTCATCGGTGTTCACGCCTGACGGCAGAGCAAGCCTGTCCCAAGTAAGATCGTGTTGCTTTATCACCGGGGAAACAAACATGGCCGCATATCCCGCCGCCGGGCGGTCGTCCTGGTTCTTCAGGTCCATGGCGGTGCTGCTGCTGGTCATCGTGTTTGCCGGTTTTGCGCCGACCTATTATCTGCGGACCGATGATAAGCCCGCGCTCGCACCGCTCTATATGATCCATGGCGCGGTCTTCACCGCGTGGTTTGCGCTGTTTCTCGTCCAATCCATGCTGATCGCGAGCCGCCGGGTGAAAATCCACCGGATCCTCGGATGGGCGTCCCTGGGTTTGGTACCGCCCATGTTGACCTCCGGTATTCTGGTTGGGCTCGATGCGTTACGGCGTGGGGTGGCAGCGCCACCCTTTGGCGCTGAAACGTTTTTCTTTTTCTCGGTCAGCGATATGGCCGGGTTCGCCGTCCTTTACGGGCTGGGGGTCTGGGCGCGGCGGGCCCACAGCGCGCATAAACGGCTGATGCTCTTTGCCGCGATCAGTCTGGTGCTCCCGGCGGCCGGCCGGATCGCCGACAGCATTGGTTTGGGTCCCGCCGGTGCGGGCCTCCAAATCGCCTTGTGTATCAGTGTTGCCGGATACGATCTCGTCACCCGGCGGACCATCCACTGGGCAACCTGGACCGGCGGGTTGCTGGTGGCCGCGAAACTGCTCGGTATCGTGACCATCGGCACCAGTGCTTGGTGGTTGAGCGTGGCGGCTTATTGGCGCGATCTCTAACTGGTCAGGCGAGCAGATCCTCATAGAGCATTGCGAACCGGCGGTGAGCGGCGCGGTCCCGGGTGAGATCGAGCTTGCCGCGCCGTCCGAAAAATTGGTTAGAAAAGATGCTCAGCGCCTGAAGCTTACGGCGATGCACCGTCTCGACGGTGGTTTCCGGCGAGACGGAAATCGGAGTATGTGTCATTAGGTTCTCCATAAGGCACGGTGGGTGCGGGCGAGCCTTCAAGGCTCGCCCGAACGCATCACGCGCCGCTTTCGATTTGCTGAAAAATTGCCTGTCCGCGCTTGGCGCTATTGGGTGGCATGCGGATGCCTTTGACCGCATCGAGATTGGATGTATCGCCGCCAACGACCACAACGCCGATCATGCCCAGCCCATAATGCGGGGTGCATTTATAGAGATACACGCCGGGCGTTTCGAACGTGTAGCTGATTTCCGGGACAATGCCGGAGCGGAACAAGTCGACCCCCTCAGGCACGCCGCCGCGGATAAACTCGACATTGTGTCCGGGCTGCTTGGCCACCCAAGTCACTGTCGTGCCCGGCTCAACTTCGATCAAATCCGGCGCATAAACATTCATGTCCCGCGTGTCCGGCTGGACGGTCCACATTTCCACGGTCACGGCGTCCTGCGCTGCCGCACTGCCCATCCCGAGGCAAAGTGCGACAAAGAAACTCATTAGAAAACGGTGCATACGTCTCTCCCTTGTTGTTCGTGAGAGAGGTACGGACGCAAACCGTCGATGGTTGAGGACAGGTTGTCGCGGGGTGCGGCGCGGTGCCTTAGCCGCTAAGTCACGACCGCCATGAGAAACCCGTCATATCCCTTGATCCCGACGGTTTGAAGCGCCGTCGCTGTCACGTCCGTGCGCCCCTCGAGCGCATCGATCAGTGTACGCACACCTTGGACATTCGGGTCCCGGCTCTCGGCGTCGGCGACCGCCCCGTTCCGCACGACATTGTCGACGATGATGACGGTTCCCGGCCGGGACAGACGGACCGCGCGCTCGAAATAGGCTGCGTTGCTCGGCTTGTCGGCGTCAATAAACACCATGTCGAAGGCGGGCGTGCCCGCGGCGATCAGTTCATCGAGGGTGTCCACGCCGGAGCCGAGCCGGATCTCGACCCGCTCACTCAGCCCGGCCGCCTCGATATTGCGGCGGGCCACGGCAGCATGGGCCTCGGCGATCTCCAGGGTCACCACACGGCCAGCCGCCGGCACCGCGCGCGCCAGCCAGATTGTCGAATAGCCGCCCAAGGTGCCCACTTCGAGAATGCGGGCCGCGCGGATGGCCTTGGCCAGCCCGTTCAGGAAGGCGCCCAGCGCGGGCGAAACGGCGATGGGCGGCAGGCCGGCATCGGCGCTGCGGGTGAGCGCATCGCGCAGAACAGGGTCGTCTTCGAGAAGCCGGTCCTCGAAATAGGCATCGACCCGGGAGGGCGTGTCGGTGGCAGTCATGGCGGTGTCTCCGGTTGCCGTTGGGCTCAGAAGCCTTCGAGACCCGCATCGAGGGGCACACGGAAGGTTTTCAATAGCATGCAAACCTGGACATACTGGCCGACCGTATAGACCACATCCATGCATTGGCGCGTGTCGAGCTCCGCGCTGAGCGCCGCCCAGGTGGCATCGTCGATCATCTGATTGACATAGAGCCCGTCCGCCGCCTCGATCAGGGCGCGATGCAGCGGGGTCCACAGGGATGCATCCGGCCCCTGACGAACGGCGTCGATCTGCGCATCGGTGAGACCCACGCTCTTGCCGATTTTCACATGCTGCGCCCACTCATATTCGGCCCGGGCCAGCCAGCCGACCCGCAGGATCAGGAGTTCCCGCTCGCGCGGCGGGAGGGTGGAGTTGTTGAGAACATGGCCGCCCCAGGCCAGAAAGGCTTTCAGCGCATCGGGGTGATGCGCCATGGTTTTGAAAATATTGAAGACGGACCCGTCATGGCGGGTGACCGACGCCAGGGCTTCGCGCTGTTCGTCGGTCCAGTCTTGCGCCTCAAGAAGCGGGATGCGGGGCGGCTGGGTCATGGCGGGGTCCTCCGATTGGGCGTTTCACAATTATGTCAGTCTTTGAGGTGGAGCATACCATGTCCGGTCACGGGGGGATCACTTCGCCGTCAAGGGGCTTGTGCCGCCCCGGCAGTCTGGGCATGTGTCAGCCAGCCTGGGACGCCGCGCCCCGGGCCCTGATTGTGCTGTGAAA
Source organism: uncultured Alphaproteobacteria bacterium (assembly GCA_964531285.1). Taxonomy (GTDB): domain Bacteria; phylum Pseudomonadota; class Alphaproteobacteria; order JAJFIK01; family JAJFIK01; genus CAZHDI01. The sequence goes on along the minus strand of CAZHDI010000014.1, from coordinate 28,068 downwards.
CAAGGAGAGGGATATGGCATTGGTTCGCAGATTGGCGGTGTGGGGCATGAGCCTTTTCATCGCCGCGATTTTCATCGATTCGCTTCGGTTCAAGTTTACCGGTCATCCGACGCCGGAGCATATTTTCACGACCCTGCGCGAGTGGTCGGGCATCGGCCTGTTCTATCCGGCCGGGCCCTGGATCATCGGGCTCGGTGAGCTGCTGTCGGCGTCGCTTCTCGTGCTGGTGCCGCTCATTCTGACATTTACCGGCGGCAGCCCGGCCCGGATTGGCACGAGCCGGTTCTTCGGCGCGCTGATTGCCTTTGGGATCATGAGTGGGGCGATTGGGTTCCATCTGTTCACCCCGCTCGGCATTCAAACGCCGACCGAGTGGCAGAATGGCGAGATCCTCGCTCAGTCCCCCGCGCTGTTCATTGCGGCTTGTATCACCTGGGTGTTTGCCGTGATCCTTATGGCGGTCAATCGTCCGGGTGCCGCTCCCGCGGACTAACGGGTCACCGGGCCGCGATGCAGATAGGATCCGGGCAGGCCGAGCCGCCGGCAGGCCCGGACCGGCGGACTGCCCGGAATCGCGATGCGGTCCGCCCAAGACCCCAGACGGCGCACGCTGCGCGCCTCGCGCTCCGTCAGCGTGAAACCCGTGCCCAAGGCGAGGCGCTCGCGCACTGGTGCAGGCACGATGGTGGTTCCCGCCCGGATCAGCCGCCATTGAAGCCCTTGAAGCGGCCAGGGCAGGATCGGCGCGCGGCGCATGATGTCCAGAAACTCAAAGACGATCTCCGAGGCTTCCAAAGCCGGGAGCATGGCCGTGAATAGAGCGCCTTGCGCCTCAAGCGAGCGCGGTGCGCCCACGGCGCCGTAAAGCGCGCCCGCGGCTTCGCCTTCCGCATAGAAACGATCCTTGTCCGCGTCAGTCAAGGGCCGGACATAGGCGTGATAGGCTTCCAAAAACCCAAAGCTCGCGGTCGCCTGGACCCAATCCAACAAGGCCGGATCATTGGCGGCATAGGGCGTTCCGACGGGCGTCGCGCCGGTTACCCGGCCGTGGCGGCGCACGACACCGGCGATCATCCGTTCCGCCTGACTGCGCGCGCCATAAACCGTGATCATGGCGGCGACGCCGGTGCGGACCATGCGCGGAATGGGATCGGTGCGGAACGTTGTGTGCTCCCACACCCCGGTCCGCACGCGCGGTTCGGCCAGTTCCAAGAGCACCGCCGCCACCCCGCCAATGAACAGCGATACCGGGTTCTTGAACACCTGCCAGGAGACGGAGTCAGGGCCAACCAGAGCCGGTTCGCCGGGCGGCTGGGAAAAATCAGCCGCCGGAGCGCGCAGTGCGGTCAGGAGAGGCGAAAGCACACCGGTCACGGATCACATCCCGGTTGAGACACAGACCCGTCAGTGTAGTCGGTGCCTTCAGGCGGTCAATCGCGCGTCAACGGGCGGCCTGCCGGACCGGTTCGGGGAGCGGATGGGCCGGCCGGCGAAGCGCGGCAAGGCAGCCCAGAAGTTCGTCCGGGGTGTACGGTTTCGCCAGCACGCCATCGAGACCGGCGGCCTCGTAGACCGCCCGGTTCTGGCGTGAGGCATCGGCCGTAAAGGCCACGATCGGCGTGCCGGGATTGAGGCTCTGGCCCGCCCTGATCCGCCGGGCCACCTCCAGGCCCGACAGGCCCGGCATGCGCATATCGAGCAGGATGCAATCGAAGACGGTCGTGCGGACCCGCTCGAGCGCCTGCGCGCCATTCTCGGCCAAGACAACGTCGGCACCCAGGGAGCGCAGAATGCGCTCGGCGATCAGGCGATTGATTTCGACATCGTCCACGACCAGGACACGCAGAGCCGTCAGGCTCCTATGCTCTTCCGAATGCGGATGATGATCAACCATTGCGGCCGGCGGCAGCGATGGCTGGGGGCGGGCGGGCGCGGCAGTCCGGGCGAGGGCGGGACCGGTATCCAGGCGAGCGGTCAGCGTGCGCCCGGCTTCGATGATCCGGCGCGCCTGATGCCGGGTCATGGGGTTGACGCTGTCAGACTGGATGGCGGCCGCGACACCGAGCATGGCGTGCAAAGGCTCGCGGACGGTTTGGCTGAGCAGAGCCAGCGCCTCGGCCCGGCGCTGCTCGCTGCGCCGCAGATCGGCGGCGAGCTTATGCACCCGGACCGCCGACCGGATGGCCTGATCCAGACGAAACGGATCAAGGGCGCGGACAGGCAGATAATCGGCCGCACCGGCGAGCCCGGCGGCATCCGCCGCATCCGGATCGGTATACGCACCGAGAACGACAAGGGGCACAGGGGCGGTTTCGCCGCCCAAAACGGCCAGATGATCCGCGGCCCGGTATCCATCGAAGGGATCGCTGATCAGCGCGGCGTCAAACCGGTCCTCCTGAAGAATCCGCCACAAGGCATCGGCGTTTTCGACGATGCGGACGTGCCGCCCCACGGTGCGGGCGATGGTGTGAGCCGGTGCGGCGTCGCCATCGGCGGCGATCACGAGGTCAAGCGGGGCGCGCATGGCGGCTTCCCCCTTCCGGTGGTGAAAGGCGGTTGATTTCCGGCTGTCCGTGGGCTTGAGTCTGGGCGCCGGGTGCACCGCGTCGCTTAAGCACGTCCCAGTGTTGCCCTTGCCCGTGAGCCACCCTGAGGTCAGCATCCAGGATGACCGAGCCAAAGACCCCGCCCATGCCCTCCGACGATACCCCCCTTTCGTCCGAACCGAACGCGTTTCTGGCCGATCTGTCGCGCACCCTGTGCCATGAAATGCGCGGGCATGGCGCGCGTGTCCAATCGCTGGTGGATATTGTCGAAGACACGGCCGGCGCCGCCTGGGATGACGATACCCGCCGCCGCATCGGCCAGATCCGGGATGCGGGTAAATCCATCGTCGATCTGTCCGCGGATTTAAGCCGCTTTGTGCAGGCCCTCGGGCCGCCGGGAGTACCCGAGCGGATCGATCTCGGTGCCGATATCGGGCCGGTGTTCGATGAGATTTTGGCGGCCCATGATGTGCGCGGGTCGCTTTCCGTCCGTGGTGAGATGGTCGTCATGGCCTATCGTCCCCACTTGATGCGTGTGCTGTCGGTTCTGCTCGATAATGCCGTGAAGTTTCGCGGCGAGACGCCGCTGGATGTCTGCGTTGACGTGACGAAATCCGGCGGGTCGTATGTGATGCGGGTCATGGACAGCGGCAGGGGGATCCCGGCCCGCCATGCCGAGCATGTCTTCGATCCGTTCGCGAAGACCGCCGAGCTCGATGGGCGGGCAAATCCCGGTCCGGGCCTTGGCCTGACCCTGGCGCGCCAGTTAATGCGCGCCAATGGCGGGTCGGTTGCCGTGGAGCCGAGCGACGCCGGGACCTGCATTGCGGTCACCTGGCCCGTCGAACGGCCCGCATCGGGGCCGTCCGCGCGGGCCGCGCCTCAATAATGGGTCAGGGCGTAGAGCGACCGGTCGGACATCGGCACGCCGCGCTCGAATTCCTCGCGGAACAGGCTAGCCGTGTCGAACCGGGTGTCCCAGCGGGACTTGCGCGCGGCTGAAAGGGCGAGCCAGGAGCGCAAGCGCTGGCGCAGCATCCGGAAGCCTTCGTCCTTGACCAGAAAATCGTCGGCGCCGGACGTCAGGCAGGACGATACCGTCGCCGGATTGTCATTGGATGTCAGAATGACAATCGGAAACGCCTCTTCATAGAGTGTGCGGATGAAGCGGCAGATATTCAGACCGGCGAAATCCCAGACAAAGCCGTCAATATCGGCCATGCGCAGGTCGATCAGGATCACCGCCGGCGCGATATTGCCGATGGAGTCGATCGCCGTGCTGGCATCGGTGTACTGAAAGAATTTGCATCCAAGCTCGACAGCGGCGGTTGTCAGAGAGTCGTTCAAAGACTCGTCGTCATCGATCAGCAGAACTTTGTGTGTCATGCAACGTCACTCCTTTATTCCGGCGCCCGTCACTCACCTCATCCCCGTGACAGATCCCGGCTTTTTTTGATCCACCGCCGCCCCGTTGCAGCGTGGAGTGTGTCAGCGCATGCCCAGACCGTGCGGCCTCCCCGTGGACAATGCTATCGTGTCCTCTTTTGGTCTCCTCCAGGATGTACCGCCTGGCTCCCTCGTGCCCACATCCCGAAATCAAGCTTAAATGTGGCGAGGTGACTGTCAAATCAGCTATTATGGAATTCTGTGGGCAGGTGGGCTGATTTCTGTGGGTGACCTGTGGAAAACTCAAAAAAGATCAAAAAATCTGGTTTTCGTCACAAAGCGTTTCGAGAAAAAAGTGTTATCGCCAATGCGATCGAAGTCCCGAAAAGGAAACGGCCCTTGCGAGGGCCGTTTTGTTTGCGGTCAGCCTATAAAACTGACGATTTATTTGAATGCCGGTCAGCTGCCCAGGTCGATACCAAGCCGGCTGATGGCATGGACAAAGTTGTTCGGCGCGATCTCGATCTCTCCGGTCCAGGCAATCTTCGGAAACCGCGCCAGGATTTGCCGGTAGGCGGCTTCGAGCTGCATATTGGCGACCCGGTTGCCGAGACAGACATGGGGGCCATTGCCGAATGCGATGTGATCCTTGGCATTGGGGCGATCCACGTCGAACAGGTCGGGATCGGTGAAAACGGCCGGATCGCGATTCGCCGCGCCGTAATACATGATCACCTTCTCACCCTCGGCGATCTTCTGGCCACGGATCTCCGTGTCCCGGGTCGCGGTCCGGCGCATATAGATGACCGGGGACACCATCCGGATCGCCTCATGGACCATGGTGCCGATCTTTGACGGATCATTGATCAGCTTGAGCTTCTGGTCCGGGTTTTCGGTCAGGAGCTTCATGGTGCCGGACAGCGAATTGCGGGTGGTGTCGTTGCCGGCGAAGACGATCAGCAGCCAGGAGCCGTCCAGAAACTCGTCTGACAACAGCTTGCCGTCGATCTTGGCATGGGCGATGGCGGTCAGGAGGTCCTCGCGCGGATGGCGGCGCCGGTCTTTGAGCACATGCTGTCCGTATTCGAACATCTCGTGGACGTTATCGAGGAACTTCATCAGGAAGTCCGGGTCGATATCGCCGATGGCCCGCCGGGCCAGCGCCTGGGACGCGTTTTCCAGATAATGCATCCACCGGATCAGCTTCGGGCGGTCGGATTCGTCGATCCCAAGCATCTCGCTCAATGTGTAAAGCGGCAATTCGGCCGAGAACATCTCGACCATGTCGATCTTCGGGCCGCGGGCCGCCATGGCATCCAGTAGTGCGGCGATCTTGGTTTCCACCCGGGTTTTGAGCTGTGCGACGTAACCCGGCGTGAAGAACGGCATGTGCTCGCGGCGCAGCGGCAGATGATAGGGCGCGTCCAGACAGATCATGGTGTCGAGCGCGGCGCGGTGAAGCTGCGGATGGCGGCTGCCCTCCTTGCCATAGGCCATATTGATGCCGCCGCGCTGGGAGGAAAATGTCTCCGGATCGCGCTCGACCATGAGGACATCGTCATAGCGGGTCAGGGCCCAGTAGCCCGGCATGTCCGGCACGTCCTGCCACTGGACCGGGGCCTCCTCGCGCATCCGCCGGAAGGCGTCGAAGGGTTGCCCTTGGGTAAAGGTTATGTTGTCCCACAGCGCCGTGAAGGGCGGCGCCGGGAAGGCCTTCGGATAGGTCGGACCGGCGGGATCGCCGTCCGGCTGGGCGGTTTCGCTGACCGGCTTGAGCATGTCGTCCACTCCTCACGCGACAATCGTCTGCCCTTAACGTAGCAACGCTGCGGCCAAGCTGAAGGTCGAGAAGGGCCGATAACGGTGTCTTTTTTGACCCCGGCGTGCGGTCGCTTCATAGTACGGCGCAGACGCTGCGGCATGTGGCGGGGCGGATTTTCTCAGGAGGCACAAGACTCATGCGCATTCATCGCCTTTCGATGCTGGCCGGGCTTCTGGCGTCGGTCAGCGTGTTCACTGTTGCCTGCGACAGCGGTACGCAGACCCCGGACGCGCAGACGCCGCCGGCCAGCGAAACCGTCGCCGCGGCGCCGGAGACCAGCGCAGCGGATTCCGCGGCCCCGGCAGAGGCCGAACCGGCGCGCGATATTCCCGAAAGCGCGATCTGGGATCTGACCGCGCTTTATGAATCACCCGCGGCATGGACGGCGGCTTACGAAGAGGTCTCGGCGGATGTCGAGACCCTGCCGCGTTTCCAGGGCACGCTCGGTGACAGCGCCGGGGCTCTGCTCGAGGCCAGCGACACCATTTCGATGGTCTACAAGGAAGCGGTCCGGCTGCTCGTCTACGCCACGCTGAAGGCCGATGAAGACACGCGCATCGCCGAGAACGAAGAGCGCCGGCAGTTGTCGAACAACCTGCTGACGTCTCTTGGCGAAGCGGTGAGCTGGTACGATCCGGAATTGCTGGCGGTCGGCGAAGATACCGTCATGGGCTATCTGGCGGAAGAGCCGGGCCTCGAAAAGCACCGCTTCAATATCGAAAACACCCTGCGCGCCGCGCCCTATACGCTCGATGCCAAGGCCGAGGCGATCATGGCCGCGTCCGGCGTGCTTCAGGGCGGTGCTCAGCGTGCTTATAACATTCTGGCGAACGCCGATATTCCGTGGCCGGAGATCACCCTGGCCGGCGACGAGACGATCAGGCTCAGCCAGTCCGGCTATACCAAGGCCCGTCAGGCGCCCGACCGCGATGACCGGCAGGCGGTGTTCGATGCCTTCTGGGGCAAGTGGAAGGAATACGAAAACACGCTCGGCACGGTGATGAATAACGAGATCCAGTCGCGGATCTTCGTCACCGAACAGCGCGGGTACGAATCGTCGCTGGAGCGGGCTCTGTTCGGCACCAATATGCCGGTTGAGGTGTACCGCACGCTGATCGACGAGGTGAACGCGGCGCTGCCAACGCTGCACCGCTATTTCACCCTGCGCAAGCGGATGCTCGGGATCGAGGACGATCTGCGCTATTTCGACATTTATCCGCCGCTCGTGGCGCTGGATAAGGAATACACGCTCGAGACGTCGATCGAGATCACCCGGGATGCGCTGGAGCCCTTGGGCGATGAATTCATCGAAGCCTATAACCGGGGCATCGAGGGGCGCTGGATGCATGTCTATCCGCAGCCGGGCAAGCGCTCGGGCGCCTATATGTTCGGCGCGGCCTACGATGTGCACCCTTACGTGCTGCTCAATCACAATGACGATTATGAGAGCGCGTCGACCTTTGCCCATGAATATGGGCATGCGGTGCATTCGGTGTTGTCGAACGCCAATCAGCCCTGGGAAACGGCCGGCTATGCGACCCAGATCGCCGAGACCGCGTCGATCATGCTGGAAATGCTGCTCCAGGATCATGTGATTTCCCAAGCGCAGTCCCCGGAGGAAAAGCTCTACTATCTCGGCATCGGTCTTGAATCCCTGCGCGGCACCTTCTTCCGGCAGACCATGTTCGCCGAGTTCGAACTCAAGATGAACGAAATGGTCGAGGACGGGCAGGTGCTCACCGGCGCCAAGCTGACCGAGATTTATCTCGATCTTCTCAAGCGCTATCACGGCCATGATGAAGGCGTGATGGCCATCGATGATCTCTATGCCATCGAATGGGCCTATATCCCGCACTTCTATCGCGATTTCTATGTATTCCAGTATGCCACCTCGATGGCGGCGGCAGCGCAGCTCGCCACCGAGATCGGCGCCGGCAACATCGAGACGCGCGATGCCTATATCGATCTTCTGAAGGCGGGCGGGTCGGATTATCCGTACAACCTCATGAAGGCGACGGGCGTCGATCTTGCGTCGCCGGCCCCGTACCGGGCTCTGGTTGAGCGGATGAATGCCACCATGGACGAGATGGAAGCGCTGCTCGACGAGATCGAAGCCGGAGACGAAGCTGAAGAGGCGCCCGCCGAGTAAGGCGC
>CAZHDI010000014.1:0-20060 GCA_964531285.1 uncultured Alphaproteobacteria bacterium | reverse complement strand
GATTTTCATTTGAGAACCGTTAGGAGACGGCGGGCGCCTGTGGGCTCACCCGAGGGAGGCCAGCAGGCGGCCATAGGTCGCCGAGGCGGTTTCGGGATAGGCCTGTTCGGGCGCCTCGACCGGGGCGGGTTGCGGCTCGGGGGCCGGGCGCGGCTCCGCGGCGCGGGGCGGGATGAGCGGGCGGCACCGCTCGATGGCACCGGCAAGATCGCGCACATTGATCGGCTTGGAGACGTAATCGGTGACGCCGGCCTTGAGATAGGCCTCCCGGTCACCGGTCATGGCATTGGCGGTGAGCGCGATCACCGGCACGGCGCGCTGCGGCCCGTCGATCACGCGGATGACCTTGGTGGCGAGCACGCCGTCCATTTCCGGCATCTGAATATCCATCAGCACCAGGTCGTAATCGCGGGTGCGCACGCGCTCCACGGCTTTGCGTCCGGTGTCGACGATCTCGCAGGCATGGCCGAGTTTGTGCAGGATCGCGCGGATCACCGTTTGATTGACGGGGTTATCTTCGGCGACCAGGATTGCCAGCGGCGGCTCGTCCGCCTCCGGACCCTCTTGGTCCGCAGGCGCTGCTTTCCGCGTCTCGGCGGTCTGGATGCCGGACTCAAAACCAAGCTCGAACCAGAAGGTACTGCCCTGGCCCTCGATGCTGTCAACGCCAATGCGCCCGTCCATCAGGTCGCAAAGCTGACGGCTGATGGCAAGGCCCAAGCCCGTGCCGCCGAAGCGCCGGGTAATCGAGGTGTCGGCCTGGGTGAACCGCGTGAACAGGCGCTCTTGTGCGGCCGGCGCGATGCCGATTCCCGTGTCGCGCACCTCAAAGCGCACCCGGGCCGTGCCGTCGCGCGCGCCCGGCAGGGCCGAGGCGGACACCGCGACATGGCCCCGATGGGTGAACTTGATCGCGTTGGAGATGAGATTGATCAGGATCTGACGGACCCGGCCCGGATCACCGCGCAGATGGTCGGGCAGGCCGCCGTCCAGGCTGACCGTCAGATCCAGGCCCTTTTCCGTGGCGCGCGGGCGCAGGATCGACACCGCGCCGTCGACCGTGCGCGCCAGATCGAAATCGATCCGCTCAAGGGCCATTTGCCCGGCATCGAGCTTCGAGAAGTCCAGCACATCGTTGATGATCGCCAGAAGCGCACGCGCGGAGTCCTGGGCGATGGCGGCATAGGAGCGCTGCTGGTCCTCCAGGCCACTGGCGTTGAGCAGATCCAGCATACCCAGAATGGCATTCATCGGTGTGCGGATCTCATGGCTCATCATGGCCAGGAAGTCCGCCTTGGCCCGTGCCGCGGCCTGGGCTTCTTCGCGGGCCGTCTCCAGGGCGGCGGTCGAGCGGCGGGCGTCGCTGATGTCCTGAAGCGATCCGGCAAGCCCGAGCGTGCGTCCGCCGTCCGCCTGCTGAACCGTGGCGCGCACCCGGATCCAGCGCGGATCGCCGCCCGCCTGGCGCAGCCGGACCTCGCGGTCGACCGGCGTGCCGTCCGTCAGAGCGCTTTGAATGGCCGTGAGAAATATGGCCCGGTCGTCCCGGTGGATCTGGCGGGCGAATACATCGAGGCTTGTCATGCCCTCGCGCAAAACGCCGGGGATCAGCCCGTCGAGACCCGCCGTGCCGGTGATCCGGTTGGTCGCGGCCTCCCAGGACCACAAGGCGATGCCGGCCATGTCGGCAAGATGGGCCTGCTGGCCGATGGCGGCATCGAGCGCGGTTTCGGCCGCCGCGTGACGGCTGAGATCCTCGATAACGCCGTGGATACAATGCTCCGGCGTTCCGGGTTGGCCTTCGCCGCGGCCATGGATGCGCACCGGACGGCTGGCGCCCGAAGCCAGAAGCACGCGCAGGCGCAAATTCAGCGCGCCGCCTTCGTGTGCGGCCTGGGCCAGTTGGGTCTGGAGCGCCGCGCGGTCATCCGGATGATAAAGCGCCAGCGCGTCGGCTTGGCCCGTAATCAGGCGGTCCGGCTCCCGGTCATGGATCCGGTACGTTCCGTCCGACCACTGAAGATCATCGGTCTGCGGATAATACCACCACAGGCCAAGCCCGCCGGCCTGTTCCAGGGTGCGCATCATCTGGGCGGTGCTGGCAAGAGCAGACCGCGCCGCCATGCGCGCCGAGGCATCGCTCGCGGTGCCGATCCAGCGCGCGCCGGCGGTGTCCGGATCGGGCACGAAATGCAGGCGGCACCAACGCGGGCTGCCATCCGGGCGCAACCAGCGGCATAGAATGTCGATGCTTCGCCCCTGCGCCACATGGGCATGCCACAGGGCTTCGACTTCCGCGCGGTCGTCCGTGTGCAGTGCATCGAACAGAAGCGTGCCGGTGGCGATCTCCGCCCCGTCGGCCAGCAGCCCCGCCGCGGCCCTGTTCGCCGCTTCGACCCGTCCGCTCGGAAGAGCGCTCAGAACGGGCGCCGGGAGGCGGTCCAATTGACGGGCGCTGAGGGCGGGTGGCTCGCGCATTACGGGTCCTTGGCTGTGCACGCAAAAAACCTGCGGGCCAACCCCGCCCGCAGTGTTCCGATTTCGCACATCATGACCCTGATTCGCGCAAGCGAGACCAGCGATTCGGCGCTTTGGCGAGTCCAATCCTGTGAGATGGTCACGGGCTCGCGCAAGAGTGGTGGATGGGCCGGTGATGCCCAATTTCCAAAAGGGCTCTCAGCCCTCGGCGATGCGGGCTTCGACGCCGAAATGATCCGACAGAGGGCCGGTCGATCCGTCCGGCAAGGCGGCCGCGTGGCGGAAGCGGACCGTGACATCGTGGGCGGCCAGTCCCGGTCCGGCCAGCAGATGATCGAGACGGGCCTCTTCGCGGTCCGGATCAGCGGCCACATAGGGGTTGGCCTGCGCGCTCCAGGTCGCGCCGGTCAGGTCGCCGGTGCCGGGCGAGAACCCTGCGAGGGGCCCTGCCAAGATCCGGTGCCAGAATTCAGGATCCTCACCGGCGGCGTGGGAGCCGTGGATGGCCGGTCCGGCATTGAGATCGCCGCCCAGCACGACGGGTGCGTCGGTGAGCGTCTCATCGATCCATGTCCGCAAGGCGGTGATTTGCGCGAGACGCTCCGGGTTGCGCTGGCCGTGACGGGTGGCGTGCACGAGATGGGTGTTCACGAGCCAGACCGGGCCGAGCCCGCCCGCCTCGATCTTCACGGCCAGAGCCCCGCGCCGGAACAGGCCGCGATTGCTGGGGCTGCCCGGATAGTAGATGTGCCGGGTGTCGCGGATCGGCGTGCGGGTCAGGATGCGCAGGCCGGTGTCCACGATCCACCCCCTGCCGAACACAGCGAAGGGCGCGGCGAGCCAGTTGGCCGGGCGGGTCCAGGGGTGCTCCATATCGGCGGCGCCGTCGAGCGGCGGGCCGTCGAATTGCCGGCGTTCGCCGACGGGCCAGAGTTCCTGAAGCAGGACCGCGTCCCAGTCGCCGCCGCGCAAGGTGGCCGCGATGGCCGCCATGCGGGCCCGCCGATGGGCCGAGCCCGGAAAATTCCAGATGTTGAAGGTCAGCACTTTCATGTCAGGCGCTCCACCGGCGCGTCAGCTTGCCGGTCCTGGGTACACGGCACAAGGTTAAGGGTGCGGGGCCAATGGCGCGGGACCGGTGGCGCGGGGCCGTGGTTTTCACAAATCGGCGATCCGGTCATGGTAAAGAAAGGGGGGTGGAGGCGCCCTTTGGGTGCGGCAGGACGGCGCAGGAGGCAAGGCAGATGGCCGAATCTCGATCGGGGGAAACCGGCGGCATGGAGGTCCGGACCGGTCAGGCGCATGAGATGGTGACAGCCGCGGCGGCGCTGGTGCGGGAGACGGCTCCTGAACCGGTGCGCGACGCCCTCATGGCGTTCGTGTCGATGGTATTCGAGGGCGCCGATGAGGGCGACCTGGGCCAATATGACGCTGCCGGGCTCGCTGGGATCGCCGCCGCGCTGTGGGCCTTCACCGAGATACGCCAGCCGGGCGAGCCCATCGTGCGCGTCTTCAATGCCGAAGAGTCGACCTATCCCTTCGAAACCCCCAACACGGTCATTCAGATCAACACGGACGATAGCCGTTTCATCATCGATTCCGTTGTCGATGAACTCACGGCGCACGGGTTTCAGGTGGTGCGCCTGATCCACCCCATTCTGGAGGTTCAGCGCGACCGGGGCGGGCGGCGCGTTGCCGTTGAGCGCGCGGCCAAGGGCGGACGCGGGACGGGGCGGGCGTTGAGCCCCGATAACGGCATGGTGCGCGAGTCGGTGCTTCATATCGAGATCGACCGTCAGCACTCGGCCGATGTGCATCGGGAGATCGAGGCCCGGCTTGAGGAGGTGCTTGGCCTCGTGCGCACGGTGGTCGGCGATTGGCCGGCGATGACCCAGGCCGTGGATAAGGCCATCCGGCTCATGGAGCACTATGCGCCCGCGGCGGTGGACCGGGAGGATCTGCGCGAGGCGATTGCCTTTCTCCATTGGATCCAGAGCGATAATTTCGCCTTTCTCGGGGTGCGGGATTACACCATTGTCGGCGATGTCGAGACCGGACGGTTGGCGCCCGCGGATACAACGGGGCTGGGCCTGTTGCGCGATCCGTCCGTACGCGTCCTGCGGCGCCAGGGCGAGATGGTCGTCATGACGCCGGAGGTCCGCGAGTTCCTGATGCAGCCGGTGCCGATCATCGTCGCCAAGGCGAACCGGCAATCCCGCGTCCATCGGCGGGTCGTGATGGACTATGTCGGCGTCAAGCTCTATGGCCGGGACGGGTCGGTCGTCGGGGAGCGGCGCATCGTCGGCCTGTTCACCTCGAGCGCCTACAATCGCAGCCCGAGCGATATTCCGCTGCTGGCGCGCAAGGTGGCGCTGGTGATCGCGCGGGCCGGGCTTGCGCGGGACTCCCATGATGAACGCGCATTGCGGAACATTCTGGAGACCTATCCGCGTGACGAGCTGTTCCAGGCCTCGGTCGCGGATCTGCTCGACACATCGACCGGCATTCTGCGCCTGCAAAAACGCCCGCAGACCAGGCTGTTTGTTCGCTATGACCGGTTCGATCGCTATGCGTCGATCATCGCCTATCTGCCGCGCGACAAATATGACACCGCCCTGCGCCTGAAGATCGCGGACCTCCTGGTACGGACGTTTGACGGGCGGATTGCCGATTTCACGCCGACCTTTCTGCAAGGCCCCCTGATCCGGGTGCATTTCATCATCGCCCGGGATATGGGCGATATTCCCCGCGCCGATGTGCCGGCCCTTGAAGCGGCCATTGACGGCTATACGCAGAACTGGGCGGATGGCGTGCGCTCGGCCCTGCTGGACCGTCACGGCGCGCTTGCCGGCCGGGCGCTGATCGCGCGGTATGCGGATGGGTTTTCCTCAGCCTATCGGGATCACACGACGGCGTCCGCCGCGCTCGATGACATCGCGGTGTTTGAGGATTTGTGCGGCTATCCGGAAATCGCGCTTCGGGCCTACCGCAAGCCGGGTGATCCGGACACGGCTCTGCGACTGAAGCTTTATCACTGGGATGTGCCGGTGACATTGAGCGATTGCATGGTCGTTTTCGAGAATATGGGCCTGCGCGTCATCGAGGAAACACCGTATACGGTGGATGTGGCGGACGGGACGGGCCTGACCGCCTGCGGCGAAGAAGCCGGCGGGCGAACGATCTGGATGCATGATTTTTTCATGGCGCACCGGCACGCCCGGCCGATCGATCTCGATGCGATCGACGGGGCATTCGAGCAGGCCTTCCGGGCCGTCTGGTTCGCCGACGCCGAGAACGACGCGTTCAACCGGCTGGTGATCGATCAGGGGTTCGGCTGGCGCGACGTGCTGATCCTGCGGGCCCTGGCGCGGTTCCGCAAACAGGCCGGATCGACGTTTTCGGACAGCTATATCGTGACGGCGCTGAGTGCCCATGACGATATCGCCCGGCTGCTGGTCGATCTGTTCAAATGGCGGTTCGATCCGGATATCGCCTCGAACGATGACATCCGGACGATGCGCCAGGGCGATCTGACAACGGCGCTGGAAGCGGCGCTCGATGATGTGACCTCATTGGATGCGGACCGGATCATCCGTCAGATGATGGCCCTGATCATGGCCGCCCAGAGAACCAATTATTTCCAGCGGCAGGCGGATGGTCAGCCCAAGCCCTATCTGTCCATTAAGTTCGCCAGTCAGGAGCTTGCGGATCTTCCCGATCCCAAGCCGCTCTATGAGATTTTCGTCTATGCGCCCCGCTTTGAGGGCGTTCATTTGCGCGGCGGCCGGGTGGCGCGCGGCGGCATTCGCTGGTCCGACCGGGCGGAGGATTTCCGCTCCGAGGTGCTGGGGCTCGTCAAAGCGCAGATGGTCAAGAATGCGGTCATCGTGCCGGTCGGCGCGAAGGGCGGTTTTGTGCCCAAGCATTTGCCGCCGCCGAGTGCGGGGCGGGATGCGGCAGTGGAAGAAGCCATTGCGTGCTACCGGCTGTTTATCTCCGGCCTTTTGGATCTGACCAACAATGTGCTGCCCGACGGTACGGTGATGCCGGTCGAGCGGGTGGTCTGCCACGATGAGCCCGACCCGTATCTCGTGGTGGCCGCCGATAAAGGCACGGCGACCTTCTCGGATATCGCGAATGATCTGGCCGCCAGCTATGGCTTTTGGCTTGGCGATGCGTTCGCGTCCGGCGGCCGGGTGGGGTATGACCATAAGAAAATGGGCATCACCGCGCGCGGCGCCTGGGAAGCGGTAAAGCGCCATTTCCGCGAACTGGGCACGAACATTCAGACCACGCCCTTTACGGTCGCGGGCATCGGCGATATGTCGGGCGATGTGTTCGGCAATGGTATGCTGCTGTCGCGTCATATCCGGCTCATCGCCGCTTTCGATCACCGCGATATCTTCATCGATCCGGACCCGGATCCGTCGATTTCGTATGAGGAGCGTGCGCGCCTGTTCGCTCTGCCGCGTACCAGTTGGGCCGATTACAATCCGGATCTGATTTCAGCGGGTGGCGGCGTGTTCAGCCGGTCGGCCAAAACCATCCGTATTACCCCTCAAATCCAGGCGGCGCTTGGTATCACGCGCACTCAGATGACGCCCTTCGAACTCATCCGCGCCATTCTCAAGGCGCGCGTGGATTTGCTGTGGTTCGGCGGGATTGGCACTTACATCAAGGCGCGGGGCGAAAATCATATCGAGGTCGCGGACCGGGCCAATGACGGTATTAGGATCGATGCGGACGAGGTGCGCGCCCGGGTGATCGGCGAGGGCGCCAATCTGGCCTGTACCCAGCGCGGGCGTATCGAATTCGCGCGGCGCGGCGGGCGGATCAACACGGATTTTGTGGACAATGCGGGCGGCGTCGATTGTTCCGACCACGAAGTCAATATCAAGATCGGGCTCGATGCCATGGTGCGCGCCGGGGCGCTGACCCCGGTTGACCGCGACACCCTTATGGCGGCGATGACGGACGAGGTGGCGCGCCTTGTGCTTCGGAGCAATTACGACCAGACCCTGGCGCTGACCCTGGCCGAGATTTCCTCGCCGGCGGATTTAGACGCTCACGGACGGTTCATGCGCTCGTTGGAGCGCGCCGGCGATCTCATTCGCTCGGTCGAGTTTTTGCCCGATGACGAGGCGTTGCGCGAGATGAAAGAGGCGGGGCTCGGGCTTACCCGCCCGGCCATCGCGGTGCTGCTCGCCTATTCCAAGATTGCGCTGTTCGATGATATTGCCGACAGTTCAGTGCCGGACGATCCGCATCTGATGCGCGATCTCTTCGCCTATTTCCCGGCCGTGATCGGCGCGCGCTTCCCCGACGCGCTGCATGCGCATCCGCTGCGCCGGGAGATCATCGCGACGCTGCTGGCGAATGAGGTGGTGAACATCGGTGGGCTCACCTTCATCCACCGGATCCAGGATTCCATGGGGGTGCCGGCCCATGATGTGGCGCGCGCTTTTGTCATTACGCGCGATGTGTTCGATGTCCCGGCACTCTGGGAGCGGATCAACGCGCTCGACACGCGCGTGCCGGCCCTGGCTCAACTCTTTGCCTATGAGGCGGTGCGGGTCTTTTTGCGCCGGCAGGTGCTTTGGTTCCTGCGCTACCGTCCCGCCGATCTCAACATGTCCACGGCGGTTGGCGTTTATCAGGACGCGGTGCGCGCCTTACAAGGTGAAATCGAGACATTGATCTCGCCGTTCCAGAAGGCCGAACTCGACCGGCGGGTAGAAGGTGCGGTGGCCGAGGGACTGGATGAGGCGCTCGCGCGCGCCGTCGCGGCGCTCGAGCCGTTGTCGTCCGTATGCGATATTATCGATGTGGCGCGCGCGCAGGACTGGGCGCCCGAGGATGTGGCGGCGGTCTATTTCGGCATGGGCGCCGCGCTCAATCTCGACCGGCTGCGCAGCCAGGGGATCGATCTGGCTCTGGACGAGCATTGGGAGCGGCTCGCGGTCCGGCGCACCATCGAGGATCTCTACCGGCAGCAGCGGCTTCTCACCAACGCGATCATTCTGCATGCGAATGGACGCCCCGCGGCGGGGCGGACCGGCGAGTCGGTCGTGGCGCTTTGGCTCCAGGATCATGCGCCGGAGGTGGCGCGGGTCACCAGCCTGATCGAGGAAATGGAGGCGTCCGGCCCGATCAACGGGGCGAAACTGTCGCTCGCGGGCAGCCAGATCCGCGATCTGCTGTCGGGCCTGAGCGGCCGCCGCCCCGGCGAGGACATGGCCTCCGGCGTCCGGTAGGGTCAATCGCCCTTTACGAAGCGCAGGAACCGGCGCACCCGGGCACGCGCTTCCTCGGTGCGTTCCGGGTTCGGAGCGAAGCCGGGTTCGGGCGCCCGGTCCACCTCGTCGAAGGCATGGCCGGCGCCGGCATAGCTGTCCACGACGATCGGCACTCCGGCGCTCTTCAGCGCATCGGCCGCCTCGCGGCAGGCCAGCGGCGAGACCACCGTGTCATCGTCGGCCAGGACCATGAGGGCGGGCGGTTCGACCGACCAGCCATGGGTCTGGGTGAGGGAAAATGCGCCGCAATAGGGATAGAACAGCACGACGCCCTGGACCGCGCCGAGAAACGCCGGATCGGGCCGGGGCCACAGCCCTGTGGGTGCGCGCTGTGCGAAATCCATGGACAGCAGGTCCATGATCGCCCAGCCGCCATGGGACTGGCCGAACAGCACGACGCGTGAGGGGTCGGCGCCCTCGATGGTCTGGACCTGGGCGATGGCCGCCATGACATCGCCCGCGCGCTCCCGGCCCCAGAGCCGGCTGCCGGAGCACACCTGGGTCAGTGCGGCGTCCCGCGACATGCCCCGGGGCGCCATGCTGTCCACGATCACGGCGATAAAGCCTTCGTCGGCTGCAAGATTTGCCCAGGTTTCATGATGCGGGCGCACGCCCCCGCAGCCCGAAAAAATCAACATGACCGGTGCGGGATCGGCCGTATCGGGACGGGTGACGGTCAGATGCGGTTCCAGGAACGCGGCGTGCTCGGCGAGGCTGCGTTTCTCGGCGATCCAGCCGGTACTGTGCCCGTGGAGGGCCGCGCCCACCGCAATGACGGTGACGGCCAGGAGGATCAATCCCCCCATGAGGATCAGTCGCAGCAGTGCCATGGCTCGCTCCCCCGCTCCGATCCCCTTCGACTCGGGCGCAAATCACTCAATGCCGGAAATGTCGCATGCCGGTAAAGACCATGGCAATGCCGGCCTCGTCCGCCGCGTCGATCACTTCCTGATCGCGCATGGAGCCGCCAGGCTGGATCACCGCGGTCGCGCCTGCCTCGATCGTGCTCAAGAGGCCATCCGCAAACGGAAAGAACGCGTCCGACGCGGCGACGCATCCTTGGGTCAGGGGCGCGCTCAAGCCCGCGGCCTCGGCGGCGTCCTGGGCCTTGCGTGCGGCGATCCGGGCGGCATCCACCCGGCTCATCTGCCCGGCGCCGATGCCCACGGTCGCCCCGCCCTTGGCATAGACGATGGTGTTGGACTTCACATGCTTGGCAACGGTGATCGCGAACAGAAGGTCGGCCCGCTCGGCATCGCTCGGCGCGCGCTTGGTGACCACCTTCAGCCCTGCATCGGTGACCCGGCCCGCATCGCGCGATTGGACCAGAAGGCCGCCGGCGAGGGACTTGACCAGGGTGCCCTCCGCCTGCGGATCGGCCAGACCGCCGGTCAGCAGGAGGCGCAGATTGGTCTTGGCGCCGAGGGCCTCCAGGGCCGCCTCGTCGGCATCGGGCGCGATGATCACCTCGGTGAAGAGCTTGGCGATCTCGCGCGCCGTTGTGCCGTCAAGTGTGGTGTTGAGCGCGATGATCCCGCCGAATGCACTGACCGGATCGCAGGCCAGCGCCTTTTGATAGGCCTGGGCCGGGGTGGCGCCGGTGGCCACGCCGCAGGGGTTGGCATGTTTGATGATGGCGACCGCCGGGCCCTGCGCCGGGTCGAATTCGCTGACCAGTTCGAACGCGGCATCGGTGTCGTTGAGATTGTTGTAGCTCAGGTCCTTGCCCTGGAGCTGGCGGGCCGATGCCACGCCGGGGCGGGTGTCGCCCGTGGTGTAGAACGCCGCGCTCTGATGGGGGTTCTCGCCATAACGCAGGGTCTGTGTGAGCGTGCCGGCAAAGCTGCGCCAGGTTGGGGCGGCGATCTCGAGTTCGCGGGCGAACCAGGCGGCGATGGCGGCGTCATAGGCGGCGGTCCGCGCATAGGCCTTGGCCGCCAGCGTCTTGCGCAGATCCAGGCCGGTGGCGCCGTTCTGGGCGGCCATGTCGTCGAGCACGCGGTCGTAATCGGCCGGATCGACCACCACGGTCACGAAGGCGTGGTTCTTGGCACCGGACCGGATCATGGCCGGGCCGCCGATATCGATGTTTTCCACCGTCGTGGCGTAGTCGGCGCCTTTGGCCACCGTGGCCTCGAAGGGATAAAGATTGACCACCACGAGGTCGATATCGGGAATCGCGTGCTCGGCGACCGTGGCGCGGTGGCCGGCATCGTCGCGCATGTTCAACAGCCCGCCATGGACCATCGGGTGCAGCGTTTTGACCCGCCCGTCCAGCATTTCGGGAAAGCCGGTCAGGTCGGCGACATCGCGGACCGCAAGGCCCGCTTCGCGCAGGAGCTTGGCCGAGCCGCCGGTGGAGACGAGTTCGACGCCGCGCGCGCTCAACGCCTGGGCAAAATCGACCAGTCCGGTCTTATCGAAAACGGAAAGCAGAGCCCGGCGGATGGGGGCGGGGGTGGTGGTCATGGCTGTGGCCCTTTGCGCTAAACCGCCGGAGGGCAGGGGCAGACCCTGTGAGGCGCAATCGAGACGGGCGCCCGTGGCGCGGGCGGCCTCAGTCTGCGTGTCCGTGCTGCCATGCCGGCGTGAGGTCAGGGGTGCATAGCATGGTTGCCGGGGCCGGGTGAACGCCTGTCGCGCCTTGCTCTGTCCGATCGGTGATGCACCGCCGGACGGGACCCCAAAATGCAACCCGGGACGCATGCCCGGGCGCGGTCGGCTTGGCCCGGCGCCGTACCCATGCCAGTGTAGGTGTCTTTGCACCCTTCAAGCGAATGCCGGAGCCATGCCCGCTAAAAATCCCCATCTCAAGACCGCTGTACGCCAAGGCAGCGGCACCTTCAAACGCGGTATGCTCGAACAGATGTTCGTGTGGGCCTTTTCGGGGCTCGTCTATCCGCAGATCTGGGAGGACCCGGAGCTGGACATGGAGGCTTTGGGCCTCGCGCCCGGCATGGCCTCCGATAAGCGCATCGTCGCTATCGCGTCGGGCGGGTGCAACATTCTGAGTTATCTCAGCGCCCGGCCCGCGCAGGTCACCGCGGTCGATCTCAACCCGGCCCATGTGGCGCTGGTGCGCCTGAAGCTGGCGGCGGTTCAGAACCTGCCCAGCCATGAGGGTTTTTTCCGGTTTTTCGGCTATGCCGACGAGAAAGCCAATGTCACCGCCTATGACCGGTTCATCCGCGACCGGCTCGATCCGGAGACCCGGGCGTTCTGGGAGAAAAAGAAACTGTTCGCCGGCCGGCGCATCCGGCTGTTCGCCCGCAATGTTTACCGGTTCGGCCTGTTGGGCCGGTTTATCGGCATCGCGCATCTGTTGGCCCGGCTTTACGGTCGCAATCCGCGCCGCCTGCTGACCGCCACGAGCATGGACCAGCAGCGCTGGCTGTACGAGACCCAGCTTGCCCCTTTGTTCGATACGAAATTCGTCCGCTGGCTGTGCAAGATGCCGGTCTCGCTCTACGGTCTGGGCATCCCACCGGCGCAATACGACGCGCTGTCCGGCGGCGGGGACATGTCGGTGGTGCTGAAAAGCCGTCTGGAGCGTTTGGCCTGCGGGTTTCCGCTGACCGAGAACTACTTTGCATGGCAAGCCTTCGGGCGCTGTTACGACGTGAAAGGGCGCACCGCGATGCCGCCCTATCTGCGCCGGGCCCATTATGAGGCCGTCCAGGAGGAAGCCGCCAAGACACACGTTCATCATGCGTCGATGACGGATCATCTGGCCACGCAGGATGAGGCGAGTCTTGACGGCTATGTGTTCCTCGATGCCCAGGACTGGATGACGCCGGCCCAGATGACCGACCTGTGGGTCGAGGTCACCCGCACCGCAAAGCCGGGCGCGCGGGTGGTGTTCCGTACCGCGGGCGAAGACAGTCCGCTCGATGCGGCCCTGCCGCCGGAGATTCTGGCCCGCTGGTCCTATGACGCCGAGCAATGCCGCGAGATGGTGCTCCGCGACCGCGCGTCAATTTATGGCGGCTTTCACGTCTATGAGTTTCGGGGGTGACCCATGGCGGGCGATCAGGCCGGCGCAATGGACCGGATGTACCGGCTCCAGCGTCATTTCTATGACCTGACACGCAAATATTATCTGCTCGGCCGCGATCGGCTGATTACGGATCTTCAGCCGCCGGACGGCGGGACCGTGCTGGAAATCGGCTGCGGGACCGGGCGGAATCTGGTCGCGGTCGCGGCGCGCTATCCGAAGGCCCGGGTCTATGGGTTTGATATCTCGACCGAAATGCTCAAAAGTGCCGAGGCGGCGATCCGCAAAATCGGCGCCGAGGGCCGGGTGACGCTGGCGCAGGGCGACGCCACGGCGTTCGATGCGCGCCTGTTCGGCCGGACGACCCCCGATGATGGCTTCGACCGGGTGTTTATCTCCTATTCCCTGTCCATGATCCCCGATTGGCGCGCGGCGCTGCATGAAGGCGTGCGGCTGTGCGCCAAGGACGGCCGGTTCGCGGCGGTGGACTTTGGCACCTGCGCCCGGCTGCCGGCCTTTTCCAAGTCAGCCCTTTATGCCTGGCTGCGCCTGTTTCATGTCACCCCGCGGGCCGATCTGGAGGCTGCGGCGCTCGAGATGGCGCAGGCGTTCGGCGGCCGGCTTATGTTCGAGCCGCTTTATCGGGGCTATGCGTCCTATGTGACGATCGAGCGGTAAGGGCGCCGCTCAATCCTCCAGGACTTTGATGTCCTCGATGCGCACCGGCGGCCAGTCGTCGAGTCCAAGCTCGGCCGCCGGATTGTCCGTGGCCGTATTGACCCGCTTGCTCTTGCGCGCCTTCGCCTTTTTCGGCCGTTCCACGGCCGGACCCTTTTCGGTCGGGATGGCTTCGGGGCCGGCCCAGGTTTCCTCGCCGGCGTCGACCTTGTCGGCGGTGAAGGACCAGGTCAGCACGGTCGGCTCGGGACCGATCTCGCCGTGCACGACGATCTGGCGGGCCGGGCGCACCGACCCCGTGCCGTCGACATAGGTGCTGGTCTCCAGCGCCATGGTGCCGCCATTGACCTTGAACCGCCAGACGCTGGCGTCGGGCAGGGTCAGCATGATGCGCTTGCCCTCGTCGGTCAGGTCGGCCTGAATGTCGGCATGCAGATGGAAGCGGGCATGGTAGCCGAACTCGCGGGCTTTCACGGCCTTGGCGTCCGTTGAAATCACCGTGTCTTCGCCGCGCACTTCCCGGCCGGTCTGATTGAGGAACACCCGGCGGCTGTGGAGCATGCCGAAGCGGCGCTCATAGCCGTCATGGGAGGCTTCGACGACCACGCCTTCCGGTGTTTCGCGGCGCTCGCTCATGACGCTGCGCGGGCCGGCCAGAACCCGGCCATCGGCAAAGGCGGCGTCCGGGTCGCGCGGCAGGAAGGTACAGCTCGACGTATCGGCCAGGGTGACCGTGGAATGGGCGGCGGTCGAGCGCAGCGCCGTGCGCCAGTCCGGACCCAGATCATGGGCGGCGCCGCAATTCACAATGACCCGCTGGGCACCGATGCTCAGTTCGAAGGCGAGGCAGCCGGCATGGGCATGGATGCCGGGAACGCCATGGGGCGGCGCGCCGGTATCCATGATCAGCACCGCGTCGCCTTGCGCGATGCGCTGATAGCCGGACTGGTTGGCCTGATGGAGCGGGCGCCCGGCATCGGCGTCATGGGCCAGAACCGCGTCGATGCGGTCCGGCGCTGCGGCATGGGCGCCGTTCACCTGGGTGAAGCCGCCGTCCCCGAGGCGGAAGAACCGCAGCATCGGGAAGGCCCGGTCCAGCACCCGCTGGAGATCCTCCGGGGGCGTCAGGCGCTGATGGTCGAAGGCGGCGCGCAGGTTCAGCAGATCGGCGACGATGCGCAAAAGCACATCCGGGTTGCGGCTGACATGGCCGCCATCGGGCAGGATCTGCCGGGCGGCCTCCTCGCAGACCAGCGCCAGGCCGCGGTCGCTGCGGCGTTCGCCATGGGGCAGGCACAGGCCCGACAGGGTCAGGCCAATCGCGGCGGTCATGCGCCGCTCGCCGTCCGTGGCCCAGGACGCCGTGTTGGACAGATGCACCGCCTGCCGCGACAGGCTGCGCAGGAAGCTTGAGCGCCAAACGAGATCCGCGCCGTTCAGGATTGTCCGGGAATGGATGATCCAGGCAATCACCCGGCGGGCGGTGATGTGCGGCGTCCAGGCGATGGCGTCCCAGCGGCCGCTCGCGGTCATCCAGTTGTCCACATGGGCCCGCGCGCAGATCCCCGCCTCGTCATCATCGATGGCGCACAGATCATCGAGCCAGGAAAAGCTGTGCAGCACTTCCGCCCAGGCCGGACCGGGGGCCGGGCGGGACCAGGGATTGGCGCCCTCGCCAAGATCCAGCGCATCGCCGGCAAAATCGTATCGGCCCTGCTGGATCGCCGCGCCTTTCGCCGGATCGGCGCCGATCAGCACGGGATCGGCGAAATGCACGCGGTCCGGCAGCGGGCCGCGCGGGCCGGTCAGGTCGCTCCAGGACAGCACCGAATGAGCGCGCAGGTCGCGCCATGCGGTGCTGAGGGTCGTGCGGGTCCGTTCCGCCCACCGGCTTTTGTCTGCGCTCTTGGCCATGCCGCTTTCTGCGGGGGCGGATCATGCCGCGCCGCGCAGCCTCCTGATATTTTTCGCATAGGCCGACGGTCCGCCCTTGAAGGTGGCGGTGCCGGCAACGAGCACGCGCGCGCCGGCCTCGATGGCCTTGGCGGCGGTTTCGGCATTGATCCCGCCGTCCACTTCCAACTCGATCGGCCGTGCCGATGCGTCGATCCGTTCACGCACGGCGCGGATCTTGCCCAATTGACTGTTAATAAAGCTTTGGCCGCCGAAGCCCGGATTGACGCTCATCACCAGCACGAGGTCCAAATCGTCCAGAACCGGATCAATGACCTCGACCGGCGTCCCCGGGTTCAGCGACACGCCGGCTTTCTTGCCGGCCGCCTTGATGAGCTGGACCGTTCGGTGCAGATGGGGGCCGGCCTCGGGATGGACCGTGATGATATCCGCGCCGGCGTCCGCGAAGGCTGCGATATAAGGGTCCGCCGGCGCGATCATCAGATGCACGTCGAACGGCAGATCCGTATGCGGACGCAAGGCCTTCACCACGTCCGGGCCGATGGTGATGTTGGGGACGAAATGCCCGTCCATCACGTCGATATGGATATAATCGGCGCCCGCATCGGCCACGGCTTTGACTTCCTCGCCCAGGCGGGCGAAGTCAGCCGAGAGGATGGACGGGGCGATGCGGATCGATTCGGTCATAAGAGACAGTTAGCACCCGGCTTCGCGCGGAAGCAAGATATGCTGTCTCAAAATGGCTCACCCACATCATCTTGCGGGTGAGCCGGAGGAGGGCCAGGGTAGCCCGGTCAAATCGGCAAGGCCTTGCGGCGCTTAGAAATCCGGATCGACATACCGGTCGTCGCCATAGCGGTCATCGTAGCCACCGCCGCGGCGCCCGCCGGTCGGGGTCACGCGTACGTCCTCGCCATAGGTGATGCGCACCGGCGTGCCTTCGCGGATCGCATACTCGTCCAACTGCACCAGGGCAATCGTCTCGCCGTTTTCCAGGCGGATGAGATACTCAAAGCCGTTGCCGGACGTCACGCCGCGCTCGATGGCATTGCCTGCAACGCCGCCGATCAGCGCGCCGAGGATCCCGGCAATGACGCTCTCCGCCCCATCGCTGGCCGCGCCGACGCCGATCGCCGCCCCGGTTGCCGCGCCGAACACCGTGCCGGTGCCGCCATCGGTGCCGCGCACCTCGACCGGCGTCACCTCGATCACACGGCCAAAGGCCACGCGGGCGGGGGCGCCCACATCATACCGGTCGACCGTGCCGCCGCCGCCCTGGCTGGCGCAGGCGCCCAGCGAACCGGCAATCATCACGGCGGCCAACGTGTATTTGGCGCCCCGGATGGTGGCGCCGCCAAAACGGGTGGCTGTGGAAGCAAGCATGGATCCCTCTCCAGTCTTTTTCGGGCGACGGTCACCGGAGGTGTCCCGTATGCCGGCGGTGTGGAATACGTGGCCGATACCGGTCGGCGCGCAGGTAGTGTCGGGGGCAATCATGGCAATTCCGGTGCGCGATGACAGGGATCTCATGAAATGTGATCGCGGTGCGCCAAACGGTTTCCTCACGCGGGCGCCCGCAACCTTGCCGCGAAGAACCCGTCGAGCCCGCCGCTCTCCGGCCAGTGACAGGGCAGGGTGCGCAGGGTGCCGTCCGGGGTGATCGCCTCGGCAAGGCCGCCGATCTCATCGGACCGCACCGGCTCGATGGTCCAGCCGGGCGTGCGCTCCAGAAACGCGGCGATCTGATCGGGGCCTTCCTCGGGCTGGAGCGAGCAGGTGCAATAAACCATCACGCCGCCGGGCTTGAGCATGGCGGGGACCTGATCGAGCAACCGGGTCTGGAGCGCGGCCAGCGCCGCGACGTCCTCCGGTGACTTCAAATGCGCGACATCGGGATGGCGGCGGATGGTGCCGGTCGCCGAACAGGGCGCATCGAGCAGGACCGCATCGGCGGGCTGTTGCGGCCGCCATTGGGTGGCATCGGCGCACACGAGGTCGGCCGTCAGCCCCAGGCGCGCCAGATTGCCGGTCACCCGGGTCAGCCGGGTCTTGGACCGGTCGATCGCGATCACCTGGGCGCCCTTCGCCGCCAGTTGCGCGGTCTTACCGCCGGGCGCGGCGCACAGGTCGATCACGGATTGTCCGTTCACCGCGCCCAACAGGGTGACCGGCAGCGCGGCGGCGGCGTCCTGTACCCACCAGGCGCCTTCTTCGAAACCGGGCAGGGTCGTGACATCGGTCAGGCCGCGGCGCAGGGTTCCGGTGGGCAGCAGCATGGCCTCCAGCCGCGGACCCCAAGTCTCAGGGTCGGCGCGGACCGTGAGATCGAGCGGCGGGTCGGCCAGATGGGCCCGGGCAATGGCCCGCGCGGTGTCCTCGCCATAGGCACGCGTCCAACTCTCCCACAGCCAATCGGGTGTGTTGGCCCGTTCCCAGTCGCCGGACTCCGCCAGCGTGGCGGCCTCCCGCGCGGCGGCGCGCAAGATGGCGTTCACCATGTCCTTGTGCTTGAGCGATTGCCGCGCACCCGCGGCCATGCCGACGGCCTCGTTGACGGCCGCATGGTCAGCGGTCCGCAGAAATACCGTTTGCGCAATGCCGGTGCGCAGGATGTTGCGCGTCCGGACGGCTTTGTCCGGCAGCGGGCGGTTGAGCTTGGCGTCGAGAATGGCGTCGATCTGACCGAGGCGGCGCAGGGTGGTGGCAACGAGCGCGCGGGCGAATGCGCGATCACGGGTATCGAGGCCCGTCAGGGCGCCGTCTTTCAAATCCTCCGCCCACGCATCGTCGAGGGCGCGACCCTTGTCGGTCACGGCGGTGAGAAGCTTGAGGGCGGCGGCGCGGGCTGTGCTCACGGGGCATCCCGGTAATGGGCGGGCATGATGAACAGGTCGGTATCGTCCGGTTTGGCGCCGGCGGCGGTCAGCATGGCATGGACCTGGCCGCGGTGATGGGTCTGATGATTGAAAAAATGAATGAAACAGCCGGCGGCGGGCAGCGTGACTTCACCCAGCATGGCGGCGGAATAAAAGGTCAGATCGGCGTTCATGTCGGCGTCGCTCAGGCCCGCCGCCCAGTCGATGATGATCCGGTCGAAGACGGTCCGGTCCGCATGGAGCGTGCACCAATCGAGGCGAAAGCCTACCGATCCCGCAATCGAGACCTCCGGCTTTTCGACCGCGTCCGAGAACCGGCTCATCCAGATGGTGTCCGCCCACAGAAGATGATTGAGCGTTTCGAAGATGGAGCCGAAAAACGCCCCGCGCGGACGGCGCCGCTCGTCATCGCTGAGCCCGGCCGCGGCGCCATAAAGACTGTCATTCTGCCAATGATTGTAAGCCGCCATGAGGCGGATATAGCCGGGGGTGATCAAATGAGGTCTCCGTCGAGGGCGTCAGCCGGTCTTTTCGGCGCGCAGCGAGAAGGACAGCGGCAGCCAGGGCTTATCCGGCCAGCGATACATCTCGTCATCGCCCATGACAAGCTGGCTGAACATCTGCCAGGGCACGCTGTCATGCTCATGGAGAAACCGCAGCGTCAGGCCGGCGTCGATCAGGGCGGTGAGCGTATCCCCAAGCGGGTGGACCCAGCTATAGGTTCGCGCGGCCTCCAGCGTGGCGGCCGGATTGGCGTAGTCGCTGGTGTCGTCCTCGACAAAGGCGGTGCGCGAGAAATAGGGCACGATGGGGCCGGGCAGCGCGCCGCCGCCGGGCGCCCGGTCGTCCAGCACCCAGGCCGCCGGATGGCCTTCCGCGATGTAGAGCGCGCCGCCGGGTTTGAGGAAATGGGCCACGATCCGTGCCCAGCCGCGAATGTCATGGAGCCAGCAAATGGCGCCCCAGGAGACGAACACCAGATCGAAACTGGCCGGATCCGGCAGGGCTTGGCGTGCGTCATAGAGATCGGCCTGCACGAAGCGGGCGCGGTCCGCCAGCCCCAGTTCAGCGGCCAGGGCAGTGGCGGTCGCGATGGCGGGGGCGGAGAAATCGAGCCCGACCACGGCGCGCGCGCCCTTATGGGCCAGGGTCAGGGTGTCCTTGCCGAAATGGCATTGCAGATGCAGCACCCGCAGCCCCTCGACGGACCCGAGTTCGGCCTCTTCGATGATGTGCAGCGTGGAGGTTCCGGCGCGCAGGGCCGCAAGGTCATAAGCGCTTTCGGGTGCCAGATGGGCGGCCACCCGCTCGTCCCAATTGGCCCGGTTGGCCTCGCGTTGAGCGGTCCAGTCCGGCGCGCTCATGACCAGGGTCCGGCACCGCCGCCCTGCTCGCCGGCCATGGCCTTGAGCCGGGCGATGCGTTCCTCGGTGCGCGGATGGGTCCGGAACAAGCCATCCACCGCATGGGCGTGGAGCGGGTTGATGATGAACATATGGGCGGTGGCCGGATTGCGCTCGGCGGCCATGTTGTCGATGCCTTTCGCGGCGTTCTCGATCTTCGCCAGTGCCGAGGCCAGCCACATGGGCCGTCCGCAGATTTCCGCGCCGACACGGTCGGCGGCATATTCGCGCGTCCGGCTGATCGCCATTTGAACCAGCGCGGCGGCCAGCGGGGCCAGGATCATCATCGCGATCACGCCCACCAGACCCAGCGGACTGTTGCGGTTGTTGCCGAAGAACATGGCGAAGTTGGCAAGCATCGAGATCGCGCCGGCCAGGGTCGCGGTGATCGTCATGATCAGGGTGTCGCGGTTTTTCACTT